>NZ_JBYJAU010000047.1:0-585 GCF_057802535.1 Campylobacter sp. DY7
ATCTTCTAAAGTATTTTTATCTTTTAATTCTTTTTCTTTATCTTCATTTATTTTTAAAGCATTTGAGTTTTTAAATAGTTGTATATCTTGCTTTAGCTTTCTTATGTGATTATTTTCTTCATTTATTGCGTATTCTTTTAGCTTTGGATTAATTTCTATTTTTTCTTTCTTATCTTTTAATTCTTCTTTTGCTTGATTTAAGTTTTTAAAATATTCGCTTTCATCTTCAATGTATTGTTCTTTTACTAATATTTCTCCATCTTTATCTTTATCAAAAAATATTCTATTATTAATCATTTTTGAAATAGTGTTTATGTTTTTTTCGCCAAATTCATTAATGTCTTCTTCTAATATTTTGTCTTTTTTCACAATCTCGCTTAAGACATAAATTCCATCTTTATTCTCATCAAAATAACAAACATCAATTAAAGTATTCATCAACTCTTCACTATTTAAAACCCCATTATTATCACTATCACTTTCAAGATATTTTAAATCAAATGCAATTTCACTAAACCAACCCGCTACATAATTAGCCGCATCGCCTTTTAAAATAGTTTTTCCATTTTCTTCTAAAAAATCATT
>NZ_JBYJAU010000048.1:0-579 GCF_057802535.1 Campylobacter sp. DY7
GATGGACGTGCGGAACGAGGCGGCGGGGAACAGCCGTGTATAGCCCGGGCGCCGGTGCGCAGCCCGTGCTCATCACCGGGGGAACCCTCGCCGCGACCGGCGGGGTGTCCCCCACGGCGGCACTCGCGGTCGCCGCGGTCGTGCTGTTCATCGGTGCGCTGCTCCGAATCCGCACGCATCGTCTCCACCGCACGAACCCCTGAATCCGCGGGGTCCGATCCGTTCAGGTACGAGTCGGACCCCGTGGTCGGGAGAAGAAAGGCAGGACGCCATGTCGTCCGATCAGCTTCGTCGCCGCCACCGCTCGCGCGAGCAGCGGGACAGGCCCGGGTGGGCGCAACGCGTGCTCGCCATCGTCGCGATCCTCGCCGCCGTGGCATCCCTCGTGTTCATCGAGGGGATCGCGGTGGCCGAGGCCTTGGCGACGGCATTCTGGACCAATCCGCTCTTCGCCGGGGGTGTCGTCGCGGCCCGCGACAACTTCGTCGTCCAGGTCGGTGGCACCCCGATCGCGTTCCACGTGACGCCCAGTTGCTCGGCCGCGGTGCTCCTGGCCCCGGCGCTGCTCGTCTACGGGGC
>NZ_JBYJAU010000010.1:0-72034 GCF_057802535.1 Campylobacter sp. DY7
TTCGTGATTTACTAAACTAAATACTTCTTTAAGACCTTGTTGGATTATGTCTAGTGGGCGTAGAGAGTGTTTGATTAAGAAGTATAGTAATGCTAGTATGATTATTAATGAGATTGTAAAGATTGTTAGGTTTTGTTTAATTAAACTACCTAAGCTCTCATCAAATTCACTAGCTTCACTCGTAGCACAAATAGTCCAGTTTAAATCATTATGGTAAGCACAAACTGCTACTTGATCAATATTATTAAGATTATATTCAATAGGAGTTATTGTGCCATTTGATTTATTTTTAGAAGCGCTTATTTCTTGTAATTTTTTAGTAACTTCATCTGCTATTGTTGCAGGTTTTAGTTCTTGCTTACTATCTGCATAGATTGTAAATAATTTTCTACTATCAAAAGCAAAGGTTGAACTTGTTCTTGATGGCTTAAGAGATAAGATATTTTCTCTCATTTCTTCTAATAAAACATCTCCTGCTATAACACCTACAATCTTACCATTCTCAAACACAGGTGCTGCTATTGTTGCTGCATTTTTGCCTAATGCGTCATTATAAAAAACTTCATTTCCTATAATAACTCTACCTTCGCTTACAGCTTCTTTATACCAACTATCGTTTCTATATTCTGTATTTTCTAAAACATTAGCTTTTTCTTCTTTATTTACTTTTTGAAAAATTTTGCCATCGCTAGCTCTTACATAAAAAATACCAGCCTTAAAGCCTGAAACATCATAGTATAAATCTAAAACATTTAATATGCCTTTATCATTTTTACTATCAACTTCATCAAATTTTTCTACAAGTTCTGCTATAAAAGTCTTTTTTCCTGCAAAATAAGCATTTATATACATCACAGTAGAATCTAATGTGTTTTTCTTGCTTTGATTTAAAGCACTATAAGAATCGTTTTTAGAGCTTTCGTAATTTACAACGCCTAAAATAATAAAGCATAAAATAAGTGGAATTCCCACTAACAATGGAACTTTATTTGTAAGTTTCATTCATAACCTTTCTAAATAAGTGTAATTTGTTTAAAAAGGCGTAATTGTATCATTAAAAACTAATTTATAACTTATATAAAATAAAAAATTTAATTAATAAGAATTTAAAATCTAATTTTAAGGTTTAATTCCTATTTCAAATTCTTTTTGAAATTTGAAATAGGATTTTAAAGAAAACTTAATTCTTATTTGTAGCTAATTTGCGTCTTAGGTAAGCGATTTTTGTTTGCAATGGTAATTGTTTTGGACAATTATCTTCACAAGCAAGTAAGCTCATACAAGCAAAAATACCATCATCATCACCAATTAACTCATAAAAATCATCTAAAGTTCTGTTATCATGTGGGTCTTGCTCGTATCTTGCAGCTCTCATAAGACCTGCTGCTCCAATAAAATTTGGTCTCATAACTTTAGTTGCACATGAAGCTATACAAATACCGCATTCAATACAGCGATCAAGCTCAAATGTTTCTTCAGCAATAGCAGGCTCAACCTTTTCTTCAATCTTAGAAATATCAGTAACTTTATCAGTATGTATCCAGCTTTCAACTCTTTTACACATACCTTCCATCCATTCACCTGTATTAACACTTAAATCTTTAATATGCTTAAATGCAGGTAATGGCATAAGCTCAATTACTCCATCAGGATAATCTCTAGTTAAAGTTCTGCAAGCTAATTTTGGCTTACCATTAATCATCATCGCACACGAACCACAAATTCCAGCACGACAAACAAAGTCAAAGCTTAAACTAGCATCAAATCTTTCTCTAATCATATTTAAAACTATAAAAATAGTCATACCATCAGTTTCTTCTAGCTCATAAGTAGCAAAATGCGGTTTGCTTATTTTGCTATATGGATTATATTTAAATGCTTTTATCGTTAATTTTCTACTCATAATCAACCCCTATTCTTTGGTTTGGTGCTTTAAATTTAGCTTGTAATTCATAAGGCATTAACGCATCTTGAATTTCATATCTGTTTTTGCCTTCTGCTTGCATTTTTTCTGTTATTTCATCTACTTGCTTTTGGCGAACTTCGCTTAATGGGTTTTCTATGATATTCCCTTTTGCACCATATCCACGGAATGCTGGTGGCATTTCCATTTTCATGATATCTAAGTCTTCATATTCAACTCTAGGTAAAGTAGAACCTTCATCCCAATAAGTCATAGTTCTTTTCATCCAGTTTAAGTCATCTCTTTTTGGATAATCTTCTCTATAATGTGCTCCACGGCTTTCTGTTCTAAGTAATGCACCACGAGCTACACAAAGTGCAACTTTTAGCATTCTTGGAACTCTATAAGCTTCTTCAAGCTCTGGATTTGAACTATTTAATTCTTTATCTTTAATAGCTACTTTTGAGCTTTCTACTAATAATTCTTCAAGGCGTTTTACTGCATACTCTAAGCCTTCGCCTGTTCTAAATATAGCAACATGCTCCCACATAATATCTTTCATTTCATTTTTGATTTCAAAAATATTATATTTACCTTCACGATTTGCTATTTCTTTTAAATAATTTGCTTCTTTATTTAAAAACTCTTGCACCACATTCATATCAGCTACAATTGCATTGTTTTTGCAATACTCAGCAAAATAATCTCCTACAATCATACCTGCTACAACGGTTTCAGCACAACTATTTCCACCAAGTCTATTAAATCCATGCATATCCCAGCAAGCTGCTTCACCAGCTGCAAAAAGTCCTTTCATACGAGGAGTTTCTCCGTTTGGCTTAGTTCTAATTCCACCCATTGAATAATGTTGCATAGGAAGAACTGGCGCCCAACCTTTTGGACCTTCATCAGCAGGGTCAATTCCGTTAAATGTCTTACAAATATCTTGAACATCTCTTAAGTTTTTTTCTACATGAGCACGACCTAAAATTGAAATATCAAGCCATAAATGCTCCCCATAAGGACTCTTTACGCCTTTTCCTTTTCTAATATGCTCCATCATACGACGACTTACAACATCACGGCTAGCAAGTTCTTTTTTCTCTGGTTCATAATCAGGCATAAAGCGATATCCATCAACATCTCTTAAAACCCCACCATCACCACGGCAACCTTCTGTTAAAAGTATTCCACTTGGAACAATCGGTGTTGGGTGAAATTGAACTGCTTCCATATTTGATAAAGAGCAAATTCCAGTCTCAAGTGCCATAGCTGCACCTGTTCCTTCACAAATAACTGCGTTTGTGGTTTGCTTATAAACTCTACCATAACCACCCGTTGCAATCATTGTGCCTTTTGAAACAAATGCTGTTAGGCTTCCATCAATCAAACTTCTTGCAACTACTCCTAAACAAACGCCATCTTTATGAATAATTCTTAAAGCTTCCATTCTATCTATGATTTTTACATTATGCTTTATAGCTTCATTTGCAACACCAAAAATCATACAATGCCCAGTAGCATCAGCTATATAACAGGTTCTCCATTTTTTAGTTCCACCAAAATCTCTTGCGTTTATTAGTCCGTGTGCTTCTGCTTTTTCTTCTATTGTTACTTTTTGAGCGTTGATTACAACACTTCTAGGACCTTTAGTAATTCTAGTCCAAGGCACACCCCAACTAGCTAATTCACGAACAGCCTTAGGTGCTGTTTGAGCAAACATACGAGCTACTTCTTGATCGCAACCCCAGTCGCTTCCTTTTACAGTATCAGCGAAGTGTAAGTCTTCATTATCGCCTTCACCTTTATTTCCATTAGCAAGGCTTGCTTGCATACCACCTTGAACTGCTGCTGAGTGAGAACGCTTAACAGGACAAATACTCAAAAGCGTAACCGATTGACCACTCTTAGCAACTTCAACTGCAGACCTAAGACCTGCAAGTCCTCCACCAACTATCAAAGCATCACTAAATTCTACTTTCATTCTAAGCCTTTCTATTTGTTATAAGCTCATTCCAGCTTTTATGAATACTGCTAAATTAGCAAGTCCTAAAACTATAAAGAAAATACTAATAATCCATTTTAATTTTTTAAGAGTTTTTCTTCTAGCTCTTGCAGTTTTTACATCTTCACCATCAAACCAACCCCATTTAACGCATAGTCTATAAAGACCTATTCCGCCATGAAGTTCAACAGCAAATAATAAAATCAAATAAAACGCCCACATATTGTGATTTACAATTCTTTCAACAGCACCTAAGAATCTAATTGTCTCAGGATTAAAAAACATCATAGCAAGGTGCATAGATGCAAAGAAGAACATTAAAAATCCGGTACAGGCTTGAATAACCCATAAAGTTGTATCTTCATGCTTGATTAGTTTTGAATGCTCTCTTGTGATTTGCCATTGGCGATAAGTAATAGGTAATTTTCTCATTCCAAGCGCAGCATGAACGAAGAAAATAACAAAAATTACAAACACCATGCAAGATACTATGGCAGGTTTTGGGGTATCAAAAATAGCTGAACCTTCAAAAAACTTAGCCGTAGCATTAAAAAAATCAGGGCTAATTAAAACGGTAGAAACAAATATCATATGTCCCCACATAAAAAGCCCTAGAATTAAACCAGTAGCACTTTGATAGAAGTCAAGCTTAGCAGGTAAGCGTGATTTTGTGCCATCAACTCTTTTGCCTAAAAAATTCTCAATTTTACTAGACACTTTTACTCCTTTTCTTAATTTTTTTTCATTCTACTAATGATTTATAAACGACTTACGAAAAAATATGTGGAATAATAAATTTAAACCACGGATAAGCAATAAGTGTGTAAATTAGTAAATAAATCGCTCCAAAAATAGCACCTAATTTCCAAAACTCACTACCTTTTATATATCCACTTGCAAACCAAATCGGACTATGTCCTGTTCCATAAGGTGTTAATACGCTAATCATACCCATAGGAGCTAGTAAAAACATCATTATAAATGACGCATCAAAGCCTTCAATTTTTCCTGCAATAATCGCAAACACTCCAACAACTGCAGTAACATAAGCAGTGCCTGAAGCGAAAAAATATCTCAATAAACAAAATACTAATAATAAAACAAACACAGCAGTAGTAGGTGAAAATCCACTTAATAAACTATCTGTATATTTTGATAAAAAGTCTAAGAAGCCAACATTTTTTAAACCCCCTGCCATAGTTACTAAAGTTGCAAACCAAGTAAGAACATTCCAAGCTGGTTTATTAGCTAAAAAATCATTCCAAGTAATAATATTTGTAACTATCATTAAAACAATTACAATTAAGGCTGTTGTTGTAGCACTTACGCCAAATTTTTTTGAGCCTATCCATAAAATTAGAGCAAGAACTGAAATGCTTAACATTAATAATTCTTTTGGTTTAATTGAGCCAAGTTTAGTTAATTCTTCTTTAGCCCACGCACTAATTTTACTAGAGCCTTTTACTTCAGGTGGATAAATATAATATGTTAATAATGGTGTGATTAAAAATAAAATTATTCCAACAGGTAAAAAGCATAAAAACCAGCCCATCCAATCAACTACTGCTATTCCTGATTTTGATAAAATTTCTAAAGCAAGTGGGTTTGGCGCTTGACCTGTTAGAAAAATTGAGCTTGAAATACAAGTAGTAGCAAGGCTTACCCATGCAATATAAGCACCTACTTTTCTAGGTTCTTTTTCTGGTGAGCTATCATACATAGTAGGAATACTCATAGCAATTGGATAGATTGTCCCTCCACTTCTTGCTGCATTGCTTGGAATAAATGGGGCTAAAATTAAATCAGCAATAGCAATTGCATAGCCTAAACCTAAAGTAGATTTACCTAATTTATTAACCAAAATTAAGGCAATTCTTTTTCCAAGACCACTATTTTGATAGCCTATTCCTATCATAAACGAAGCAAATATAAGCCATACAACCGAATTTGAAAATCCTGTTAAACCCCAGTTAATCGCAGCTTCTGCACTAATCTTTGCACCTACTTCACCTGATTTTACTGGTCCAACCTTAAATAATACAGCTAAAGCAATAGCGATAATTCCTAAAAACGCAGGTGGCATAGGCTCTAAAATAAGCCCAACTACTAAAGCAGCAAAAATGCTAACAAAAATCCAAGCATTCATACTAAGCACCGAATAATCAGCAAAAATGTATGAACAAGCATAAACAAACAACCCAGTAAAGATAGGGGCTATAAGTTTTGCTAAAGAAACTTTACCTTTCATATTAACTCCTAAAATTAAGTTTAAATTAATATATTACAAAAATCTAAAGATTTTCTTAAATTTTGTAATATTTTTGTAACTTTATTCAATTAATATTTTTTCTTTATATTTAATTAAGAATTAGTTTATTGCGTTAAATGTAAGCTTTTGATTTATTAGCTTTTGTTTAAAGAATTTGAATTAGGAATTTGCTTTTATTGTTTTTGTAAGGTTTAAATATTGTTTTAAAATTCCTAATTCAAATTCTTTATAAATTTATTACAATAAACACACAAAACAACCTACTCTAATCAATAAATTAGAGTTAAAATCAAGCTTATATTTAATACAAAACGAAAAGAATTACAAAATAGAAATTTGCTTGATTGTTTTATTTAGAAATTTTAGAAATTAAGTTTTGGCAAAAGTCTTGAAAAACCTTTAAATCTTCATCGCTTAAATCATCTTTGTTGATTTTAAATTTTAAATATTTTGTAGTAATTATTAGATTTTTTAAATCAAATGATTTTATAGATTTGATTTTAAAAAGCCAAAATCCGCATTCAAATTCTAAAAAATCATCATAAAAATTAAGCCTAATAATATTAAATTTTAGCTCAAAAATTAGCGTAATTATAAGATTTAAGATAGTTAAAAAATACATTATTATAATTTCATCGCTGTATTTAAAAGCTGCAATTATAAAAACAAACCACATTAATAAAATCAAAAAA
Source organism: Campylobacter sp. DY7 (assembly GCF_057802535.1). Taxonomy (NCBI): domain Bacteria; kingdom Pseudomonadati; phylum Campylobacterota; class Epsilonproteobacteria; order Campylobacterales; family Campylobacteraceae; genus Campylobacter; species Campylobacter sp. DY7. Next base: position 6,870 of record NZ_JBYJAU010000010.1, read on the forward strand.
TATTTATTAAAAGTCTTTAGCCTTATACTATGTCTTATCTGTGGTAATTCATAATTATTAGGGTATTTTCCTTTGATATTTAGCATATAAAAAATACTTGTAAAAAATATAAAAAATGCGAAAACATACTTTAAATTCTCATAATCATCTCTTACGCTGTAACGCTCATAAATAAAGCCATTTGATTCTAATTGCCTAATTTCTGGGTAAAATACGCTAGGAACATAATGAATAATTACTTTTTGCCCTATTAGATTTTTTGCATAGCTTTTATCTTCTCTTACTATGAAGGTCTTATGGTTTTTATTATCATCAATCATTTTATAATGCTATATAATGTAAGTTCTTTTTCTAAAGATTCTAAATATTTTTTCATGAACTATCTTCTCTACATCATACAATACGCCTTCAGCCTTTTTAAGCTCATCAAGTTTTTTTGTATGATCGCTTATATATTCTGAGCTATAAAAAATCGTTATAAAAAAAGTTATAAAAACAAAAAATGCTGAGATTAATTGAAATAAAAATAATAAAAAATTACCTTTTTTATCATAACAAAGTCTAAAAATAAATATCAAATATAAGTGTTTAAAAAATGCTTTCATTACTCAAAAGGAAGCTAAGCTTCCTTAAAATTATAAATATTTTTTGATACTTTCAACCCAAGCATTAATTCTTGCTTCGTTTTTATCACCATCAGCTTTATCAAGGCAAAGTCCTCTTAAAGCATTTCCGTGTTGAAGTCTTGAGAAAGTGTATTTATAATCACTTGAACAAACTTCACCTATAAATCTTGCTCCACTAAACGCTAATTTATCATAAAAATCAGCTACACCTGAGCAAAAACTATCAGGATGTCTTTCTTGTCCGCCAACACCAACAATAGCCACATTTTTATCACTAAAATCAATAGTATTTAATAATTTTACCTTGCTTCCCCAATCTTCTGCAAGTGCTCCAAAGAAATAGCTTGAGCTCATTAAAACTAAAGTTTTATATTCTGCTAATGCGTTTATTTCAACATCTTTAATATTTATAACATCAGCACCGATTTTTGCTGCGATTTGCTCTGCGAAAGCTTTTGTTGTGCCGCCTTTTGTAGCGTAAAAAATACCAACTTTTTTCATCATTTCTCCTTGTAATTAAATTGTGTTTTTATTCTAGCCTAAAGAAGATAATCTTTGTGTTAAATTAGTCTTGGAATTTGAAATAGGAATTTCCTATTTCAAATTCTTTAAAAAAATTAATAAAATCCTAGTATTTTCCACCATACTAAGCCAACACAAATCATTACTATAATATCAACAACGCTTACTATAAATCCTACTATCCACCATCTATTAAGACTTACATAACCACTTCCAAAAACCACTGGTGCAGTTCCTGTAGCATAATGAGTTAGTGCCATCATAATATTTCCTGCTGCTGCTAGCATAAAAGCATACAGCATAGGCGGTGCTCCTAAATCAAGCCCCGTTTTATAAAATACTAAAAACATCGCTGAAATGTGAGCCGTTGTGCTTGCAAAAAAGTAGTGAGAATACAAAAATGCTAAAGTAAAAAATACCATAATAAAAGTAGTGCTAAGTCCTAAAGATGAAGCTGCTAATTTTAATTCTTGACCCAAAAACGAAGCTAAGCCTAATTTATCAAGCATAGTTGCAAGCATAATTAAAGCAGCAAACCATACTAAAGTATCCCATGCAGTTTTTTCTGCTAATAATTCATCATATTTTAAAACCCCAGTTAAAAGTGCAATCGCAAGTCCTAGGGCAGCAACACTAGCAGGATCAAAACTTAAAGCCTTTGAATACTCACTAAAGCCAAACCAATTAGCAAAATTACTAGGCATTCCAGCCCATAAAAATAAGCATAATCCAAAAATACTAAGCATGATTTTTTCATCTAAACTAAACTTACCCATAGCTGCTAATTCTTTTTTAGCAAGTTCTCTTGCATCAGGCGTTTGTTTTAGCTCAGGCGGACTTAAAAAATATATTACTAAAGGCATTAGCAATATTGCACACATACCAGGAACAAACATTCCTAAAGCCCATTGCCCCCATGTAATGCTAATATTTGCATTTGTTGCATCTGAGATTAATTTTACTACAAGTGGATTTGGTGCAGTTGCAGTAATAAACATAGCAGATGTAATTGGGTTTGATTGATAATTTACAAGACTAAGATATGTTCCTACTTTATTTTGTGTAGGGCTATTTGGCTCTGAACCTAAAGCTTTAGCAATTGATTGAACAATAGGGTTAATAATACCACCACCCCTTGCTGTATTTGATGGAGTAATAGGAGCTAAGAATACTTCGCTTAAAGCAATTGAATATCCTATACCTAAAGTTTTTTTACCAAATATGCTTAAAAAATAAAACGCTAATCTTCTTCCAAGACCAGTTTTAATAATACCACGAGCAAGCATAATTGATATAACTATAAGCCAAATTAAGCTATTTGAAAACGCACTTAAAGCATCTTTAATAGCAGCTTTGCTTCTTGCTGCACCACTAATATCAGCACCCACACTAATTGTGCTGATTGCAACAAATGCAATAGCTATTAAGCTTACTGCACCAAGCGGCATAACCTTTAAGATAATACATAAAATCGTAGCTATAAAGCAACCTAAATAAATCCATGCAAGTCTAGCATCACTTAAACTTAAACTAAATATTTTTTCACTTGAAAAATCAGGATTAGCTTTTAATAAAGCTGCTTGTTTTATAGAAACTAAACTTTCAGGAACCGGAATAAAAACAAAAGAAAGAGCTATTAATATACATAAAATAGCTAATGGAATTTTGTCCTTTGACATAAGTTTTCCTTAAAAAGCCCCATTTAAGGGGCGAAATTAAATTATTCTCCTAAAGCTTCTTTAGCGTATTTAATACCTAAATCATAAGCTTTAGCATTTGCATCACGAGTTTTTGCTGGAACATGGCTTAACATTACTTCTTTTACAGCTTCAATATCCATACATTTACTCATATAAACAGCAATTGCAAGCGCTACAACTGATTGAGTTGCAACATTTCCAACTTCATCTTTTGCTATTGTAATAATAGGAATTTCAATTATTTTAAATTTCTTCCTATCTTCTTCGCTAGGTTTTACAAGGTTTGGTTCAACTACTATAATACCGCCTTCACAAACGCCATCTTTAAACCCTGCATAGCCTTTTTGAGCAGTTGAAAGCATAAAAGAAATTTCTCCTTCTACTGCGTAAGGAAATAATATTTCATTGTCATCTAAAATAATATCAACCTTAGTTGGACCACCACGAACTTGAGAAGTATAGGTGCTTGCTTTTATAGCATAACCACCATTTTTATTGCTTCCGCCCTTTTCCATCCAAGCAGCTGCTAAAATTTCTCCTGCGGTAATTACACCTTGTCCGCCTTCTCCACCAAATCTTAGTTGGAATTTCATTTAGCACCTCCTAAAGCATTTAAATCTACCATTCTATTTGCTTGTGCTGCACGGCGAACTTCTTCATAAGCTTTGCAATACTCAGGCTTAGTTTTATTCTCATATAAAATTCCTGTTGGGAATTTATTCGCCCTTTCTTCTTCGCTTAATTTATCAAATTTTGATTTTTCTACTGAGCGATTGCTAATCCAATCAAGCATTTGAACAGCTTCACCCATTTTGTTTTTACGACCTAGGTTAATATGGCAGTTACTAAAGCAATCAATAAAACTATAACCCTCATGGCTCATTGCTTTATAAATCATATTCTCAAGCTTATTTGCTTCAATTACATTACCACGAGCAATAAAACTAGCACCTGCAGCTTTTACAAGCTCACAAGCATCAAAACTTGGGTCAATATTACCAAATTGAGCAGTAACTGTGTAAAATCCTTGTGGAGTCATTGGGCTTGTTTGAGAGTTTGTAAGTCCATAAATAAAGTTATTAATCATAATATGAGTTAAATCTATATTTCTTCTTGCTGCATGGATTAAATGATTACCACCGATTGCAGTTGTATCGCCATCTCCTGTTACAACGATTACATGTTTTGTAGGATTTGCTAGTTTTATACCAGTTGCATAAGCTAATGCACGACCATGAGTAGTATGAACTGTATTACAATTTACATAAGAGCTCATTCTACCGCTACAGCCAATTCCACTAACCATACAAACATCGTTCATATCCCAGCCCATTTTAGCAATAGCTTTAATAATACATTTTAAAACAACACCATCACCACAGCCCCAGCACCACTGAGTAGGCATTTTATCTACTCTTAGATATTCATCATAATTAAATGACATTAGAAACTCTCCTTTACTTTTGCTTCAATTTCACTTGGAGTAATAGGACGACCATTAGCTCTATGTAAGCTAGCAAAATCATCTCTTTTACTTGCTCTTTGAATTTCTTCTAAATATTGTCCCATATTTAGCTCTGTTACTAAAATCTTTTTAAATCTTGAACAAACTTCAGCTAATTTTTTCTCATGCACTGGATATAAAGTAATAGGTCTAAATAAACCAACCTTATAACCTTGTGCTCTAAGTCTAGTAATTGCTTCTTTTGCTGCACGAGATACGCTACCATAAGCAATAATGCAAATATCTGCATCATCTAGCATAAATTCTTCAAATAATGCAATTTCATCAACTTTATTTTTTACCTTACCTATAAGTCTTTTCATATTGTAATCAACTATTTTTCCATCTTCTGTTGGAAAGCCTATGTCTCCATGATGAAGTCCTGTTACATGATAGCGATAGCCTTTAAAGAATGGATTTAAAGTAGCTGGTTCGTTCATTTCTGCTTTATATGGCTTATATTCTTTAGGATCACCTGTAAATTCACGGCGTGGTTCTATTTTTAAATCTTTTATTTCAGGTAAAATTGCCTTACCATTCATATGTCCAACCGTTTCATCCATTAATAAAAACACTGGAGTTGAATATTTATTCGCATAATTAAATGCAGTAATTGTTAGATTATAACTTTCTTCTAAGCTTGCAGGTGCAATAGCAATACTTGCCATATCGCCATGGCTTGGAGATTTAGCTTGGAATAAATCACCTTGAGCAACACGAGTTGGTAAGCCAGTTGAAGGTCCTCCACGCATAACGTTTACTATAACGATTGGAATTTCAGCTATATAAGCAAGTCCGATTTGCTCTGATTTAAGGCTAATTCCTGGACCACTACTTGCTGTCATTGCTTTTGCACCACTCATAGCAGCACCTAAGGCAACACTAATTCCACTTATTTCATCTTCCATTTGTATAAATGTTCCATTATTTTTTGGTAAAAGATGGCTTAATTCATGAGCTATTTCACTACTTGGAGTGATAGGATAGCCACCAAAAAATGTGCAACCACAATCAATTGCAGCTTGAGCTATTAGGTTATTTCCTGTTGATATTACTTCTCTCATTGTTACGCCTTTAACTTTTTAAAATTATTAGCTTTAATTGCTGCAGCTCTGTCTTTGCCTTCTTGAGAAGGTTTTGCAAACTTAAAGCTCTTAGCATCAGCAACATTAATCGCAAAATCAGGGCAGTGATTTTCACAATCTCTACATCCGATACATGATTCTGGATTAACCACTTCAATCATTTGACCAAGCACTGCACTTGGCTCATCTCTCATAGCAATAACACCCATAGGACAATAGCTTACGCATATATTACAGGCTTTACATCTTTTCTCATCAACCCATACAGGAGCGTTAGTTTCCATTTGTTTTCCTTTCTTTTACCTAGCCAAAAGGCTAGGATTTAAATTACTTTAAAATTTCTTTGATTTTTTTACCGATATCTGCAGGAGAATCAACTACATGAACGCCATAGCTCTTTAAAGCTTCTTTTTTAGCAGCAGCACTCTCATCAGCACTTCCAACTATTGCACCAGCGTGACCCATTCTTTTACCTTTTGGAGCTGTTGCACCAGCAATAAATGCTACAACAGGCTTAGTGATATTTTCTTTTATAAATTTAGCAGCTTCAACTTCTAAACTTCCACCGATTTCACCTATCATAACAATAGCTTTCGTTTGCTCATCTTTTTCAAACTCAGCTAATAATTCTTTATAAGCAAGTCCTATGATTGGATCTCCACCGATTCCAACTGCAGTTGTAATTCCGTATCCACCTAAAACAACTTGATTTGCTGCTTCGTAAGTTAATGTTCCACTTTTTGAAATTACGCCGATATTTCCCTTTTTAAATATAAAGCCTGGCATAATTCCTAACTTACATTCATCTGCTGTAATAATTCCTGGGCAATTTGGTCCTATAATTTTCATACCTTTTTTATTTGCATAAGCTTTTGCAAACATCATATCTTTTACAGGAGTGTGCTCTGTAATTACAACTGCTAGTTTAATACCTGCATCAGCTGCTTCAATAATACTATCTCCAACAGCAAATGGAGGAACGAAAATTAAGCTTGTATCAGCACCAGTTTTAGCAACTGCTTCTTTAACTGTATCAAATACAGGTTTTCCAAGATGAGTTTCTCCACCTTTAAACGGAGTTACACCACCAACAATATTTGTGCCATAAGCAATGCATTGCTCTGCGTGAAATGTAGCTTCTTTACCTGTAAAGCCTTGAACTATTACTTTTGTATTTTTATTTACTAATATACTCATTATTTTCTCCTTACTTTACTAAGCTTTTTACGATTTCAGCACCATTTGCAAAGTCTGTTGCTGCGTGAATATTTTTAAGACCTGAATTATCTAAAATCTCTTTTGCTTCTTTAGCGTTTGTTCCATCTAGGCGAACAACCACAGGAATATCAATTTGCGTTGTTTTAGTAGCTTCTAATACACCATTTGCAATTCTATCGCATCTTACGATACCACCAAAGATATTGATAAAGATTACTTTTACATTCTTATCTCTCATGATAATCTCAAATGCTTTTGCAACCGTTTCAGCACTTGCTCCACCACCAACATCTAAGAAGTTTGCTGGTTTGCAGCCACTATAATTAATAATATCCATTGTAGCCATTGCTAAGCCTGCACCATTTACCATACAAGCTACATCGCCATCAAGTTTTACATAACTTAAGCCATATTTACTAGCTTCAAGTTCAGCTGGATTTTCTTCTGTTTCATCTTTTAATTCTGCAATATCAGGATTTCTATAAAGACCGCTATCATCAAAACTCATTTTTGCATCAAGCGCGAAAAATTCACCTTCAGCAGTTTTTATAAGTGGATTTATCTCAACTAAATTAGCATCTTTTGCTAGATATAATTTATATAATTTATCAATGAAAGTGATTAGTTTTTTACCTTCATCTTTATTTAGTCCTAGAACTTTTACAACTTCAAGTCCATGAAACATTTTAAAGCCGATTGCTGGGTCAATTGTAACTTTTGCTATTTTTTCTGGTTGCTCTGCTGCAACTTTTTCTATATCCATACCACCTTCGCTTGATGCTATAATTGTAATTTTTTCTTCCATTCTATTAAATAGTAGTGCCAAATAATATTCTTTTTCTATATTTGCACCGCTTTCAATATAAAGCTTTCTAACAAGTTTTCCTTCAGGTCCTGTTTGATGGGTTACAAGGTTCATTCCTAAGATTTTTTCAGCATACATTTTAACTTCATCTAAACTCTTAGCGATTTTTACACCGCCACCAAGACCACGACCACCTGCGTGTATTTGAGCTTTTACAGCCCAAACACTTCCGCCTAATTCTTTAGCATTAGCTACAGCTTCTTCAACACTAAATGCAACCTTACCTTTTAATGTAGGCACACCAAACTTAGCAAAAATTTCTTTTGCTTGATACTCGTGTATATTCATTTTTACTCCTTAAATTGATTTTATAATATTATTAAATGTAACACTTGGTCTCATGATTTTTTCAGCTACTTCGCCTAAAACATAATAACCATCTAAATCCACAGCTTTTCCTTCTTCGTTCATATATTCTTCAATAATTTTAGAAGAATTTGAATTCAGATTTTCAGCAATGTTTTTGAAGTGATTTTTCATATTTTCATCTTTATTTTGCTTAGCAAGTGCATTTGCTAAATAAATTGCAAAATAAACATGACTTGTTCTATTATCATTTTCTTTTGCATTTCTACTAGGTGCTTTATTTTCATTTAAATAAGAAGCAATTGCCTCATCAAAAGCTTCAGCTAAAACCATAGCCTTAGCATTTCCTTTATTTCCTTCAAATTCTAATGAGCTTTGAAGTGCTAAAAACTCACCTAAACTATCCCATCTTAAGTGATTTTCTGTAATTACTTGTTCTACTTGTTTTGGAGCTGAACCACCAGCACCTGTTTCAAACATTGCTCCACCATTTAGCATAGGAACAATTGAAAGCATTTTTGCACTTGTTCCTAATTCTAAAATTGGGAAAAGGTCTGTTAAATAATCTCTTAAAACGTTTCCTGTAATTGATATACAGTTTTTACCACTTCTAATTATTTCTAAACTTTTTTTGCAAGCTTCATAAGGACTTAAGATTAAGAAAGTTTCTCCTAATTCTTTTTTAACTAAATCAATGATTATTCTATCGCTTGCTCTTTTACTATCAAGCCAGAATATTCCTTGCTCGCCACTTAATTCACATCTTTGTTTTGCAAGTTTTATCCAGTTAGCTATTGCATCAGGTTTAGCTAGATTTATTCTATAAATATCGCCTTTTTTAACATCATGTGAAATTAAAACTTCGCCATTTAGTTCTATTTGATAAGTAGCGTCTAAGTCAGCTATGAAAGTTTTATCATGTGAGCCGTATTCTTGAGCTTTTTTAGCCATTAAACCAACGTTGCTAACCGAACCAACCACGCTTGGATTAATTGCACCATTTGCTCTCATATCGTCTAAAACAGCCTTGTAAATAGTTGCATAAGTTTGATCAGGAATAACTGCATTTGTATCCATTTCATTACCATTTTTATCCCATAACTTAGCACCATTTTTAAGCATTGCAGGCATTGAAGCATCAACTATTACATCGCTTGGAACGTGAAGATTTGTTATGCCCTTGTCAGAATTTACCATTGAAATTGGAGCTCTTGTATTTAAAATCTCTTCATATCTTTTTAGGATTTGCTCTTTTTCGCTTGAGTTTTCAACCTTGCTTAAAAGTTCGCTTAAGCCGTTGTTTGGATTTATTCCTAAATTTGCAAACTCATCGCCAAACTCAGCAAATAAGTCTTTAAAATATACCTTAAGTGCATGAGCGAATAACACAGGATCGCTTACCTTCATCATTGTAGCTTTTAAATGAAGTGAGAATAAAATATCTTCTTTTTTGCAAAGCTCTATTTGTTTTTCATAAAACTCATCTAATTTTGCAACATTCATAAAAGTTGCATCCATTACTTCGCCACTTACAACTTCAAATGATTTTAGTTCAGTTTTTGCACCATTAACAACTTTAAATAATCTTGCAGTGCCATTTTCTTTAACTAAAACAGCTTTTTCATTTGAGAAAAAGTCATCACTATTCATACAACTTACAAGGCTTTTACTATCTTTACTAAAGTTTTTAGTCTTATAAGGATTTGCTTTTGCATAGTCTTTAACAGCTTTTGTGCTTCTTCTATCTGAGTTTCCTTGTCTTAAAACAGGATTTACTGCTGAGCCTAAAACTTTTGCATATTTTTCTTTAATAGCCTTTTCTTCATCATTTTTTGGCTCATCTGGATAATTTGGAACATTTATTCCTTTGCTTTGCAATTCTTTTATGCAAGCTTTTAGTTGTGGAATTGATGCTGAAATATTTGGTGTTTTAATAACATTAGCACCATCTTTTTTAACAAGCTCTCCTAAATGAGCTAAAGCATCTTCGCACTTTTGTCCATTTAAGCACTCAGGAAAACTAGACATAACTCTAGCAGCAAGTGAAATATCTGCAACTTCAACTTCTAAATTAGCATGCTTTAAAAAAGCCTTTGCTATCGGTAAAAAGCTAAGAGTAGCCAGTGCCGGTGATTCGTCTGTGAAAGTATAAACAATACTCATTTTAACTCCTTTAAATTTGAATTTAAAGGAATGTATTACTACTCGGTAAATGGCAAGTAAGTGAATAAAAAAGCTAACTAGACTATCTTTGTCTAGCTACTTCTTGCTCGTGAGCTTGTAAAGTTGTGTTAAACTTGTGAGTTCCCGTTTTTTTATCTCTCATAAAATATAAATAATTTGTCTTAGCAGGAGAAATTGCTGCTAGTATTGCAGGGGTTGAAACGTTACAAATTGAAACACTTGGAAGACCTGAGTTTTTATATGAATTAAACTCTGAATTATCTTCTCTAATCATTTGTGGTGTTACTTTTACATGAGAATTCATTCCGTAATTTAGCATTCCATCCATTTGCAACTTCATGCCCTTATTTAGTCTATTATAAATAACACTTGCTACAATAGGCATCTCGCTTTCGTTTGCTGCTTCTTTTTGAATAATACTTGCAACTATAACAAAACGATAAAATTTATACTCTGTATAATCTCCAAAAACCTTTTTGCTTATTGTTTCATTGCGTTTTTTCGTAAAATCTAGTAAATATTTTATAAATAATCTTTCGCTAATACCTAATGGAATTGAATAAGTATCAGGTGTAAGCATTCCTTCTTTTCTACTTGATTGAGAATATAATTCATCTAATAATTTATCAGGATTTAAGTTAAGCTTTTTAGCTGCAACTTCTCTTAAAAAATATTCACTTGTTTCACCTGGAATTAATGTAATATTTACTAAGGCTGCTTTATTTTTTGTAAGCTCGTTTAAAAACTCCCATCTTAAAAGCTGTGGTTTTGATATTGCTATCCATCCACTTTGAGGTTGTCCGAAAAATAATAATAAATATTGGTCTAATTTGCTAAATTGCAATTTTGTATTATTTAAACTTGTTATAATCTTTGCGTTTGAGCCTTGCGGAACATATACTACTGAGTTTGACTTCACAGGTTGCAATAAATAAAACAAAATAGCTAGGATAAAGATGAAAAAAACATCTAAACACATAAATAAAATAGTAAAAAGTCTTTTTATATTCATATTTTTAATAATTGCCTTTGTAATTGTATTAGCTAACGGAATTTCAATTAGGAATTTAGAATTACCAAATATTGAAATAACAGAGCTTTATATAAAACTTGATAAAAAATTAATATTAAATGCAAATAAAGTTTATATCAAAAAAGCAAACAGCAATGAAGATATAAACATCAATGCACTTAGAAAAAAAATCCTAGACTTAAAAGAATTTAAACAAATTTTAGCATTTTTTCAAAACATAAACATTAAAGAAGTTAAAGTAAATGATAGCGATAAAATACAAGTTTATTATGATCAAAAACATTTAAATATTTCTAGCAATGACATTGAAACAAATCTAATAATAAATCCATATTTAAATGAATTATTGATAAATATAAGTAGTTTAAGATATAAAGATTTGTATTTTTATGGAGATTTAAGAATTGCAAAAAGCATAGAAATAAAAGGCTATTTGCATTCTAAAAACAATGATTTAAATGCTAAATTAAATGTAATTAATAGCAAAAATGATTTTTCTTTGGATATAGAAAAATTAGAAATTAAAAATCAAGAAAAAGCTTTGGCTCATTTTGATAAATATTTAAAGCCTATTATGAAAGAATGGCTTATAGATAGGGTAAAATTTGAAAATTTTAAAGGTAGCTTTGCCTTTTATATAAAAAATAATAAATTAGAAAAATCATTAGGAGATGGGATATTTTCTAATGTAAATGTAAGATATAACGATAAAGCTCCGATAGCCTATGCAAAAGAAGTAAAACTAGCATTAAATAATATGCAATTAGACATTACAAGCTCTAATTTAAGCTCTTTAAATAATGTTAAAGTAGATAGTTTTAGCCTTAATTTTGATAATTTATTACGCCCTAATATTTTAATAAATATACAAGCAAATAATGTATTGTATAACGAAGGAATAGAAAAAATCATCAATGCTTATAATGTATTTTTAGGTTTAAAACAAACTAGTGGAACTTCAAAAGCAAATGTAAAAATAAGCCTAAGAAATGATAAAAAACACGATGTTTTAGTAAATGTTAAATCAAATGGAGCATATACTTTTAATAATCTTAAATTTAATGCTAATGTAAATGTTAGCGTAAATAATAAATTAGTAAATGTTACAGGAGATGCAAATACAAACGAGATTAAAATAACTAATGGTGTTTTTAAACTAGATGCAGGAACTAAACTAGCAAGCATAGAAGCTAAAAATCTAAATATTGATTATAAAGAATATTTTAATTTTAGTGATAGTGCTAAACTAAACCTTAATCTAAACACCAAAACACTTGAATTTCCTAAACTAAATTCCACGATTTATTTAGGCAATGATTTGCTGATTAAAAGCAAGATTATTGATTTATTGCCGTATTCTAAAAAACTTCAAAGTTTAAAATTTAGCAATGGAGAGATTGAATTAAGCAGTAAAAATGATGTATTTTTTGTAAATATTACTAATGCGATGTTTGATTTTAATATCTATAAAAATAATCCTAATAATTTAGATAATAATTATAAATATATTAAAGATGATTTTTATATAAGCATTAAAAAAGATGAAACAAAAATAACAACTAAAAGCAAATTAGTTGAACTTAGCTCAAAAAATAATAAAACAACTATAAATTTAAACAATGCAATAATTGACGCAAATAAATTAGATAACGATAAAAGCGATAATTCTAGCATAGAACTTAATTTAACTAATTCTAAGATTTTTTATAAAGATTTTAATCTTAATTTTGAAAAACTAAACCTTAATAAAAGCAATTATCAAACTATGATAAAAGCTACTTTTAAAAACGGCGGAGAATTATCGGCTAAAATTAGTAAGGATAGTTTTTTAGCTTATATTAGAGAGCTAAGCCACAAAACATTAAATGAAATCACAAATAAAGAAATCTTTATAAGTGGAGAAATTGACCTAGATGCAAATGGTAAAAATCTTGATGATTTTGAGGGCTTATTAAATGTTAGGGGGGCATATCTAGCAAATACAAAAAACTATATAAATCTAATAGCATTTATTGAGAGCGTTCCTAGTATTATGACTTTAAACAAACCTGGTTTTACAAAAAAAGGTTTAGGAATAAAGTTTGGTTCAATTGAGTTTAAGCACAAAAATAACCTAATTAATATTGAAAATGTAAATATCTTAGGTTATAGCATTGATTGCAGTGGTAAAGGAATTATTAATCTTAATTCAAAAACAGCAGATATTGTTCTAAATATTTTTACCTTAAAAAATACAAATAAAATAATCAGCAATATTCCTATAGTAAAAGAGATTTTCATAGGTGGCAAGGATAATAAAATCGCAACTCAGCTAAAAATCAGCGGAAGTCTTGATAATCTTGAGTATAAAACTACTCTAGCTAAAGATATTTTAACAAGTCCCTTTGTATTGCTAAAAAATATCGTAACCTTGCCTAAAAACTTAATAATTAGGTGATTTGTTTTTGGAATTTGAATTAGGAATTACGAAACAATCTAATAATTAATATTAAAGGAGAGTTATGCTTAAAATATTAGCTATTTTACTAATTACAAATATTTATTCATATCAAATAAATAAGTTAAAAATAGAGCTAGATAGTATTTATAAAAGCTTTCCTTATATTACCAAAGAAATAAGACAAGACCAAGATGAATTTTTAAAAAGCATTGGTGATTGTAAAGATGATAATAATTGCATTATAAATTCTTATAAAGCTAGGGTAAAAGAGCTTAGCACAAGTTTTAAAAACTCAAAAACCTATCCTAAAGAATTAATAGAACATATAAAAATAATTCAAGAAAACTCAACTGAGTGTTATAAGCGTAAATGCACAGTAGATTGCGAAGAGATATCAATAAATAATTTTTGGCAAGATTTTTTTAGATACAAAGATATAAAAATAAAGCCAAAAATTGTAGATGCTAAGCCTTACGCAAGCCAAGAAGTAAAAGACACTCTTAAATACTGCTGGGATTTAGGGCTTGATAGAAAAGTTTATAAAGATATAGGGCGTGATAATATCTATGGTGTTGATAACGATGTGAGTTATTCTTTTTATGAAGTTGATAAAAATGGAGAGCTCTATTTTGCAAGTAAAATTAAGGGTAAAAAATACATAAAAAAACATAAAAGTATAACTATAAGTGATGTAATTTTAAATGATAAAAATTACTTAGCTTTATTAGGTAAAATTGGAAATATTTTGTTTATAGAAAAAGATTTTTGCAATCATCCTATTAAGAATAAAAATCTGTTAGATGTCATAAAAAAATCTAATAGAATAAAAATATCAACAGATTTTCATGAGCTTACACAAAGAATTTTTACGATAAATTACAAAGAAAGAGATTATTTTTTGGTTTATAAGATTTACTATTATAATGCATATCCAACATATGAAATTTATATACATAGTATTGCAAATATTGTATCTAACGCATATTATCTTTACACAAGAGCATACCCTTATACATTTACTGAATTAGAATCTTTACATTGTGAAACAAATTTAAAAAAGGAGAAAGAATAATTTCTAATTCCTATTTCAAATTCTTTTAAATTTTAATACTTTTATGGCAGTAATTAAGATTTTTTATTAGTTAGTAAAATATAAATTTTTAAAAAATTATATAAATAATATTTTTTATTATCTAAAAAACTTTATAATTTTTCTACTTTATTTAAAAGGAGAAAGTAATGAAAAAAATTATGTTATCTTTAAGTTTATTAGCAAGTTTAAATGCTAGTAGTTTAATAGAAGCTGCAAAAGACGCAGGATTAGTTGCAATTCCTAGCGATAAAGCAAAGCTTGAAGAATTAATCAAGCAAAACGCACCTGATTATGTAGAATATCCAACCACAAAAGAAAGAGTTGAGCTAGGTAAGAAGCTTTATTTTGACCCTAGAATTTCAAAAAGTGGCATAATCTCATGTAACACCTGTCATAATCTAGGGCTTGGTGGAACAGATGGCATACCTGCTAGCACAGGTCATAAATGGTCGCCAAACCCACACCATCTAAACTCTCCAACAGTTTATAACTCAGTATTTAATTCATCTCAGTTTTGGGACGGAAGATCAGGTCATTTACAAGATCAAGCAAAAGGTCCTATTCAATCATCAGTTGAAATGGCAGCAGTTCCTAGCGAAGTAGTTAGCAAGATAACTTCTATTCCTGAGTATGTTCAAGAATTTAAACAAGCTTATGGAAAAAATGTAAAAATTGATTTTGATTTAATTGCTACAAGTATAGGAATATTTGAAAGAACTTTAATCACTCCTTCAAGATTTGATGATTTTTTAAATGGTAATGAAAAAGCTTTAAGTGATGATGAGAAAAAAGGTCTAAAATTATTTATAGATAAAGGCTGCACCGCTTGTCATACAGGAATTAACCTTGGTGGAACTCTTCAAGCATTTGAAGTAGCTAATAAATATCAATACGCTAATATAGGTGATTTTAAAGGAGATAGCGACGGACTTATAAAAGCTCCAACTCTAAGAAATATAGCACTAACAGCTCCATATTATCATAATGGTGCGATTTGGGAACTTGAAGAGGCTGTAAAATCTATGGGTAAAATCCAACTAGGAATTGATATAAATGATAGTGATACTAAATTAATCATTTCGTTTTTAAAATCACTAACAGGTAAAATGCCAGAGATTAGCTACCCTACTCTACCTGCTTCAACAAACAAAACCATTAAGCCTGATTTAGAGTATTAAAAAGTCTTAGGATGAAAATCCTAAGCCTAATTCTATTCGTAATTTCAGGAATTTGAATTAGGATTTTGCTTGTATTAATTTAAGTAAAATAATCTTTTATGTAAAGTTTTAATTCAAATTCTAAGATTTTAATTTGCTTATTCTAAAGCAAAATTTGAATAATTTTGTCTTAAAGCTTCACCACTTAAAAAAGCTACACTTTGAGCTAAATTTAGCGACCTTCCATAGCTTTTCATAGGAATTAAAAAAGTATTTTTATCATCTAAAATAACTTTAATTTCAGGTTGTGGAAGACCAAAACTCTCACTCCCAAAAACAATAAAATCACCTATACTAAAACTAGCATTAAAATAGGCATTGTTTGATTTTGTGCTAGCAAATTTCATTTTTGAAATATCATTATTTTCTAAAAAATGCTTAGCATTATCCCAAAAAATAGGCTCTAATTTATCCCAATAATCAAGTCCTGCGTGCATAATCTTTTTACTTGAAAAGTCCAAAAAATGCGGTCCAACCAAATGCAATTTAAAGCCTAAGTTATAACACATTCTACCTATTGTGCCTACATTTCCTGCAATTCTTGGCTCAACTAAAACTATATTAAACATTTTTTAAATACTCCTTTATGTGCAAATCTTCACACATATTTGCATCATTTTTTGATTTAATATTTTCATAAATAATTTTTAACTTTTTATCATAAAGCCCTAGAGTTTTGGCACGAATGATTATTTCTTTATTAAGCCCTAACCATTCTTTCAAGGGCATTTTAGTAGCAACTTTACATAATTCATAATCGCTTATTTTTTTTAATTTTGGTTCTGTCTTTAAAAATGCTAACTTTTTTTTAAATTGTAATTTATTATAAAAATTATTAAAATAATTAATAAAATAATAAAAAAATAATGCAAATCTTTTTTCTTTACATATCAAATTTTTATTATTTTTAATTTTTATTAAAACACTTAAAAAGGTTTTTTTATCTACTTTAAAGCCAAAACAAGTTTCAAATAATTCTAATTTATACAAATAATAAAGCCCTATTTCTGGGTATTTTGCATTAAATAATTTTATTAATTCAGCACTTATTCTATCGTTTGATAAATTTGTTATATCAATATTTTTTAAATAATTTAAATCATTTTTATTAGTTTTTAATTTAAATCTAGCTATGAATTGAATAAACCTTAAAACCCTTAGTGAATCTTCGCAAAAAGTTTCATAATTAACAATTCTTATTTTTTTATTTTTACAATCATCTATTCCACCATGTAAATCTAATATTTTTTGATTAAAAATATTTATCATTATTGCATTCATACAAAAATCACGCCTAAGAGAGCCTTTATATTCATCATTTTCTACTGTTACTTGAAAATCTGTATGTAAATTTCCTACTTTTTTTTCTGTTCTTGCAAGCGCTAAGTCATAATTGTATTTTTTATAAACAAAAAAACTTTTCCCTACACCTAAAGCTTTTAGTTCTTTAGCTATTTCTTCCATTTGGTCTGGGCTTACATCGTATATTTCTATGTCAAAATCATTAGATTTTTTACCAAAATATATATCTCTAACACAACCACCTACAAAATAAGCTCTTTTTGTATATTTTGATAAAGTTGATTTAATTTCTAAAAAGGTCTTTTCGTTCCAAGGAAGCATTAATTTTTTAAACGCTCTTCAATATTTGCCAATAAAAATTCAATAAAAGAAATTGTAATTTCTAATCTTTTTTGCAAATCTTCTTCATTTTGTTTTGTATTTAAAGCTTCAAAAAGAACCAAAATTCTTTCTTTAATCTTTAATAAATATTGCTTTTCATAGTTTGTTAGCATAGGAGTTTGTTCTTTGTTCTTTTGTATATCTTCAATTTTTGATATTAATTCTTCTTCTACACTTTCTTGATTTATTATCTTAATATCTTCAAGTTTTTCTTCTTTTTTATTTTCATATTCTTTTTTTACTTCTTCGGCTGCAACTTGAGATAATCTATCAATCATTTGTGATAATTCTTCATTATTCATATATTTAATAACCACCTTTTAAACTCATTATATTCTTGTTCACTTTTTGCATTCATAAAAAAATCATACATTAATAAATTAAGCTCTAATTTATGAACCTTTGCTCCACTTAATCTAAAAATACCTTCCTTAGCTGCTTGATTATTTTTATCTTTTTTTAAAATATTTTTATAAATCTCAAGGGCTTCAGCTCTTAGCCCTTGTTCTTCATATATTTTTGCAGCTGTTATTGTTTGCATTCACAATACTTTGCTATTAAATTACCCATTTCTTGGGTATTTAATTTAATATTTGCATTAGCTAAATCAGCACAACCATAGCCTTCACTTATAGCTTTTTTAACTGCATCTTCTATTTTTGTAGCATTTTCTTCATCATTTAACGCAAATCTTAACATCATAGCAGCACTTAAAATTGTAGCAATTGGATTTGCAATACCTTGACCAGCAATATCAGGAGCGCTTCCGTGAATTGGCTCATATAAGCCAACCTTACCACCTATACTTGCACTTGCAAGTAGTCCGATTGAGCCAACAACCATACTAGCTTCATCACTTAAAATATCTCCGAATAAATTTTCAGTTAAAATTACATCAAATTGCTTTGGATTTTTTACAAGTTGCATTGCAGCATTATCTACATACATATAACTAAGCTCAACTTCTGGATAAACTGGGGCTAACTCATCGCAAACTTCTCTCCATAAAGCTGAAGTCTCAAGAACATTTGCTTTATCTACCATACATAGTTTTTTGCGGCGTTTCATTGCACTTTCAAAACCTATTTTTGCAATTCTAATAATCTCATCACGGCTATAAACCATAGTATTATAAGCTTTATCATATGACTTTTCTCTTGGTTGTCCAAAATAAATTCCACCCGTTAGCTCTCTTACTACAAGTAAATCAACGCCTTTTACAACCTCAGCTCTAATTGTGCTAAGCTCTTCAAGTCCTTCATAAACAAAAGCTGGGCGAAGATTTGCAAAAACTCCTAAAGCTTTTCTAAGTGCAAGCAATCCACTCTCAGGTCTTAAATGGCGTTCTAAATTATCCCACTTAGCCCCACCAATTGCTCCAAATAATACGGCATCAGAATTTAATGCTGTATCGATTGTCTCTTGCGGCAGTGGAACTCCAACGCTATCAATTGCTGCTCCACCCATTAAGCATTCTTTATATTCTAAATCAGGGCGAACAACTTTAAGTACTTTTATCGCTTCATCAATTATCTCAGGCCCTATTCCATCACCTTTAATCACACAAATTTTACTCATTTTGCCACCTTACTAGCGTACTCAATAAGCCCACCAGCTGCAAGTAATTCTTGCATAAATTCCGGAATTGGATTTATTTTATAGCTTTCGTTTTTTGTAATATTTTTAATAACACCATTTGTTATATCTATGTCTAATTCATCATTTTCTGCAATTTTATCAGTATCATTGCATTCAAGTATTAAAAGCCCTGTATTATATGCGTTTCTATAAAAAATTCTTGCATAAGTTTTTGCAATTACGCATTTAATATTTGCAGCTTTTATAGCTATTGGAGCATGCTCACGACTAGAACCACAGCCAAAGTTTTCTCCCGCAACTATACAATCATTCTCGCCAATTTCTTTAAAAAATCCTGGTCTAGCATCTTCCATAACATAACTTGCTAAAACTTTTTCATCACTAGTATTTAAATATCTTGCAGCAATGATTAAATCTGTATCTATATTATCGCCAAATTTAAAAACTTTCATGTATCTCCTTTAAAAAATATAATTAATTCCAAACATAAATTCATTTGTATAATTCTTCAAATTTTTAGCTTTGTCAAAATCTGTTGAAAAATCAAAATGTTTTCCTTTATTTGTTGAATTATTATTATACATATAACTTAACTTATAGTTCATAATCATTTTTAATTGATTATTAAATAAATATTCTATGCCTATATTAGCATTACTTACGAGATTTTTATAAAAACCATCACTTATTTCAATTTTATTTAAATAATTTAAATTTCTTCCCTTTAGTGAATAATCTTTATAAAAATTATATTCTATATCAGTTCCTACTGATAATGATAAATTATCAAAATAAGTATTTAAATTAAAACCAAGATTAGCATAAGAATAAAATTTATTAAAACTATCAAGCCCTACGCTAAATTCATTTCCACGCTCATTAAAGCTATTTTGCCTACTATAAATCCCATTTATAGCAATATAAGGCTCAAACAGATTTGAAACAAAGCCATCGCTATGTAATTTATAAGATAATTTTAATGAATATGCTAAAGAATTATCATAAAACCTTGCAAAATTATCAAATCTTTGGGTTTTATTTAAAGTATTTAAATAACTTAAATTATTTGATATTACTAGATTATTAAAATCATAAGTTAAATTAGCCTTTAAACCTATTGTTTTAGCGTCATTTTTAAAATTATCATTATACATATTAACACTATCATAAACAAATCCAAAAGCAAGTTTTAAATCATCTTTAATTAAGGCATTGCTTATTAAAGTTTTGCTTGAATTTGCTTTTAAATCATCAATACTATTATGTCCGAAACTTTGCTCAATATTAAAATTATTTTTTAAAGCACTTGCATGAATATTTTTAACTCTTGCAATATTCATAAGGCTGTTTTTATAAAAATCAGTTGCAAAAAGCTTATTAGTATTTTCTTCTAATTTATCTTTTGTAGTATTTAAAACATTAGCATAAAACAAATCAGCTCTTTTTAAGTTATACTCAGCTTCACTTAAAGCTCCATCAAGATTAATTTTATTATACGCTAAATCATTGCTTGTTTTATCTTGTTTTTTGCTCTCGTAATCTAAATAATTATCAAGTTGAGTGAATAATAATTGATAATTTTTCTTAGCAAAATCGTTTAAATCATTTGCCTTATCTAAATCAATTCTTTTAACCATTACGCTTACTTTATCATCAGCATAAATTGGCTCGTTAATTTCTAGAAAAGTTACTAATGATTGAACTGATTTAAACTTATTTTCAATGCTTTTTGCTGTTAATATATCAACATTTTGACCTTGAGCAATATTAACACCTGATTTTACTCCTACTAAATTAAATTCTCCATCTAACTTAGCATTTCCTAAAACCCTAAAACTCTCACCTAAATTTGAATAAATCTTACTATTTGCACCTAATGTAAGACTTCCTAAAGTAACACCTTCATTTACTAAAACACTATTATTAGTAATGCCACTTACTATTGTATTGCTTAATCTTAATATACCGTTTGTATTTGTAAAATGTGCTTGATTTTTCTTACCTGCTAGCCATAAAGTTCCGTTTTTAATCTCACTTGCGCCTGTAAAGGTATTATCTCCACTTAAAACTAAAGTTCCTATGCCATCTTTAATAAGACCATAACTACCTTTAATATTATTTGAAAATACATATAAATTATCTAAATCAACATTAGCATAAAAGTCTTTTCTAAACTCAGCTACTCCATTCATAGCACGAGCAGGATTTAAAACACCAACACCAAAACGAGCCTTTATTTCATCTTCTGTGCTAGTTGAACTAGTAACCTTAAATGCAGTTGTAAATAAACTTTCTTTAATATTATCATTACTCATCCAAGGATATTTTTCATAAATTAAAGCAGCCACACTAGCAGTTGCTGGAGCGCTATAACTTGTGCCTTGATGTCCGTTTATTACAAAAGGAGCTGAAATACAATCATCCCAACCATATTTTTTGCAAGTATTTCCGTAATGATAAACTTCTTTAACAAGCCCATCATTATCTGTTATATAAAAATGCTTTCCATATTCATCTACTCTTGCTTTTTCTGTTTTATAACCTAATACAATCACCCAACCTTTTCTTAAAGGGCTATCAATAGGTAATGCGTGGGTTGTAAAAGGCTTATCAATATTATCAATAACATTTCCTGCTGCATTAAATACTAAGGCATTATTCTTCATAATTGCTGTATAAAACACACCTGTATTAGGACTTGAATTATTTAATTCGTGATATTCATAAGATTGATTAAAAAATCTAACTCCACTATTTGATAAAGCATCAATCGTAGCAGCTAGATTTATCTTATCGCCCCTTTCATCTTCACTAATAGGACTTACTATATTTGCAAATTTTATTTTATTTGCAATAAGACTTGCAGTATCCATTACATTTTTGCCATGTAAAATAGGATTATTATTACTATCTTTTAAAAATGAACTTGAATATGCTTTGCTTTTAAAATTATCATTATTTAATCTATTTTCTAAGCTATTCCATTTATCGTTTGTGCTGTTTATATAATCATAATACTCATTAAATAATACATTTGTTAAATCATTTGTCCCTGAATCATTTATACCTATAATTATTCCATTACCTAAAAAACCTTGATTCCAATTAGGACTAAATCCATAGCTTGATTGCTTTACTTCTGCTCTTGAATTAACATCATTTATATTTGCTTTATCATTTGAGCTTTCATAATTAGAAACATTATTCGCTACACTAAAAGTCTTTAAAGAACTATCATAAAGCTTGCTAAATACTTCTACGGCTTCTTTATTTTCGCTTGTTAGTTTTGTGCTTAATTCAACTTTATTTTCTATTTTAATGCTAGGTAAATTTGTATATATTTCTTTAATTTCTGCCTTGCTTATATTTGTATTAACAAGATTTAGCACTAGATTTGGCTCGTTTGTATTAGGAAGATTTGGCTCAACTAGATTTGGAATACTAGGCTCTAGCTTATTTGAAATTGGCTCAACTGGACTCGGAACACTAGGTTCTGGCTTATTTGGATTATTTAAATCAGGATTAATTGGAACTGGATTAATAGGCTTTGGAGTAACTTGATTTGGGCTACTTATAGGTGTTGTTTTTGGAGTGGAATTTGAAATCGGAACTACAACTGCACCACCGCCACCACAGGCGCTAAATAAAACCAAAATAGTGGCTAATGATAACTTGCTCTTAAAATTCATATAAAAATCCTAAATAAAATTTATTTGTATAATGCTTTTTTGCGAAAGTATTATAATAATGAAAATTAAAATTTATTTTATTATTTAAACGATAATCAAAACTAATTCCTGAATTAAGCAAAAATCTTTTATAAAAGCCATTTGAGATTTCTAAATTATTAGAAAAATCATATTTTGCTAAAAAATAAAAATCTTTATTAAAATTATATTCTAAATCAATGAAAGGCTTTATTTTAATATTTTGAAAATCAAAATTCACATTTAATCCCAAATTAGCATAATAAAAATCTTTTTTGAATTTTTCAAATTTTAAGGCTAATAAATCGCTATTTTCACTAAAGGCTTTTTGATAATACTTTAAGTAATTAAGTCTTAAATAAGGGCTAATTTGATTATTTAATCCTAATTCACTTGAAAGAACAAGAGCTTTATTTTTAAAACTTGAACTTAAATTAAATCTATTTACATTATTTTTAATATCAAAATACGAAATCAAATTCTTTAAATAATAATCATTTAAATTTAGGTTATAACTAGCTAAAAATCCTAAAGTTTTAGCATTATTTTTAAAATTATCATTATAAATATTTGCATCATTATATATAAAAGCAAGACCTAAATTATCAATATTATGAGCTATTTTAAAATCATACGAACTTTCTTTTAAATCACTGATTTTATTGTAATTATAGCTTATGCTTGAAGTATCATTTAAATTTTTGCTTGCGTTTTTAATCCTTGCAATATTTAATAATGAATTTGTATAAATATCTTCTGCAAATAATAATTTCGTAGTAGGTATTAATTCATCTTTTGTTGTATTAATTATCGCACTTGCTACTAAATTATATTTTAAAAACTCATTTTCGCTTAAATTACCATTTAAATTAGGCTCTTTATAGTTTGCTAAATCTAATGCTAAATCAGGCTTTTTTGTTTCATAAAGTAATCTATCAAAATTAGTAAATAAACTTGTATAATTTTTCTTTGCATAAGCGTTTAGTTCTGGTAGTTTGCTTAAATCTTCAATTTTATCAACCTTTATACTAAGCTTAGTGCTTTCATATTTTGGCTCTTTGATTTTTAAAAATACTGAGTTTGAAACTATATTTTTAAATTGCCCTTCAATACTTCCTGCTGTTAATAAATCTTCTCTTTCCTTATTTAAAGTGTAATTATATTTAACGCCAACTATGTTTAAATCCCCATCAAGCTTAGCTTTATTAACTACATTAAATCTTTCACCTATATTTGTATAAACCTTACTTGTATTAAAAAGAGTTAAATTATTTACATTAAGCCCTTCATTAACTAAGGTTCCATAATTCGTAAGATTTGCAGCACTTGCATTACTCATTCTTAAAATTGCATTATTTATAACATTTGCTTTATTTGTATTACTAAGCCATAAAGTGCCTTTTTTGATATTTATATCACCTGTAAATGTATTTGCTCCACTTAAAGCAAGAGCTCCAATTCCATCTTTAATAAAATTTGCTGAGCCACTAATATTATTTGAAAATACATATAAATTATCTCTATCTACATTAGCATAAAAATCATGCCTTAAACTTGCAACTCCATTCATTGCTTTTGCAGGATTTATAATGCCTTCTCCAAAATGAGCTTTTACATCATCTTCATTTGTTCCATAAACCTTATAAGCTGTAGTAAATATACTTTCTTTAATATTATCATTGCTCATCCAAGGATATTTTTCATAAATTAAAGCTCCAAGGGTTAAAATAGCTGGGGTGCTAAAGCTAGTTCCCGCATTGCCATTTATTGAAAAAGGTGCTGCTATACAATCATCCCAGCCATATTTTTTACAAGTATTTCCTGCAGCATATACATACTTTTTTACACCATTATCCATAATATAATAAGTATCTTTATATCCTGATGGTTTTTTATCATAATAACCAAGTGCTATTATCCAGCCTTTTCTAAGTGGGCTATTTAAAGGAAGTGCATGGTTTGAAAAATCTCCAGTAGTTGGAGCATTTCCAGCTGCACTAACTACTAGAGCGTTATTTTGCATAATCGCTGTATAAAAATCTCCTACATTATCTTCACTAGTATCAATTAATCCTGTTCTAGCAAATGAGCGATTAAAAAACTTTACTCCACTATTTGATAAATAATCAATAGTTGCAGCAAGATTTACATTATCTCCTGAGCTTAAATTATTTCCATCTGCATCAATTAAAGGTAAAGGCACATTAGCAAACTTTATATCTTTAGCTAAATGATTTGCTGTATTCATTACTAAAGTTCCATGGTTTGCTTTTTCTTTTGTTTTTTCATTGATTAAAATAGAGCTTTTATAAGTTTTTTGAGTAAAATTAGCATTATTAGATCTATATTCTAAATCGTTCCAATATAGTGTTGCGTGATTATTGTAATCATAATGATAGTTAAAAGCTAATTTACTTAAATCTTCTGTTCCTGAATCTAAAATCGCTAAAATTATTCCTGTGCCTAAAAATCCTTGATTCCAATTAGAACTAAATCCAACGCTTGTAGTATAAATAGAAGCGTTTTTGCCTGCAACGAAGTTTAAATACTTACTATCATATAAGCTTTTTCCTAAATCAAATTCCGCAGTGTTTTGATAACTTGAATAAGTCTTTACAACAGGTGTAGGTGAGTTTGCACCGCCTCCACCACATGCACTTAAAAATAATAAACTAGCTAATAAAATACTAAATCTCAAAATCAAACCTTAAAAATAATTTCATGTAAAATGTAAAACACACCAGTAGCAGCGATTATGCTAATAAAACCTTTTTTAAAAATTATGTGAGTAATCAAAGCTACAAGACCAGCGATTATATAATCACTTGCGTAAGGTGGGTTTTTATAATCTAAGCCTTTATATAAAAAGCAAACTAAAATAACCATAATTAAAAGTGGCATATGTTTTTCAAGATACATTAAAAGCTCATTTGGTTTTTTTGTCCCAAAAAATATATAAGCTAAAGCCTTTAAAACAACAGCACTAAAACCAGCAATTAGCAAAGCAATCATCGTATAAGACATAATTTCTTTCCTAAAATCAATATAAATATTCCTGAAAAAATACAGCTTAGCATCATATATTGCTTATCTATAAAAAATAAACCAACAAGCCCTAAAAATAATGCTATAAAAAATACTTTATTTTCTTTATGTTTTATATAAAGTTCATAAGCTAATACAATAAATAAAGCGTTTAAAGAAAAGCCTAAAGCACTATAATCAGCTTTAGAATAGCTAGCTATAAAATATCCTAAAATACAGCCAAAAATCCAATATAAATGATTAAAAGTTAGAATTAAAACCGCAGTTTTTTTATCATAATCTTTTGCACTAAGCAATGCAAAGCTTTCATCAGTTAGAGCAAACATTGCATAATATTTTATAAATCCTAAATCTCTAAAATATTTTAAAGCTCCTAAAATATAGAAAAAATGTCTAAGATTTAGCAAACTTGCAGCTATTAAAATCTCTAATAAACTAGCACTCGCACTAAGTAATGATAATAATAAAAATTGTAATGAACCAGAAAAAACAAAAACAGCAGCAACAAATACTTCAAAAAATGTAAAAGAATTTGAATACGCAAGTATGCCAAAAGCAACACCTATTACAATGTATGCAACTGCAACTGCAAAAGTATCGATTAAAGCTTGTTTTATCATTTTGTGTACTTTTTGATATATTCGTCTACATCTACTTGTTTTTTAATAGTTTTTTCTTGTTTTACATTATTATCATCATCTTGAAAATAGATATAATCAATTCCAAAAAGAACACCAATAAAAATAATAAGTGGGATTAAAAATACCATCATTTCTCCTTTATACTCAAAAGAATAATAGCAAATATTTTTAAAGCAAAAAGCATTTTTTTAAATTTTCAAATTCCTAATTCAAATTCCAAACACTAAAAACTAGATTTTTAAATATTTATGTAAAACAAAAATAATTAATGATAAAAATAATACAAAAAAACCTTGTATGCTAAGATAAACTTCATAGCTAATAAAATCAATATATTTTACAATTATACCTTCAATTCCTTGAGCAGCAGCAGAACATAAAAACCAAATCCCCATAGTGCTAGTTTTAAACTCAACCGAAGATACCTTTGAAACAACACTAAGACCAAAAATCCCAACACAAGTTTGAGAAACGCCTAACATTAAATAAGCAAATAAAATAAAGGCTGGATTTATGCTATCGTTCTTACTTAATTGACCAAGAAAAATAAATGAACTTGCAGCTACAAATAAAGATATTGCGATAATTAAAGCTTCGTTAATATTATTATTTTTGCTAATTTTACTTAAAATCGTGCTTGTTACAATACTTACTAAAAACATAAAAGCTAAATACCAACTAGCAGGAACTAAATAATCATTCACATAAAACTGAACTTTATTTTTAATCAATATATTTAAAGTATTAAAACCTTGAAAAATAAGCATATAAAAAAACACAGCTGCTAATAAGTAGAATGCAAATTTTTTAAACTCACCTTTATTTTCAACTTTTTTATAAATAAAAAAATAAAAAAATATCAAGAGCAAAACCGAAACAATGCTTATTATTTTACTAATTGCTAAAAGATCAAAAAAGCTTAAAAACACCACAAAAGCTATAAAAAATAAAATCATTTTTATATTATTTTTAAAAAAGTCATATTTTATAGGCTCATTTGATATATTTTTTGCGTTGAAGATAAAGACTAAAATAGCACAAAACACACTTAAAAATGCTGTTAAAAAAGCCAATTTATAAGAGTGAATTATAAGCAAACCTGCGCTCATTTGACCTAAAAAACAGCCGATATTTACAAAGATATAAAAAATACTAAATACATATTCGCTATCATTAGGATATGTTTTCGATAATAAACTTGTTATATTTGATTTAATTAAAACACTGCCAAGAAGAATAAAAATCAAAGCTAAAATTAAAAAATCAAAACTTAAAACCAAATAACCTAAAGCAATGAAAACAATTCCATATAAAACACATCTTTTAGCACCTAAACAAAAATCGCTTAAATACGCTCCAAACATTCCAAAAGCATAAATAGCAGCACCCAAACTAGCACTAATAGCACTAGCCTCACCTTTGCTAAAAGAAAAAACATCCATTAAGTAAAATACGAAGATTCCTAAAAAGCCTAAAAAGGCAAATCTTTCTAAGGCTTCTATATAACATATAGGTAATAATACTTTTGATTTATTTTCTAACATGATTTTCTCCTAAAGAAAAACCTAAGCCATAGAAAGATTTAATTCTATTAAATTTAAAGGAGGTGGTGGATTTACTAGGACTCGAACCTAGGACCAACCGGTTATGAGCCGGTTGCTCTAACCAACTGAGCTATAAATCCTCCGTGATTAAAAGCGTAATAGTATCTTTTTTTGCTTAAATAATTCTTAAAATTTTTAAAATTTAATAAATTTTTTAATTCCTAATTCAAATTCCTTTATTTTTCAAAGGAATTTGAATTAGGAAATTGCTTTAAATATTTAAAGCAATTTATCAAATATAATTTGGTGCATCGTTTGAAAAAATTATTAAATCTTTTTCTTTGGTATTGTTTGCTAAAGTATTTATTAATTCTGCTTTATCTTTTAAGATTATTTTATCAATCTTTAGATTTTCATCATAAATTAAAGCATTGCTTTCACTTGTAATTATCGCTAAATCAAAACATTCATTAATTACTTCGCAAAGCTTTATATTAAGCTCATCGCTAGCTTCAATAATTCCTGGACTTACCAAAACTCTTTTTCCAGCTTTATAATCTTTTATTATTTTATAACTATCGCTCATTCCATCATAGTTTCCATTAAAGCCATCGTCAATTATAAACTTTGGCTCTTTTGAGATAATTTCTAGCCTATGAGCTGTTGGCTTTATATTTTTTACTTCTTCTTTAATCTGCTCATAGCTTAAACCTAAAGCTTTAGCTAAACTAATACAAGCTGCTAAATTGCTAGCATTAAAACTACCTAATAAATTAGCAAAATAATCTTCATCTTTATATTTAAAACTAAGCCCATTAAGACTTGCATTAATATCGCTTAATCCATCATCATAAGAAGTAGCTTCATTTACACTACTATGAGTAATTGCTAGCTCAAGCCTTTCGCTTTGCAAGGCTTCTTTTTTTGTAGCTCTTGTGTTTTCTATATTTTTAAAATATTCTAAATGTGCTGTGCCGATTTGCCCTATTATTACATAATGAGGGCGAACTAATTTAGTAATTTCTAATATGTCGCCTTGTTTTCTTGCACCTGCTTCAATGATTAATAACTCTGTATCAGGCTCAAGATTTTCATTAATATCTTTTATAAGCCCTAAAGTAGTGTTAATACTGCCTTTTGCATAGTGGATTTTAAAATGATTTTGTGTAATTTGAGCTAAAAAATGCTTTATGCTGGTTTTTCCATAACTTGCAGTTATTAAGACAACTTTGCAATTATTTAATTTTGTAATCTTTTCATAAGCTTTGTTATAAAAGCCCTTATTTACAAAATATTCGCATATATAAGAACAAATAAACGCAAAAACTAAAATATCAAGCGTATGTGGGTCAAGCTTATAATAAAAATGAAGTGGGCTAAAAATCAAAACACCTAATAAATTAAATGCAAAAAGCCTTTTAATTCTAGCAGTAAATACCAAAGGCTTATCAATATTTTTAGCTAGTAAAACAAGTGCTATTAAATAAACAAACATCAAAGCTAATGCTAAATAATGATTAATATCACAAGTGATTACATAGAGTAAAAAAGGAGCTATTAGATAATAAAAATGCCAACGCTTTTTGGCAAAATTAAAAATAACTCTTTTAAATTTATAACTATTTAGCTGTAAAACCAAAGCCAAATAATAAAGCATTAAAAACGAAAAAATCGCTGAAACAATATAAATCATCAAAATAACCCTTCATCACTTGTATTAAGCTCTTTTAAAAAATCAGTTTTGCTAATCTTACTAAGCATATAAGTATTGTTTGTAACCTTGCTTACTTCTACTAAATTAATATGTTTTTTAATCTCTTTTATAACTTCTATATTTTGCTCAAAAAATACAACCTTAGAGCCCTCACTCATCTTAACTATTTCATTATTTTCATTTAAAAAAATAAAATCTAATAACTTAAGATTTGAATAATTAATTTCTAGCTCTTTAATTGAATGAATTTTTGCTAATTGCTCTGTAAAAATAACAGGTATAAAAACATTATAATAATATTCATCATTCAAGATTAAATCTTGATAAAAAAAGCTTGATCGCTTGATAATATTATAAGAATATTCTTGCTTACTTACACTCAAACTCAGCTCTTTTAAATAATCCAAATCACTGCTAAAAAGCAAATCTTGTTTTAGTATTAATTCAAAATCTTTAAATAAATCATTGCTTAATACCGAAACATTAAGCCTTTTTAAACATTCTATGCCTAATTCATCAAATAAAATAGCTCTTTTATTCATAGAAGAAAAAGCAATTATTCTAAGCATAGAATGATAAAAATCATCAACTAATAAATAAGCAACTTCTTCATCAACAACCTTAAGCTTATCTGTGCTAATTATTGCATAAGCACCTTTATTTATAGCTTCTTTTGCTTCTTCTTCACTATTTGTAAAAAAAGCACTAGCCATAGTAACACTACTTAAGTTCGTGCAAAAACTACTAAGCCTTAAATTATTAGACTTATTTATAATTTTTGCATTAATTAATTCCGAAAAATTGCTTATTTGCAAGGCTTATCCTATGATTGCACCATTTTCGCAAGGACTTAATGGACTAAGCAATACTAAGCTCTCATCTGAATTTTTAGCGCTTAAAATCATTCCTTCGCTTAAATGTTTAAAGATTTTTCTACTTTCTAAATTAGCAAGTAAAATAATTTGTTTTCCAACTAATTGCTCAGGTTTATAATATTTAGCAATTCCACTTAAAACTTGGCGTTTTTCAGTGCCTAAATCAAGCTGAAATTTTAATAATTTTTCACTACCTTCAACATTTTCACATTCTAAAACAGTTGCTACTTGCATTTTAATTTTTGCAAAATCATCAATTTTTATTTTTGGCTCTTTTATTTCTTCTTTAACTTCTTTAATCTCTTGCATATTTTCAACCTTTAATTCAACTCTAGAAAATAAATGTTCGCACTCGCTTACTTTAAAGCTATTCTGTAAAACAAACATATCATTATATGCCTTAGTATCAATGCTAATTCCTAAAGCATTTGCAATTTTTAAACTTGCTTTTGGCATAACAGGGCTTAATAAAATACTAGCATTTTTTAAAATATTAAAAATTAATACCAATAAGCTTTGAGTTTTTTCGCTTTCGTTATTTTTCATCATATTCCAAGGCTCATATTTTGAAACCATAGCATTTGCAACACTTAAAGCTTTTAAAACTTCATTTATATATTCATTCATTCTAAGCTCATTAATTGCATTTATACTTGCTTTAAAATGCTCGTTTGCTTCATTTAATTCTTCGCTAAATCCTGATTTAAATTCCACGCTTAAATCAAAGTATTTTTTAGCCATTGAGACGCTTCTACTTAATAAATTGCCTAATTCATTTACTAATTCGCCATTTATTTTATTAACCATTGCAGCTTTGCTAAAATCTCCATCATTTCCAAAAGGCATTTGAGATAGTAAAAAGTATCTTAAAGGCTCATTTCCAAATTCATTTTTAATATCTTGTGGATTTATAACATTACCTATACTCTTACTCATTTTCTCGCCTTCAACAGTCCACCAACCATGTGCTCCTATCATCTTAGGCAGTGGCAAATCAAGGCTCATCAAAAAGCAAGGCCAATAAATAGCATGGAATTTTAAAATATCTTTTCCAACTAATTGAACATTTGCAGGCCAAAAAGACATTTTCGCATCATCATCTAAGTATCCTAAAGCACTTAAATAATTACTAAGTGCATCAAGCCATACATAAATTATATGCTTATCGTCATTTAATTCATCAGGTATTTTTATCCCCCATGAAAAGCTAGTTCTAGTAACTGATAAATCTCTTAAACCTTGTTTAACAAAGGCTATTACTTCATTTTTTTTACTTGCTGGCATAATACAAGTTGGATTTTCTTCATACCATTTTAATAATCTATCTTGATATTTACTTAATCTAAAAAAATAGCTCTCTTCTTTTAATATCCTTGTAGGCTTTTTACAATCAGGGCATTTATCTTCATCTAAAAGCTGAGTTTTAGTATGAAAAGTCTCGCAAGATACACAATAATGCCCTTCATATTCATCTTTATAAATATCGCCTTTTTTATACATTTTTAAAAATATTTTGCGGACAATTGCTTTGTGCTTTTCATCTGTTGTTCTTATAAAATAATCATTGCTAATTTCAAGTTCAGCCCATAAATCTTTAAAGCTTTTACTAACTTTATCAGCATAAGCCTTAGGACTTTCGTTATTTTTAATAGCACTTTCTTCTATTTTTTGTCCGTGTTCATCTGTGCCTGTTAAAAAAAATGTTTCATCTCCACGAAGTCTTGCAAATCTTGCAAGCGTATCTGCAATTATAGTAGTATATGCGTGTCCTATATGAGCTTTATCATTTACATAATAAATAGGAGTTGTAATATATGTTTTCATCTAAATCCTTAAAAGTTAAAGTCTTGTGAAGCACCTTGCGACATATTTTCATAAGTTGCTTTTACAAAAGTATCTCTTATTTCGCATTCGCAAAGTTTTTCACAATCTATACAAGATAATTTATTTTGTGTTTTTTGTTGGCAATCTTGCAAGGCAATTTTTGCAGCATGCAAATTACTCTCATAAATATTCATTCAAATAACCCTTTTCATACATTGAGCCTAAATAACAAGGTGTACTTGCATGAATTGTGCTAAATTTTAGATTTAATAAACTTTCATATCCTTTTGAGCCTTTTATACCATCGCTTGAAAATCCACCAGCTTTTTCATAAATATAAGCGAAAGGAAATACTTCAAATAAAGCTCTAAGTTTTCCTAATTTACCATCATTTAGGGTTGCTTCGCTTGTGTTTGGATATGAAAATAAGCCACCACCTTTAATTAAAATTTGGTGTAAATCACTAACCATAGCACCACTATATCTTAAGCGATATCCATCAGCAAATATCTTATCAATCATAGTTTTATGCTCTTTGCTCCAGTCTTTTTGAGTGCCACCTGTTGCGTTTAATTTGCCTTTTTCTTCTAGTTTTAAATCTTTTAGATATTTAAACTCTTTTCCATCATATTCATATAATTTTGGTTCATTTATACAAATTACAAGCTGAGTTCTAGGTCCATAAATTGAATAAACAGCTGCTTTTAAATTAGCAGGTTCAGCGGTATTTTCATAAATTGCAAAAATACTTCCAACAGCAAAATTAACATCAAAAAGTGAAGAACCATCAAGTGGATCGTATGCAACAATATATCTTGCATCATCATATAAAAAATGTGGATTTTCTTTTTCTTCACTAATAATTGCTTTTATAGAGCCAACTTTACTAAGCTCATTTGTAATTATCATATCACTTAAAACATCTTGTTTAAGCTGTAAATCTCCACTAGCATTATTAAGCTCTGTATAACCATATTCTGGATTATCAAAACTTTGTTTAATTTTTAAAACACTTGCTTTTATAGCTTGAATTACTTCTTGCATTAAATCTCCTTGGCATTCTTTAGAACAAAATCGCTAATACTAGCAATATCATCTAAATTAAATTGAGTTAATCCGTAGTCTTTATTAGAATAACTTGCTAATGCTAAAGAATATTCTAAATAACTCTCATCAATTTCTTTACAAAATACGCAAAGTCTAGGTAGTGGTAAAATCTTAAGACCTTCAACCAAAACAATATCAGCACTAAATTGCTTAATAATTTGCTCAATTTCAAGTGAATGATGATAAAACATAGTAGTTTTATTTGGACTTAGCACTGCAACTTCTGCACCTGTTTGATAAAATTTAAAACTATCTTTACCATTAGTATCAAATACGGCTTTATCTTTTGGGTCATGCTTAATTATTGCTACTTTTAAGCCTTGATTTTGTAAATATTCTGAAATTTTACAAATTAATGTAGTTTTGCCCGAATTTGATGGGCCTGTGAATGCGAATGCTTTTTTCATTGATTAACCTTTTTTATTAAAAATTATAAAATTATAAATTAAACAAAGAAGAAGTTATGAAAAAAGCCATATTATTAATAATTTTTATATTTTTATCAGCTTGTGTAAAAGACAAAAATGAATTTTATAATTCTAAAGAAGAGATAATGCTAAGGTCTTATTATATAAAAGACTTTATTGTAAGTTATTTAGGAGTTAAAGATAATAAAGATATATTAATTATCGCTAGTAAAACTAAATTAAACTCAATTTTGGTTGATAATATCAGTAGGGATTTTGAGAGTATTTCTAAGGATTTATTCAATCTACCTTATCAAAATGATTTTTTATATTTTTATAAAACAAGCTTTGATTTAATAAATAAATCAGTAATAAATGTAATTTTAAACGATGATAACGAAACAAGTATAAACATTCAAAAGATTTCAAAATCTCTTGAATATCATTTGTAATTCCTAATTCAAATTCTTTTTTTTTGTTTTATTTTTAACAATTGATATTACATAAATACATCACATGAAAATTAAAATATAAATAATAAATCAGTTCAATTGTAATTGCAATGTGAAATTACTATCTGATATATAGCTAATCATAGCATTTTCACTACTTTCATAAATGCAAAATTTAGAAAATAATTAAACAATTTTAATATTTTTTAATCTTTTTATAATACTAAATAAAATATTTTAAAAAATAAAGTATAAACTTGCTAAGTTTCCTTAGCAAGTTATTTAAGATTTAAATTCGCCTAGTTTTTTGTCTAAGTCTTCGCTAATATTAGTTAGAGTTGCTGCAGCTTTTGCAATCTCTTCAACACTTCTTGCATTTTCATTAGTGATTTTTGCAATTTGTGAAACTTCGTTTAATATTTCTTCAATCTGCTTGCTTGCACCTATATAATTATCGACTGTCTTATCACTACTAACAATAGCTTCGCCTAAGCTTGATTGCATTACTTTAATTTGCTCTTCACTGCTATTTGCAACATTTGTTAAATTGCTAATTTGCTTAGAGTTATCGCTCATTTGCTCGCTTGCATCTTTAATGCCTTGAACTATAACGCTAATTGTTGCATTAATTTCACTTAAACTCTTTTGAGTTCTTTCAGCAAGGCTTCTTACTTCATCAGCAACTACTGCAAAGCCACGTCCATGCTCTCCTGCACGAGCTGCTTCAATAGCAGCATTTAATGCTAATAAGTTTGTTTGATCTGCTACATCGTTAATTATTTCTAAAATAGATTTAACATTATCAGCATCACGGCTTAATTGCTCCATTTTAGACGATAATACACTCTCAACACTAGCACTCTTATCAATTTCATTTGTCAATGCACTAATAGATGAAATTACACCATTAATACTACTTGCACTATCCCTTAACTCATCTTTACTTGAATTAGCACTTGCTATACCTTCGCTTAAGCTATCTTTTGTAGCATTTCCTTCTTCTACAACATTATTTACAATAACAAAGCTTTCTTCACTTCTTTTGCCTGTTTGCATACTAACACTGCTTAACTCTGCTGCTATTGTTTTATTTTCATAAGAGATTTGTTTAACTTCATTTATTAGGTTTCTAATCTTATTGATAAAATCATTAATTGCTTTGCTAGCTTGCGCTATTTCATCATTACCTTTTACTTCTAAAAGTTTTGTTAAATCACCCTCACCTTTGCTTAAATCAATAGCTTTATTTGTTAATTCACCTAATGGCTTACTAACCCAAGTTCTAATGAAAAATAACCATAAAAGAAGCATAACCACACATAAAACTACTGAAAATATAGCGTAAGATAAAATTACATCATCTTTTTTCTCTAATACTTTCTTACTAACTTCAGCCATTTCTTGTTTTGCCTCTATTAGGTAAATTACACTTATATAAACATAATCATTAAATTTATCTTTTTCTACATAATAAACAACATCTCTTTCAGGTCTAGTCTTATCAGCCTTCATGTGAGTTGTTACAAAACCACCACCATTTGTTGCTGTTTGGATTATTTCTTGAATATAAAGCTTACCATTTGAATCTTTTTTATTATAAGCATTCTCACCTATTCTACTCTTTAAATAGTGCATTACATAATCACCCTTAGAGTTGATTACAAATAAATTAACTGAGCGATTTTTTAAATCTAATTCGCTTAAAAATTCAAGCATATTTTTATCATAATCTTTTGCATTATTTTCATGAATTTTCTTTGACATTGAAGTTATTAGGCTTGTAACACTTACGGCTGTCTTTTTTGCATCATCTGTACTCATTTTATCAAGAGTTTCTTGAGCTATATCATCTAACTCATTCATACCATTGTTTGCTACAAAAATAGCACTTAAACTAATTATTAATAATGAAATAAAAGCAAAAAGTGTGATTTTGTAAGATAGTTTCATAAATCTCCTTTAAATTTAAATTAATCATCAATTTTATTAATATTGCGTTAAATTAATGTTAAAGACTATAATTCAAAAACTAGAATTTGAAATAGGAATTTAAAAAGGTTTAGTATTAAAATACTTAATACTTTAATACTAATTTTTATTTATTATATCTTTAATAATCTTTTCTAACTCATCTTTTTTAAGTTGGGTTTTAAAATTAATCTTAAGCCCTTTAAAAAGACTTTCAGCATGATTTATTTTTTCTTGTTCTTCTTCTCTTAGGCTTAATTTA
Source organism: Campylobacter sp. DY7 (assembly GCF_057802535.1). NCBI lineage: Bacteria > Pseudomonadati > Campylobacterota > Epsilonproteobacteria > Campylobacterales > Campylobacteraceae > Campylobacter > Campylobacter sp. DY7. Next base: position 43,491 of record NZ_JBYJAU010000010.1, read on the forward strand.
CTATCAACACCCTTGCTCTCAAGTACAAAATAATGCACTTTATCATTATCATCTTTTACCACATAAGCAAAATCAGGAGAGTAACTAAAGCCCCCTGCTACTGGAATTTTAAGAGAGTTTTTTGGTATTTTTATATAAACACAAACTTCTTTTAAATTTGCTTTTATATTGCTCTTTTAAATCTCGCTATCATAAAAGACTTGCTCATATAAAAACTCATCATTTGATAGCTCATCTTCACCAAAAACACCTATATCGCTAGCATTTATTTCATCTAATACTTCGCCACTTATATTTGTAATTTTTGTTGGATGGATAATGCTTAAAAACTCTTCGTAAGATACTTGAAAAATTTTATTAGATTTATTTAAAAGATATAAATTAAAATCCTTGCAAATTGTATTTAGACTAATTTCATTTAAATATTCATTCACATTAAAAGCACCATCTTTTAAAAGCTCATAAAATGCTTTATGTAAAGTATTTGCATTTAGTCCAAGTCTAGTGCTAAGGCTTAGTAAAAACTCTCCATAATTTAGAGTTTTTATAGCTATTCCATCTTTTAGGCTTGTTTTAGCTATCACTTTTTCATTTTTTACATTTATGCTTGTTGTTTTTATATAGCTTTTGTTATCCTTTAAATTCTCTTGAAAACTTTTTAAAAACTCTTTAAAATTAGCCAAAAATACATCTTCATGAGCATCGTATTTTAAAAATACCTTTTTGTTTATTTCTTCCCATAAAAGCTTGATATTTTTATATAAATCTTTTCTAATTTTTACTTTTTTCTCTTTTTCTTCTTTATTTTTAACCTTGCCTTTTTTTAGACTTACTTTATTAAAGGCTTTTGGGTATTTTGCTTTTATTATGTTTGTATCTAAAATTACACTTCTTTTATTTATCGCCCCACATTCTAAAAGCTCATCATAAATTAAATCTTCATTTAAATCATACTCACCTAAAATAATCTCATATATTTTCTCATCTAAAATATCACCTTCTTTTATATTAATACTTTCTTCACTTTGCTCAATCTCGTTTATAAGCCTTGCTACAAAATCGCTCTCACTAGCATCTACAAAATAATTCAAATAAAACTCACTACCATCTATCCTATCGCCATATTCATCAACAGGAAGCCTTAACCCACGACCAACTTCTTGAAGCTTACTTATCTCACTTCCACTACTTCTTAGCTTACAAATATTAAAGACATTTGGATTATCCCAACCTTCTTTAAGCGTCCATTTTGAAAATATAAATCTTCTAGTATTGCTAAGGCTAAGTAGGCTCATTTTATCGTGTAAAATTTCGTTTATTTCCTGCTCTATTTTTTCATCTTTATCGCTATTATCTTTAGAAAAATACCCGCCATGAGTAAGACTAATATCATCTAAAGATTTTTGCAAATACTCTTTATAAAAACCTTCGCTAGTTTTTAACTCATCTTCTATTTTGCTTTTTAGTGCCTTTTCAAAATACTCTTTAAGCCTTGCATTCTCTCCATGATAAGAACTTATATCATCTATGAAAAACAAGCTTAAAGGTTTTATTTTTATTTTTTTACCTAAAAACTCTCACTCTAATTTAAAATGCTCATCTAAACAAGAATTTATCATCTGTTTAGCCAAATCATCATTAAAGCTAAAAGGATTAAACTTATCATTTTTAAAAAGCTCAACCCCGTTTGATAAAAGCACTTTTGATTTGTTAAAATCTTGCACGAAAATATCCAAAAAATCATAAAAACAAACGAAATTTTGCCCATATCAAGACTAAATCTATATATTAAATAGTTTTATCATCTATGTTTTTAATAGCCAACAATTTATTTCTGAGTTCCTGTAATATTTTAGGGGTACCATATGTTTTTAATAATAAAACAATTTCATCAATCTCTATAGAATTTGTCATATTAACTGCATTTTCTCTTTTTTGTAAAAGAAGTTCTATATAATTTAACCACGAATTTGGAATTTTATTACGTTTAATCCAACTATCAATGTTATGTTTTTTAGTTTTTAAAAACTTTGACAATTCCAAATCATTGCTAATGTTGTATACTTTTTTTATTTCATTTAATTTATTTCTAGCACTCAATAGGACACCTGTACTAATTAATTTATAATTTATAGTATAAATTTACTATTTTTTTAGTTTTATAATTTATAATATCACAATATTATTTATCATAGGATTAAAAATGCAACAAATAACGGTAGTAGAATTATTTTCTGGTATTGGTGGGTTAAGTTATGGTTTTGCAAAGAATAACAAATTTAAAATACTGTTAGCTAGCGATATAGAATTAGATATGGTTAAAGCATATAAGTTAAATCATCCAAAAATAAACATACTACAAGCGGATATTAAAAATTTAAACGAAGATGTATTTAAAAATTATTTTGATTGCAATGTTGATGTAATTATAGGTGGTCCTCCTTGTCAAAGCTATTCAACATTAGGAAAAAGACAAAATGATGATAGAGCTAAATTATTTTTAGAGTATGCAAGAGTTATTAACATATTAAAACCTAAACTGTTTATGTTTGAAAATGTTTGTGGAGTTTTAAGCATGGACAAGGGCAATGTATTTAATAATATTAAAACAACTTTTCAAGAATTAGGGTATAAGCTTTCTTATAAAATTTTAAATGCAGTAAATTTTGGAGTTCCACAAAATAGAGAAAGGGTTATCTTGGTAGGAGTAAAAAATAACATAAACTTCAATTTTCCAACCGAAACACACGGGAAAGACAATAAGAAAAAAATTGTAACCTTAGCGGAAGCAATTGGAGATTTAGAACAGATTAAAAGTGGCGAAACTGGATTAAAATTTATTAAAAAAGCAGATAATGAATTTTTAAATTTTGTTAGAACTACAAATGTTTTAACAGAGCATAAAAGCCCGTTAAATAATAAAAAACTTATAGAAATTATGCAAATGCTTAAGGATGGGGAAGATAAAAATTCATTACCAGAACATTTAAAGCCTAAAAGTGGGTACAATAACACATATGCTAAATTATGGTGGAATAAACCTTCAACTACAATTACTAGAAATTTTGCATGTCCATCATCATCAAGATGCATCCACCCTAGAGATTCAAGAGCTTTAAGTATTAGAGAAGGTGCAAGGTTACAAAGCTTCCCAGACGATTATAAATTTTATGGGTCAGATGGGACAAAACGACTTCAAATAGGAAATGCAGTTCCACCATTACTATCTATTGCTCTAGCTTATGAGGTTGAAAAAGCTTTTCAATCTTATAATAACTATGGTGAAACTGAATTGAGTTTTGATGCCATTGAACAAAACCAAAAGGCAGATTAATTGTACTACCTTTTCTTATGCTATAAGATATAAGCTCTTTGTGTTCTTCTGATTTTTTACATATATCTTCGATGTTAAATATTTTATCAACATATTTATTTTTATCAACAAAATTTATATACCAAATATACTCAGCCCACTGATTTTCGTCTTTACCTAAACCAGTAGAAAATACAAATTTTGTTATTGCATATATATTTTCTTTAAACCATGAAAGCAAATCATTATAAAGCTTTATATTAAATTTTTTTAATGTATCACCTTGCAATCTAGATTTCCTAAGCTCATAATTTTTATTTACACCATATTCATCTATTATACTATTAATACCACTATAACCGCCCCAATATAAACTGATTGCTAACTTGATGTTATCATTAATTATACCAATTTTATTTTCCATACCATTAATAAAATTATCAGGGGTGATTAAATAAACCTGCCCTCCATAACTCTTTTTAATAGAAATATTTATATTTTTATTACCTACAGAAGAGTTTAGATATAATTTCAAATCAGTTTTTGACTTAGTTTTATATCCCAAAATACTCTCTATATTTTTTTCAGATGAACCCGCAAAATCAACTCCTATATTTACAATATGTGTATATATGCCCAATCTTTGCAGTAAATTATTTCTAAAATGAACATTATTAAGAATAGTGTATGCTACCAATTCTTCATTACTATGACCAGAAATTTTAGCATAATACCATCCTTGACTTCTATCTCTGCACATGACTTCTCCTTGCTATTTAATAAATTTAGTAACAAAAAATTATATCCTTATGTTACTAATAGATAAAATATTGTTTTCTGAATAACTACTTTGCAGGTGTTTTAAGACTTCTAAATTATCGCCTTTTATGAGTAGGTTTTGTTTTAAATCTTCGTTAAAAATGCCGTTTTGTTTAAGATAGCTTGAGATTTTTAGATTTGCTAAATATTTTGCGTGTTTTTTGCCTAAAAAGTTTAAATTATAACTTTCATTAGTAAAATCCCCCCCCCCATTCGCCATTATTTCATCTTTTAATCTCTCTAAATCAAATCTTCCATCTTTATCAAAACAAGAGCTAAAATGCTCTTTTAAAATATCTAATTTACTTTTAAAATCTTTATGTAAAAGCTCCATTTTTTCTCCTTATTTTTTATTATATTTATAATACGCAGCGCAAGCGCCTTCGCTACTTACCATACAGCTTCCGATTGGATTATTTGGAGTGCATAAATTAGCAAAAACCTTACAATCAGTTGGCTTTGCAAGACCTTTTAAAATCTTAGGGCATAAACAGGCTTTATTTTCAGGCTTAGTATTAGTGCAAATATTAAAGACTTTTTTAGCATTTAAAAAATCATATTCGCTTTTTAATTCTAATCCACCATTTTTTATCACATCTAAGCCACGAAATTCAAAATCAGCCTTGCAAAAATATTTATCTATAAGTGCCTTAGCCTTAAGATTTCCTTCATTACTTACTAATCTTGAATATTCGTTATATACTTCATAGCTTTTGTTTTTAAACTGCAAGCTTAGATTTAATAATGAGTGCATTAAATCAACTGGCTCAAAACCACTTATAGCAAAAGGTTTTTTATATGTTTTTGCCATATCTAAATAAGCATTTTTGCCTATTATAACGCTTACATGAGATGGTGCTAAAAAGCCATCAATATTACAATCTTTATCTTGAAGTAATGCTTCAATTGGCTCAGGAACTCTTACATGATTTATATGAAAAAATACATTTTTTAGCCCCATTTCAAGCACTTTTTCAATCAAAACAGCACTCATAGGAGTTGTAGTTTCAAATCCTATTGCAAAAAATATAATCTTTTTATCTTTATTTTCACTTGCAATTTTTAACACTTCTAGTGGGCTATAAAGCGCTCTTATATCTGCTCCATTTGCTCTTAATTTTTCAAGGCTAGTATTGCTTGCAGGAACTTTTATCATATCAGCAAGCGTGCAAAATATAACTCCATCTAAACTAGCTAAAAATACGGCTTCATCAAGCCTACTTTTTGGCATTACACATACAGGACAGCCAGGTCCATGAATAAAGTTAATATTAGGCACTAAAGAAGGTAAGGCATATTTAATAAGCGAATGAGTATGCCCACCGCAAATCTCCATTACATTATAAACTCTATCAAGTTTTACATTATCAATTAGTTTTTTTAAAGCTTTTATAGTGTTTATGTCTTTATATTCTTTTATGTAATTCATAAAAACCTGCTTTCAATCTCTTCACTACCTATCTCATCAGCGATTTGCTTATATAGTTCTAAGCTTTCTTTAGCAGCAGCTTCATCTATTTTTTGCATAGCAAATCCAACATGAATTAATACAAAATCACCTACTTTTACTTCTTCAGGGATTAAATCAAGACTAACCCCACGCTTAATACCTAAAGTATCAACCTGTGCGAAATTATTTTCATCTATACTAATTACTTTTGATGGAATTGATAAACACATATTAAGCCCTTTGATTTTTAAAGTATTCACAAAGCTCAGCAACACCTTCGCCTGTTGCTGCACTTACACAAAATATTTTTACATTTGGATTTAACTTTTTTGCTTCTTCACTAATTTCTTCTAAATTAAAATTAAAATGTTTTGCTATATCCATTTTGGTTAGCACGATTACATCGGCTCTTTTAAACATTACAGGATATTTTGCAACCTTATCGCTTCCTTCAGGAGATGATAATAATACTACATTTAAATGCTCTCCTAATTTGTATGAAGCTGGGCATACAAGATTGCCTATGTTTTCTATTACACAAAATTCACTTCCACTAATATCAAGATTTTTAAGAGCATTATCAATCATTTTTGCATCCAAATGACAGCTTTGACCTGTGCTAATCTGATAAGCCTTTGCACCTGCATTTATAATTCTATCAGCGTCTTTGTTAGTCTCTAAATCGCCTTCTATAACGCATAGTTTTAATAAATTATTTTTAATGATATACTCAAGCAAAGTAGTCTTGCCACTTCCAGGTGAGCTCATAAAATTAATACAAAATAAATTGTTTTTATTAAAAAAATCTTGATTAATTTTTGCTTGATTTTCATTTTCTGCCATTATTTTTGCTTTTGCTTCTACGATTACTTTCATTTCTTCTCCTTTTTAGTAATTTCAAATTCTTATTTAATTTTAACTCTTCCAAAGCGTTAAATTATCGCCTTTAAAACCTGTACATTTATAAAGCTTGGTTGCTTCATCTTTTCCTTTTAGTTTTAGCTCATCTACAAGCTCAAGCTCATAAATACTAGGGTCTTTTAATGCTGCTAAGGTATTATGAGAGATTAAAATATTTGCTTTATAGTTTTTACATGAGCTCTCAACCCTACTTGCAGTATTTACGCCATCGCCAATACAAGTATAATCGCTTCTTGCAAGGCTACCCATTTCGCCTACAATACACTCACCTGTATTTATTCCTATACCTATGTTTATATAAGGAAGATTTTGCTTTTGCCATTCTTCATTTAAGCTTTTTAAAGCTTTTATTTGCTCAATTGCAGCTTGCAAGGCACAATCAGCGTGATTTTCTAAATCGTTTGGAGCGTTAAAATAAGCCATAACAGCATCTCCGATATACTTATCAACCGTTCCTTGATATTTAAATATAATATCACTCATAGGGGTCATATAGGTATTTAAAAACTTAACTAAATCAGCCGCATCCATATTCTCACTAATGGTTGTAAAATCCCTAATATCGCTAAAAAATACCGAAATTTCTCTTTTGCTAGTGCTAAAAACATTGCTATCTGTATTAATTAACTGCTCTGCAACGCTTTTTGAAACTTTTTTCTCAAGTTTTGCTTTAATAAATTCTTTTTGCCTACTTTCTAAGAAGAAGTTAATAAGAATTCCACAAAGTCCCATAATAGCCAACACCAAAATAAGCTCAAAAGTATTTAAAACATACTTTTCGCTAACCATAAAATAATAATGTCCTAAAATAATAACTGCTAATAAGATTAAGTGAAATAGCACTTGCATTATTATGCTTTTAAAATACGAAAAACTTACACTTAATAAAATTATAATTATTAATGAAGCGAACAATATTTCAGCCGAATAGCTAGGAGTTATTAAATACTCATCATTTAATAAATTATCAATAGCATTAGCGTGTATTTCAACACCTGGCAAGTTTTCATCTAAAGAATTACTTCTAATATCATTAAGCCCAACAACGCTAGTTCCAATTAAGACAATCTTATCTTTAAAATATCTAGGATCAATCGTACCATCAAGAACATCAATTGCACTAATATAATCATAATGCGGAGATTTTCCTTTAAAATAAAGTCCTAAAAGCGCATGTGGATTTACCAAAAATGTATCTTTTTCATCAAGGATTAATCTTATATTAAATCCATCTCCAACAGCTTTAATATCATCAACTCCTACATATTTAGCATACATTGCAAGACTAAGACTTGGTAAAAGCTGTTTAAATTCTCCATCATCATAATAAATCATCATAAAAGCACTACGAATTACATTATCTAAATGTGTATATGAATTAACAAAGCCATTAGCATAAGAATTATCGCTTAATTCTTCTATGCTTGCTGTAATATTTTTACCATGCTCGAGCAATGAATAATCAATATTGTATTCTGCTATGCTTTGATTGCTTAATGGAGCTAATTTTTTACCTGTAATATGGTTTGTATAAATACTTCTATATACATTGCTTTCGTTTTTGTATGCACCTAAATTAATTGCATAAGCTAACACGCTATTAGAATTAGCTAAAGCAGTCGCAAAAGCTTTATCGGTATCTTGAGTTCTAGGACAAAAATCATATTTTGGAATATTTAAAGATGAAAAGCTCTCATCGCTCATTTTCTTAGTAATCTCACCACGCTTATCATATTCAGCGAAATAAATATCAAATCCAACAACGCTAGCTTCATTTAATTTATAAACTAAACAAGCTAATAAATCTCTATCCCAAGGCCACTGACCTAGTGCAGATAAACTTTTTTCATCAATATCAACTATTTTAACTCTATCATCGCCTTTTACATTATTGTTTAAGTAGGCGTTAATTCTAAAAAACATATCATGAGTTAAATTATCAAGCCTTGTAATAATTGTAGATTCTTTAATGGTTATATAAAAAGAAAAAACAATCATTACAAGAGATAAAACCGCAAACGAATAAATCTTTTTAAACTTAGCTAGATGTTTTATCAATTTTTAGCCTTTAATTTGATATAAATCTGAAGAATATCAATAGCTGCTGGAGTAATTCCGCTAATTCTACTTGCATCAAATAAGTTTGCTGGCTTATTTTTTTCTAATTTCTCAACTACTTCATTACTAAGTCCGCTAATTCCACGATAAACAAAATCACTTGGGATTTTTATTTTTAATAAATTTTCTTGATTTTGAATATTTTCATCTTGCAATCTTACATAATGATAATATTTAGCATCAAGCAAAATCTCATCTAAAACAAAATCATCTAAACGAGATAAACTAGGAGCTAAAACCAGCATTTTTTCTTTTGTAATTGTGCTACGAGCTATGATTTTTTGAAGAGTTGTAGGCTGAGAAATCGGCTCTTCATCAATACTTGCTAATAATTCATTAAATACATTTGAAGGCACAACCTTGCTATCACATAAAAACTCCAAGCCTTTTTTCATATCATTTATTTTGCTTTCATAGTATTTAAAGCTTTCTTCATCTCTTAAACCACACTCATAAGCGTATTTATTAAGTCTTGTAATCGCATTACTTTCACGAAGTAATAATCTAAACTCAGCCCTACTTGTAAACATTCTATAAGGCTCTTTAGTTCCTTTAGTAACTAAATCATCAATTAAAACTCCGATATAGCCCTCATCTCTTCTTAATACAAAACCATCTTTTTTATCAATCGCTAAACTTGCGTTTATTGCAGCCATAAGACCTTGAGCTGCTGCTTCTTCATAACCTGTTGTTCCATTTACTTGACCTGCTAGATAGAAGTTTTTAATAATTTTACTTTCTAATGTATGAAATAAATCAAGTGGGTCAAAATAATCATACTCAATCGCATAGCCATGTCTTGTGATTTTTGCATTCTCAAAGCCTTTAACTGAGCGAATCATATCATGCTGAACTTCAAAAGGAAGCGAAGTTGAAAAGCCGTTTATATAGTATTCTGTGGCTTCTTTTGTTTGTGGCTCGATGAATAAATGATGGCTTTCTTTATCCGCAAAACGATTGATTTTATCCTCAATGCTAGGACAATATCTAGGGCCTATTCCTTTAATCTGACCTGTAAACATAGGAGCTTTGTCAAAATTTGAGCGAATAATATCATGAGTAGTTGTATTTGTATGAGCTATATAGCAAGGTAGTTGTGGCAATGTATGAGTCTTGTAATCTAGGCTAAAACCTTTAGTATTTAAATCACTTTCTTGAATTTCTAAAACACTAAAATCAATACTACTTGCTAAAATTCTTGGACATGTTCCGGTTTTTAGCCTTCCACGATTAAGCCCTAAAGCAGCTAGATTATCTCCTAAATGAGTTGAGCTTAACTCTCCTACACGACCACTTTTTATTTTGCTTAAACCAACATGTATTAAACCATTTAAGAATGTTCCTGAGCAAAGAATGATTTTTTTTGCTTTATATTCTTTATCTAATTCTGTTTTTACTCCATAAGCTTCGCTATTTTCTACTAATAATTCCGTAACCATTTCTTGAGAAATGTCTAAATTAGGCATATTAAGTAATATATTTTTAGCATTTTTATTGTATTCATCCATATCAATCTGAGCTCTAGTTCCACGAACTGCTGCACCTTTACTCTCGTTTAAAGTCTTATAATTAATCGCACTTAAATCTGTGATTTTTGGCATAATTCCGCCAAGTGCTGCTATTTCTTTTACTAAATGCCCTTTTGCAAGTCCGCCTATTGCAGGGTTACACGAAGTTGCTCCGATTCTATCATTTAAAATTGTAAGAAGTAAGGTTTTTTTACCCATTTTTGCACTAGCATGTGCAGCTTCAACACCTGCATGACCAGCACCAATAATTATAATATCATACATCATTAATCCTTTTTTTTATAATACACTAAGCTTATTGTAAAGGATAAAAATGTTTAATGGTTTAATAAGAGAATTAGCAGTTGTAAAAAAATATTCAAATAATGAATTAAGAATAGTTTCAAAATTAAAACCAAATATAGGAGATAGCGTTGCAACTAATGGAGCATGCCTTAGTGTGATTAAAATCCACGATGATGGTTTTAGCCTAAACTTAAGCAGTGAAACCCAAAGCGTAATTAAGCCATTTGTAGTTGGCTCTAAAGTTCATACCGAATTAGCTATGCAACTTGGAGATAGAATTGATGGGCATTTATTAACAGGACATATTGATACTCTTGGAAAAATTATAAAGATTAATAAGCTAAATAGTGGAGTTGATTTTTATATAAGTATTGATAAAAAATTTATGCCTTTAGTTTGCAATAAAGGCAGCATTGCAATAGATGGAGTAAGCCTTACAATTAATGAAGTTTTAGATGATTCAATAAGACTTACAATTATTGATATAACTTTAAAAGATACTTTATTTTCTAGCTATAAAGTAGGAGATTTAGTAAATGTAGAAACCGATATTTTGGCAAGATATGTAAATAGAATGCTAACTTATAAAGATAAAGGCCTTAGCTGGGATGAGGTTGATAGAATTAGTGCGATTTATTAGGATTTGAAATGAATAAGGAAATATTAATCAATGCTTTAATTCAAAAAGCCGATGAAATGAACGATGATTATTTAAAAAACGAAAGCCTAACAAGAATGCTTGTTAATAAAGAAAGTAAGTTTGAAAATTACGAAGAAATAAAAGACTTTTTAGAGTTTTTAAAACAAGCTAAACACAACGCTCAAAAGAGCAAATAATAATTACGAATTAGCTTTTATAAATTTTACAAATTTAAAAAGCTAATTCCTATTTCAAATTCTCTTATTTTTCAATTTTAAACTCTTGCTCGGAGTGGTTTAAATAGTTTAGTTGGGTTGGCTAGAGTTTTTTAGATTTTCGGTTTGAGCGATTAAGCTCCGAGTGTGTGATGACTATAAGTAATTTTTGCTTAACTTTCAAAGAATTTGAAACAATATTTAAAACTTATAAAACCAAAAAAACTTGTTTTTACTTTCAGATAAAAACAAACTAAATCTTCATTAACATTGTTTTTAAATTTTAAAATCTTGCTCGGAGTGGTTTAAATAGCTTAGTTAGATTGATTAGAGTTTTTTAGTTTTAAGCAAATTAAGTTTGGTTAAGTCCAAACATATAATAATTATCAATAATTTTATTTAAATTATCAAAGAATTTGAATTAGGAATTACAATTTTTACTTTTAGTGAAAGAAATTAATTCTTTCACTATCTTTTTAGATTTTAAAATAATTTATATGATTTGTAAGCATATTTGCTATATCTTTTAAATGGCTTGCTGCTTTTGTATTATCTTGCATTGATTTATGTGTATTTTCTGCACTATTTGTAATACTTAACATATCATTATTTAAATTATTTAGCTTATCTGCTTGATTTTTTGCAGCATTACTTACTTCATTTGCTTTTTGCAATGAATCATTTGCTTGAATATTAATTTGCTCTAACACATTGTTTGCTTCATTAGCTAATCTCATTCCGTTTTCTACTTGTGGAACTGCTTCAAGTATCGCTTCAACCGTTGCATGAGTTTCGTTTTGAATAATTGAAATCATATTTGAGATTTCATTCGTAGCAATATCAGTCTTTTCTGCTAGTTTTCTAATCTCATCAGCAACCACAGCAAATCCACGCCCATGCTCACCTGCTCTTGCTGCTTCAATTGCTGCATTTAATGCTAATAAGTTTGTTTGCTCTGTTATTTCTTTGATTAATTCTGCACTATTGCTAATTTCTGTTGTATGTTTATCAAGCATTCTGATTTGCTCTGAAGAATAATTAACAGTTTGAGTGATTTTTTCTATTTCATTAATAGTTGTTCTCATTGAAGCAATTCCGGTTTTTGATAATTCAACTGATTTTAAAGAATTATCCTTAGTTTGATTAGCTATGTTTAAAACTTCTTGCATATCAACTCTTGCTACGCTAATGCTTTCAAGCGATGCTTTTGATTTTACTTGCTGTTCGTTTGCAAGTTTGTTTGCGTTATTTGATGCGTTTGTAACTTCTTTTGCACTTGTTTCAAGCTCTCTTGAAGATTCTATTACTTCACTTACGATTTCTTTTAATCTATTTTGCATTTCTTTTAAAGAATAAAGCATACTATCTTTATAATCCGTATCTATTTTAGTATTCAGATTTCCATGAGCTATGCTATTTACAATTTTTACTGCATCTTTTGGCTCTCCACCTAATGAGCTAATGATTAATTTGCTTATATAAAGCGCTAAAAGAATAGCAACAACAAAGGCAATAATCGTAATAATCATACTATTACTTAAAAAGCCTGAGATTGTTCCTCTTGCTTGTTTCGTTAAAACTTGATTTTTAGCTTCTTGATAATCTATAAATTCATTAATCACATTTAGCCATTCAACGAAACTAAATCTTGCTTTGTTAAGTAGCAATTCATTAGCTTCATTGAAAGACTTTTTATCTTTTAGATTAATGATTTCTTTAATTAAAGGAAGAGTTTTTGTTTCTACATTTTTAATTTTTGCTAATATTTCTTTATCTTTTTCATCTACTAAACTAGGGTTTAAAAAGATTTTATCCATATTATTAGCTGCGATTTCATAATTATTTTCAAGTTTATTGATTAAAGAAATGGTATTGTTTATTTCATCTTTAGAATTTAACAAAACAACATCTCTAATAGCAATAGCTCTATCATGCACACTACCCCTAAAATCAACTGCATAACGCTGTTTTAGAGCATTTACATCGCTAATGGTATTTAAATCATTTTCAACGCTTTGTATTTTTATAAAGCCGTTAAAAAATATAACCAAAATAAATGCAAGAATACTTGCAAAACCTATAAATAATTGTGATTTTAAAGAGAGATTTTTTCCCATGATTTAATTCCTTTGATAATATTTATTAAATTATAATAAAAATTATTAATTGATAAAATAACAATATAAAATTTTTTCCTATTTTTTTGTTACCAAGTTACACATTAAATAAATTTATTATGAATTTTACACAAATCTTAATTTAAAAAATTTTAAACTAATTTTTTAAAAGGAGAAAATATGTGGAACGGACGAGATGATGGAAATGAAATTATCCATAAAAGACTTTTCAAATGCCTTGATAAGACTTCTAAAACAAAATTATTAGGCTTTTGCACTAAAAAATAAATTTAGCTTTTTATAAAATAAAAAAGAATTTGAAATAGGAATTAAAATTATTTTAATTCCTATAAAAAGTTTATTTTTCTTCTTTTGGTAGTAAGATTTCAAGCAAAATCGCACTAAATCCAGCAGTTGCAACGGCTGAGCCAAAAAGATTTTTTAAAAAATCAGGCAAATGCTCTAAAATAAGTGGCTGAGTGCTAACTCCTAAACCTAGAGCAAGTGAGATTGAAAGTATCATTACAGAACGCTTATTTAATTCTTCTCTTGAAATTATCTTAATTCCTGTTGCTGCAATTGTTCCAAACATTACTAAAATCGCACCACCAATTACTGGCTCAGGTATTCTTAAAGCAAACTCCGCAACAATAGGAAAAACACCACAAATCATAAGCATAATACAAACAATATAGCCAACATAACGGCTTGCAACCCCACTAAGTGCGATTACTGCATTATTTTGCCCAAAGCATGAATTTGGAAATGTATTAAAAAATGCCGATACTAAAGAGTTAAACCCATTAGCAAAAACACCGCCCCTTAGCCTTCTTTCATAAAGTTCTCCGCTCATAGGCTCACGACTTAGCTCACTTGTAGCACTAATATCTCCAATGGTTTCAAGCGAAGTAACTATAAAAATGATTGCAAAAGGCAAAATTAAGCTAAGCTCAATACTAAGACCATAATATAAAGGTTCAGGAACTATAAATAAACTTGATGTGTGAAGATTGCTTAAATCAAATCTATTTAAAAATATAGCTAAAATTAATCCTATTATTATAGAAAAGAACAATGCTCCTACTCTAAAAATAGGCTTTTTAAAAGAGTTAAATATCACAATAGATAGCAATACAACTCCACTTAAAGCAAGGTTTTCAAGACTTGCAAATTGTAAATTAGGTGCTAAGTCTTTATTCATACTTGAAAAGCCACCCCCTGCACTAACAAGACCAGCGCTAATTAGAGTAAGTCCTATTATAGTTACAACGATTCCACAAACTAGATTTGAAATTATTCTTTTTACATATTTTAAGCTAATTGATACAAGCATTTCAGTAATGCTACATAGCATTAATGTTCCAAAAATTGCTGCTAAAATCTCTGCATCACTTAAATCTTGCTTTCTTAATATTAATCCCCCTGCAATAATCGCACTAACAAAGTTAAAGCTAGTTCCTTGAACGCTAAGTAAGCCTGAGCCTATTTGAAACTTACCTATTCTTAAAGTCATCATTTGAATAAATCCTGCAACCCCACTTGCAAACAATGACATAGACACTATTCTAGTTGCATTCTCAGGACTTAATCCTAAGCCTTTTCCAATTATAAGTGATGGAGTAATAACAGCTACAAACATAGCTAGTAAATGAACAAGAGCAGCTAAAATTGCACGAGATAATGGCGGTTTATCATTTAAATGATAAATTAATTCATCTTTCATTTTAATCCTTTGTAATCTTTAAAAATTCTAATAATTTTAAGGCTACATAATCGTAACCCAACTTGCTAAGATGTGTATTTTTTAATGATTTTTTATTAGCTATCCAAGCAGCTTTACCCCCTTCTTTTTGCATAAGCTCATCTATATTAAAAATATAAGCACCATTTTCCTTTGCCACTTTTTTAATAAGAGTTCTTACTAGCTCATTATTTTCTCCTTTTACATAGTTTTTATTCACATACAATGTAGGTTCTGGCGGGATTAGAAGAATTATTTTTGTATTTGTTGATTTGAAAATATTGATGATTTTTTTGTAATTATTTAAAAACATTTCTTGATTTATCTTATTTAAAACACTTTCATTAGTCCCAAAAGAAAAAACAACCAAATCATAATCTAATTTCTTAGCGACTTTAAACGCTAATTCATCATCAATTCTTAAATAATTAAAAATACTAGCACCATTAATTCCAAGATTATCAATATAAGAAGAATTATTGCTTAAAAATCCCCCTATTTTTGATGAACTTAGCTTAAAATTAATCTTATTTGTATTCTTTTTATAGTTTTTAAAATTCCAAATTCCTGATTTAAATTCCAAATATTCAATATCATTAGCCATAAAGCCTAAATCTATATTTATCTCGCAATTATCTAAGCAATTTGCATTAATTCCACTAAAACTTAAATTATCTTTTGTATTTATTAAATACTCTACTTTAAAGCCTGAATTATTATATTTTGCTAAATATTGATTATGCCATTTAGGTAAAATCGCAGGAATAAATCCTAAAGAATGAATACCTAAAGCATTTCTAAAATAAGCGCTTATATAATCACTTGCGAAGTGTGAATCACCTACAAAGGCTATTTTTTTATAAGGTAGTTTTATATTTTTAATAGGAATTTGTTTTTTAATTTCTTGTTTTACTTCTTTTTTTATATCTTGCTTTTTTTCTTCTTTTGTAATTTTTATAATATTTGTATTTACTTTAGCATCTTTTACTATCAAGCTTTCTTGATGTGTTTTACTTGATTTTTGTGGAGTTTTTACTTCTTGCTTTTTATAAATTATGCTATTTAAAAACGGAGAGCTACAAGATGAAAATAAAAATAAAGCTATAAAAATACTTAAAATTCTCATTTTATTTCAACTGCTTTAAAAAAATCTTGTGAAATCAAATCATACCCAAGTGGTGTGAAATGTATGCCATCGTTTGACCTTATCCTTTTGCTTTTGCCTTCTATCTTTATATAAAAATCAAAATGCTCGGTTAATAATGAGCTTAATTTTATAAATTGATAATTGTTTTGTTTAGCTAATTCATAAAATACTTCATTTAAGATTTTTATCTTTTCGTTTTGTTCATCATTTTTTACCACAGGTAATTCATACCAAAAAATATTCGCATCATTTTCTCTAGCGATTTTTACTAATTCATCAATTCTTTTAGCATAAAAGGCTTTCCACTCGCTTTTGCCAAAAACTAAAAGCTTATTATTTTCATTAACATCCCACAAATCATTAACACCTACTAAAATTACTATATTTTTAATCTTAGAATTATTCAAAGAATTTTTTAAAACCTTTGCATAATCGTAGTATTTTTTTCTAAGTAAGCCTGTGCTTTGCTTTGCAAGATTTTCACATTTTATATTGTGCTTTTTTAGATTATTACAAATCGCAACTCCAACGCCTTGCATTAAGCTATCGCCTAATAAAATCACTCCGTTTTCTTTGCTAAGACTTAAAGTTTTTGCTTTTGCTAATGTATTTTCATTTAATTTATATGGCAAATAGCATTTAAGCAAGATTTTATTTTTTGCTTTTTTACTGATTTCATCTTTTGTTGGTTTTGTTTCTTTTACTATTTCTTTAATTTCTTCTTTTTCTTTTACAAAAAATACTTCATATTCTAAAAAGTTTTTAAATTCGCTTAGCTTTTTTGTAATTCCTGATTCAAATTCTATGCTTTTATGATAGGTTTGTTCGTAGTATTCTTTTAGCGAATCGTTAAATAAAGCTATAAAAATCAAACTAGAACTTATAATTATAAAAACAAACTCTCTCATCAAAATCCTGCATAAATAAAATTTGGAATCCCACTTGGCATATACATAAACACAACTAATAAAACTAAATTAATAAAAATAATTTTTATAAAAATATTCAAACGCCTTAAAAAATTAGTAAATATAGCTAAATGGTTTTTAGAATAAAAATTAATTATAAATAAAACAAATATAGTTAAAAATACTAATAATTCTTTATTATTTATACCATTAAAGACTAAAAAGCTTAAAAAATATTCCTTAACTTGCGAAAAATCAGCAAAATAAAAAAAGCTCCACACAATGCTAACATAAGTAAAAGTAATAAATGAGGCTAAAAATTTATTGAATTTATAAGAAAATAAAGAAATAAAAATAAGCCCTAAAGCATGAGCTAAACCCCATAAAGCAAAATTATAAGTATTTCCGTGCCAAATACCAGAAATTACAAAAGCGATTATTATATTTAAGCTTGTTCTATTTACCCTATTTCCACCTAATGGAATATAAATATAATCACGAATAAAATTTGATAAGCTAATATGCCATCTTTTCCAAAAATCTTGGATATTTCTAGCTTTAAAAGGATTATTAAAATTCCTTGGTAATTTAAATCCTATCATAAAAGCAAATGCACTAACTAAATTAACATAAGCACTAAAATCTAAATATAATTTAAGCGAATACAAATAAAAACAATTTAATAAACCTAAAAAGCTAAGAGTATTTAACTCATCTAAAAAAGCATAAAAATACTTATCTACAAAAGGAAGTATCAAAAATACTTTGCTAAGTGCAAGCAATAAATTAGCTATTATTAAATCCTTATGTTTAAAGCGTTTTAATCTTAAAAACTGCTCTTTAAAATTAGCAAACCTAAAAATAGGACCACTCACAAAAGTAGCAAAGAAACTAAGATAAGTAAATAAAAACGCAAAGCTAACAGGCTCTCTTTTTTCTTTATAAACCCACACTATATAAGTAATTGTATTGAATGTATAAAAACTAAGCCCTAAAGGAAAGATTAAATCAGTAATTTGAATATTTAAAAGACTTAACATATAATCAAAACTATCTTTTATACTAGAATAATATTTAAAAACACAAAGGTTTAAAACAATTAAAGCTAATGCTAAAAAAGTAATATTTTTAGTATTTCTAACATAAACACTTAAAGCTAAAAAATGTATAAATATACTAAAAACAAAAACAACCAACAAGCAATAAGGATTAAATAAATAAAGCACTAAGGCATTAAATCCTAGTAATAATAAATTTTGTTTTTTTATATCAAGTTTATTAAATAATATAAAAAATATAAAAATTAATATCAAAAACTCTATTGAAAAAAAGCTCAAATCAATATTCCTTTAAAATATCTGCTAAAAATTTTGCTCCATTTATGTTTTTGAAATTATATAAATTATCAGCGTATTTTAAACCTTCATTTAAGATTAGATCTAATGCTAATTCCGAATTCAAATTCTTTTCTTCACACATAAAAGCTAGCTCTTGATTTACCAAATACAAAGCATTAAAATATTGATGATTTTTATAAGCATATTTGTATGGCACAAAAAGAGTTGGAATAGCTGCATTTATAAGCTCAAAACTAGCACTTGCCCCCGCCCTACTAATAGCAAAATCAGCTTCTTGCATATATTTTTCAATTTCATTTGAAAAGCCTATTAAGGTTGGCTTTATTTCAAATTTTTCGTATTCTCTTTCATATTTTTCTAATTCTTTAGCACCACATTGATGAATTAATTTAATATTATTTTCTAATAATTTAGGATATAGGCTAAGTGCAAATTCATTTAAAAATCTAGCACCTTGAGAGCCACCTATAATTAAGATTGTTTTTATTTCATTTCTTTTTCTTTTAATATTAAAGAATTTCTCTTGCACAGGATAAGGGCAAAGCTCTTTTTCATAAGCTGAAAAAAACCTTGTAGCAAAAGGCTTTGTAAGGCGATTTGCTAGACCCATTTTTGAGTTTTGCTCATGGATTATTAATTTACGAAATGAAATAATAGCAGCAAGACTAGCAGGCACACTAGAATACCCACCGACACTTAAAACACAAGTAATTTTATGCTTTTTAAATATTTTTAAACACTCGTAAACTAAAGCAATTAAAGAAAAAATCACCTTGATTTTGCCTAATATTCCTTGATTTACAAAACCACTACTTTTTAAAAAATAACAATTTTCTCCACTAAACCATAAAGTATCTTGTCCTTTAGTGCTACCTATATAAATAAACTCATCTAATTCTTTTGAAACTGCCTTAGCTACTGCTAAATGACCGCCCGTTCCACCGCCAGTGATTGCTATCATTACATACTTCCTACATAATTTTCTTGAGAATGTTTAAAAATGCTTAATAAAATTCCTATCGCAATGGAGTTAGCTAACATTGAGCTTCCACCATAGCTAAGAAATGGCACTGCAATTCCTTTTAAAGGAATTAATGAAATAATTCCACCTACATTCATTAAGAATGTAAAAAACATACAAGAACCATATCCTATGCAAAACAAATAATCTCTTTTAGTTTTCATATAAGTTGATAGTTTTAAAATAGAAGCTACTAAAAAACTAAACAATAAAATAACTACAAAAAATCCAAAAAAGCCTATTTCTTCTGCAATACCTGAGAGAATAAAATCCGTATGAACTTCACTTAAAAACCCTAATTTAAACACGCCTAGCCCAAAACCTTGCCCTAAAATATCTCCGTGAGTAATTGCGTTTAAGCTATGCGAGATTTGATAAGGCTCACTTGCGTGTGCTATTCTTAAACTTTCTTGAATGCCTTCAGGAAACATAGGCAAGATAAAATCTTGAATACTTCCCCACCACTCAAGCCCTCTTTCAAGTCTTCTAGGATGTAGAGCTATTAAAGATACCCCACAAGCAATAGCAGCTATGAATAAATAAAAAATATGCTTAAAGCTAATTCCGGCAGCTAAAGCCATAACAAACATACTAGCAGCAACCACAACACACTGACCTAAATCATTTTGAGTAACATAAACATAACCAAAAATCAAACAATAAGCACAAAGAGTTGGCAATAATAAAAACAAATCTTGTTTAAAAGTTCTTTTAATTGCATCAATTTTTCTTGAATATGTAAGAGCTAATATAGAAAAAGCTGAGATTTTTAAAAACTCTAGTGGTGCAATAGAAAAACCAAGAAACCTAATCCATCTTCTAGCCCCCTTAGTCTCAACAACCAAAGAAGCTGGTAAATAAGGCATAATCATACAAGCGATTAAACTAATTATAAAAATTGCATATAAGATTTTATAACAATATTCTTCTTTTATGAGTTGAAAAACTACAATAATCAAAACGCCTATTACTGCAAACAATGTTTGAGAAAACAAAAATCCATAAGGAGATTTTTGTCCTACATAAGTAAAAAATCCCATTGAAAATACAAAAACAATACTAATCATCATAAGAATTAGCACAATTTCAAAAATTCTCAAATGGGTTTTAATCAATTTTATTGCCTTTTATCGCTAATTGATTGTAAAGCTATTATTAATTCGTCTAAATTTTCATAAGGCACATGGATTTTCCAATCTGGCTCGTTTTCTTTTAAGCATATTGCTATGCTTAATACATCATTACTGCCTTCTCCGTAAGGATTTTTAATATTTGCTAATGAGATTTTACCACTTTGAGTGCCTTTAAGTAAAATTGAGCTAATTAACTCAGCCTTCATTATTCATCCTTTTTAATTTTGCTTGCATTTTTAACCATTCTCTTTGCTCCATTATAGGAAAACCACCATAAACTTTGCCACCTGCTAAGTCTTTACTAACTCCGCCCCTAGCAGCAATAATCGCACGATCACCTATTTTTAAATGACCGCTTGTAGCACTCTGACCTCCCATTACAACAGCATTTCCAAGCTCACTTGAACCTGCTAATCCTGTTTGAGAAACCACTAAGCAACCTTGACCTAAAATGCAATTATGCCCTATTTGAACTAAATTATCAATTTTAGTTCCTGCTTTAATAAGAGTTTTTGAAAATACAGCCCTATCAATACAAACGCAAGAGCCAATCTCAACAAAATCTTGCAATTCTACATAACCATTATGATAAATCTTAAAATGTCCCTTAGCATTACTTGCATATCCAAAACCATCGCTTCCAATAACACTTCCTGCGTGAATTATGCAATGATTTCCTATAATAGAGTCGTTATAAATTGTAACATTTGGATATATTATTACATTATCTTTAATACAAACTCCATCACCAATATATGCACCTGCCATAATAGTGCAATTATTTCCTATGCTGGTGTCTTTTCCTATATAAACATTTGGCATAATAGTTGTATTTTCGCCTATAACAGCATCTTTGCCAGCTCTTATTAAATCTTTTGCAAAGACCTTGCTAAGAAGTGCAAAAGCATATTTTGGATCATCGCAAACTACTGCAATAACATCGCTAGGCAAAAATTTAGCTAGTTTTTCATCAATTAAAACAGCTGCTGCTTTTGTAGTTCTTAAAGCATCATTATCTTTTACACAAAAACTAAGCTCATTTTCTTTAGCATCTTCTAAGGAATTAAGAGCCTTAATTCCTATTTCAAATTCTGTTTTTATTCCTATAATTTCACATAATTCTTTTAAATTCTTCATCTTAACTTTCCATTAAAACAACGCCACTTCTAGCACAATCTTTAGGATTATATTTTTTGATAGTTTTTAAGAAATTATCAATCCTATCTCCTGTATCATTTACGCAAAGCGTTATGTATTCATCATTTGAATGTGCTATTGTGCCATTATAACCTTTTAATAAACTATCAAGTCCAGCTAAATTTTGATCTATACTAATTTTAACCAAAGCACATTCACGCTCAACAAATTCGCAATTTTCAAACACTTTATAAGTGCTAATTAATTTATGAAGTTGTTTAGTGATTTGCTCAAATACTGCTTCATCTCCGCTAGTAATTATACTAATTCTAGAAAACTCAGTCCCAGCAATTGGTGCAACGGTTAAGCTATCTATATTATAACCCCTACCTGAAAACAGCCCTACAACTCTACTTAAAACTCCGTGTTGGTTTTCTACTATTACACTTAAAGCTCTTTTCATTTGCTATCCTTTGCTATTAATTTTTGTGGTAATATCATATTATAAATCGCAGCACCTGCTGGAACCATTGGCAATACATCTTCAAATCTTGAAATTATAACATCAATTACACAAGGTCTAGGGCTTTTTAAACATTCATTGTAAGCCTTTATAAACTCATCTTTAGTTTTTACTCTAAAGCTATCACAACCAAAACTTTTTGCTAGCATTTCATAATCAGGCTGAACATCTTCAAGATTTGTTTCTGAATATCTTTCATTATAAAATCTAGTTTGCCACTGGCGAACCATTCCTAAATAAGCGTTATTTAAAATAATATTAATTACTTTTTTACGCTCTGCTGTAAGTGTCATTAGCTCTTGAACATTCATCAAAAACGAGCCATCACCTGCGAAATTAAGCACAACTTCATTATTTTTTGCAAATGCAACACCTAAAGCAGCAGGAATTGAATAACCCATAGTTCCTAATCCACCACTTGTGCTTAATCTTCTTGGTTCATTAAATTTAAAAAACTGAGCCACCCACATTTGATGCTGTCCTACATCTGTGATTACATTTGCATTTGGGCTAATTTTTGCACATTCATTTATAACCCATTGTGGTTTTAACACTTCATCGCTATCTTCATAACTAAATGACGGATATAAGGCTTCGTGTCTATCTAAAATACCATGCCAATTTCCTAAATCAAATTCCATATCTTTAATCTCAGCTAAAAGCTCACTTAAAACATTAGCAACATCTCCAACGATAGGAAAATCAGCTTTAATTATCTTAGAAATTGAAGTTGGGTCGATATCAATATGAGCTATTTTTGCTAATTTTGCAAACTCACTAGTCTTACCCGTAATTCTATCATCAAATCTAGCACCTAATGAAATCAGTAAATCACATTCACTCATAGCCATATTAGCTCTATAACTTCCGTGCATTCCTGCCATTCTAAGGTTGTATGGATTATCGTGTTCTAATACACCTAAACCCATTAGAGTGCAAACTACAGGTATTTTAGTCTTTTTAACAAATTCACGAATAACTTCACTAGCATTTGAACTAATACAGCCACCACCTATGTATAAAAGCGGCTTTTTAGCTTCACTTAGTGCAAGTACTAGGCGTTTTATTTGTCTTGGATTGCCTTTATAAGTTGGCTTATAAGTTTTCATATTTACTTCACTTGGATAAGAAAACTTACCCTTAATTGCTGTAATATCCTTTGGAATATCTACATGAACAGGACCTGGGCGACCACTTCTTGCTATATAAAATGCTTCTTTTAAAACTCTTGGTAATTCTTCAATAGTTTTTACTAAATAAGAATGCTTTACACAAGGCCTACTCATTCCAACTGCATCAATTTCTTGGAAAGCATCTGTTCCTATTAGCGAATTTGCAACTTGAGCTGAGATTAAAACCATAGGAATACTATCAGCATAAGCTGTTGCGATACCTGTTAGAGTATTTGTAAATCCAGGACCACTTGTAACTATCGCAACACCAACCTTACCACTAGCTCTTGCATAGCCATCAGCAGCATGTGCAGCAGCTTGTTCGTGGCGAACTAATACATGCTTAAAATCATCTTGCTTATAAAGCTCATCATAAATATTAAGAGCAGCTCCACCAGGATAACCAAATACTACTTCAACACCTTCAAGCCTTAAAGCTTCACAAATCATCTTTGCACCTGTAATCATACGACCTCCATTAAGTTTTTTCCTAGGATTTAATCAAATTTTGCTTATTTAATAATTAATACGAATTAAAAAGAACAAAAAATATAAAAAAATAAAATTTAATTAATAAAAAATTTATATAAAAAAATTATTATTAACAAAAATTTTTTGAAAGGTTACAAATGAAAATTTCATTTAAAATAAGTTTATTAGTCTTTTGCTCTTTGTTTTTACTAGCTCTATCCTTAAGCATAAACTCAAGCAAAATGTTTGACAAATTAGAAGCTAAAATGCTAAGCGAAATAGAAAACGAAAGCATTTATCTTAGAAAAGAACAAGTAAAAACTCTAGTAGAAAGCATTAGTCAATATGCAGGAAATACTTACGATGATTTAGAAAGACAAAATAAGTTAGATAGATTTAAAGAATTATTACAAAATCAATTAGATAGAGTAAGATATGATAATAATTCTAAAGGTTTTTTAGTTTTTCAAGATGATGGAATGGTGATTTATCACGTTTTAAGCGACTGGATAGGTGAAAACAAAATAAACTCAGTAGATGCAAATAATAAAGCTTTCATAAGAGATATTATAAACGCAGGTAAAAGCGGCGGGGGCTTTAGTGAATATGAGTTTAGATACCAAAATGGAAGCACTAAAAAATTTTTAGCATATTCTTTACAAGATAAAAAGAGTGGTTATATTTTTAGCACAGCTGTTGATTTAGATAATGTTTATAGCTTTTTAGATAAAAATGCTAAAGAATTAAGCGATGCTCAATTTGATGATTTTATAAAGTTTATGTTTATTAGTTTAATTAGCTTTATTGTTTTAATGATAATTGCTTATATTTTTACAAATACATTTATATCAAAACCTTTAAAAGTATTAGAGAATAAAGCAGTTGAATTAAGTAGTGGAGATGGCGATTTAACAAATAAACTAGTTGTAAAAGGAAATGATGAAATAGCTCACGCTTCAAAAGCTATTAATGAATTTTTAGAAAAAATTAGGATTTTAATAGCACAGGCTAAAACAATTTCTACCGAAAATGCTTCAATTGCTAGTGAATTAGGAAATACAAGCTTACAAACAGGTAAAAGAGCTGAAGAAGGAAGCCTAATAGTAAGCGAAATAGCAAATAAAGGTCAAAATACTAAAAACGCTTTAAATATTGGCGTTCAAAAAGCTAAAGATGCTACTACTTCATTAGATAATGCTTTATTAATGATAGAAAACTCAAACAAAGAAATAGATACTCTAAGTAGTAAAATAATAAATAGTGCAAGCATTGAAAGCGAACTTGCTATGAAAATAGAAAGACTTAGCGTAGATGCTGATAATGTAAAATCAGTGCTTGAAATAATCAATGAAATAGCAGACCAAACAAATCTATTAGCACTAAATGCTGCTATTGAAGCAGCTCGTGCGGGAGAATCAGGTCGTGGATTTGCAGTAGTTGCTGATGAGGTAAGAAAATTAGCTGAGCGAACCCAAAGAAGCTTAAGCGAAGTAAATGCTACTATAAATGTTATCGTTCAAGGTATTAAAGATACAAGCGAACAAATGAATATAAACTCAAATCAAATGCAAGATTTAAGTAATATCGCAAATGTTACAAAAGAACACATGTATACAATGAAAGAAAGTGTAACAAATGCAATAAATCAAAGCGAACAAACGGTTCATGATTATATAAATACAAGCGAAGATATGGAAAAAATCTTAAATAATTTAAACAATATGAATATAATTACGAATGAAAACGCAAGAAGCGTTGAAGAAATCGCGGGGGCTGCAAGTCATTTAAGCGAGATGACTGAAGAGCTTAATAAGAAATTACAAGAGTTTAGAACATGAAGAAATTATTATTAGTAATGAGTTTTGGTTTAATTTTAGGTGCTGATTATTTAAGCGATTGTGAAGAAAGCAAAATCGCTGCAGCTTGTTATAATCAAGGCGTAGCTTTATTTAATCAAAATGATTTAGATTCAGCGACTAAGTATTTTATAAAGGCTTGCGATGGTGATATTAGCAATGCTTGTTATAATTTAGGTGTTATTTATAGCAAAAATAATGATAAGCTAAACGCTAATAAATATTACAATAAAGCTTGTGAAAACGGCAATTATGAAGCTTGTTTTTATGCTGGGATTTACGCTAGTGATTTTAATCAAGCAAAAGAGCCTTTAACCAAAGCTTGTGAAAATAATTATAAAGATGCTTGTTATAATCTAGGTGTGTTTTATAAAAATAACCAAGATTTAGATAATGCAAAAATATTTTGGAAAAAAGCTTGTGATGAAAACATCATGCAAGCTTGCTATGGTTTAGGAAGTTTGTATGCTAATGAAAAGAATAATAATCTAGCTATCAAATATCTTTCAATTGCTTGCTCGGCAAAGGATTATAATGCTTGTTATAATCTAGGAAATGTATATTATGAGCTAAAAGATTATGATAAAGTTGCTATTCTTTGGGGACAAGCTTGTGATAATAAAGACGCTTATGCGTGCAATAATTTAGGCGTTTTATTTCACGAAAAAGACAAAAATATGGCTAAGTTATATTACAAAAAAGCTTGTGATTTAGGCAATAACATAGCTTGTGAAAACTACAATATCTTAAAATAAGCTAAGAAATATTATTCTTAGCTTAAAACTTAATAAAACAAATGCTTTTATCTAAAGATTAAGAAAATTATATGGATTTAGCATGTTAGAATGGATATATAATAAATTAATAAAAGTTTTTATTGCAACTTGCTTTAAAGTTTTAATATTTCTTGTTTTATTATATGTAATTTCTTGGTCTTTTTTAATGTTATATATGGATACTTTTATACTTACTTTAATACCTTTGAGATATTTATTGCCATGGTTTTTTATAGATGACGATGATGCTTATGCTCGTGGTCTTTTGCTTGGTTTTTTGTTGCTTATGATATGGAGTTATGTTAGTATATCTGCGACTAAAATCTATTGTAAAAATATTATTAATTTTTATAAAAGCGAGAAAGATTTAGGCTTTTTATTTCATTTTACCTTATTTAGTATTTTAAATGCCTTTTTTAAATTTTGCTTTTTAAAATTAGGAGATATTCAAAATAGCACTTTAACTCTTGCTATGGCTTTAATATCTACGATTTTAATTTATTTTTATATAAAATCTAAAAAATAATAGTTGTAATCACAGCTATTTTTAGCAATAAAACAAATTAAAATCAGTCTAATTCCTATTTCGTAATTCTTAACTTACTCTTACGCTTTATTTTAAATTATTTTTATTGTTTATTTGCTATATTAATATTTATTTAAACTAAAGGAAAAATTTGAATATAGATAATTTAAAAGATTATAAAATAAAAAATGATTATTTATATAGCTTAGAGCTTATTAGGTTATTTAATGAGATTTTTTCAATTTTTCTTACACTTATTTTATGTTATTTTGCAATAGATATTATCAATGAATTAAATAGTAAACCCGAAAAAACAATGACTGACATACGAAGAATTCAAAAAGGTTGGAGTGGCATTATTGATGGTATTTTTTTCGTTGCATTCTTTTTAAAACTTAGACAAATAAAAAGACTTAGATTTGTTAAAAATAATGATTTTTACATTAGTGTAGATAAAGAAAAGATATATTTTGAAACATATGCAGTAGACGAAACAACATTGTTTTTTAATATAGCAAAAAGTTACAAAAAAGTAACCGCAACAATAAATAAAAGCGATATAGTTTTTAGATTACAAACAAAGCGACCTGCTTTAGCTTATTCATATATATTCAATAAAGACGCTTATAACACTAAAGAAACAGAAAATCAAAGTTTAAATTATAGATTAGACTACCCTATAGCTAGAATAATTTTCTTTCCTATAATTATGTTTTTTGTAATATTAGATATTTTATCAAGTTATTTAATACTATTTTTCTTAAATGGCAAAAACTTAAAAACTTACACAATATATCAAACTAAAACCAAGCTAGTTTCATTGCCTTTTGTTGATGATTTATCAGTTTATTTTTTATACACAGAGTTTAGACAAAAGTATTCTGCAATGAGTAAAGATGGATTTGAAATGGAATTTAGAGAAGAAGAAGTACAACCATTAGGTGAAAAATATATAGAAAAACAACAAAAGAAAATTGAAAAGATTTTAAATAAGAAAAGCCTAACTACTAAATAAATTATTTTTATTCTCAATAAGTGCTTTAATACAAAACATTTAAAATTAAGCTTTAATCTATGTTTTAGCAATATTATGAATCAATTTCCTATTTTAAATTCTTTTGTTTTAAATCAATATTTTTAAATTTTACATACACTAAAAATAAAGAAAAATAAAAAGAATTTGAAATATCAAACAAACACCCTAAACATAACCTACCCTAAGCAAGTGAAGATTAAGAATAAAAAAGCATAAAAGTATTTAAAGTTTATTTTTAACACTTGCAAGAATATGCTTAAAAAGTTTAGAAATTAGCTTTTTAATTAATGCTTTTTCTTCTATAAAATCTAAATATTTTTTAGTAATTCCTA
>NZ_JBYJAU010000049.1:0-565 GCF_057802535.1 Campylobacter sp. DY7
GTCAGTCCCAGGGCGGATGCCCTCACTCCGTGGTGTCCGGACTGCAGACCCGGGTTCCCACCGACTGCGCCGGTCCTATCCGAAGGTGCCGACCGGCCGGTACACGATCGATGACGATTGACCGGCGAGGAACCCCAAGGTCGCGCAGTACGGCGCGCAGGTGAGTACGCCGCCGCCGTAGGAGCCGTCCGCGTAGTGCGAGGCCCAGCAATTGTTGAAGCCTTCGGCCGAACGGATCTTGTCGTTCCACGAGCTGGACAGAGACGGGAAGCCATAGGTGACCCCATGACACCCCGACCCGGTGCCCCAGTGAATGAGCTCGGATCCGCCACGAGAGGTGCCCGTCCAGACCTTTCCGATCGTGACGGTGGACGCGCGTGCACCCGCGCGCTCCGTGGAGAGCGCTCTGAACTCCACCGCCAGCCCGTCCATCAACCGTTCCAGGTCCCCGGGAGCACCCGCTTGGATGAACTCCTGCGCCTCCGTCTCACTGGCGAAGCACGACACCACGACAGGGATGTCGGGAGGCAGTGGCTCCCCGTCGGCCACGGCAACGCCACCGACC
>NZ_JBYJAU010000011.1:0-49461 GCF_057802535.1 Campylobacter sp. DY7
ATGGCATTTAAAGATGAGAAAGCTAGAAAAAGGTTTTTTGCTATCAAAAAGGCAAAAGAAGAAAATCAAGTAGATAAAACTGATGAAAATACCTTACAAGAAGAGCAAAAAAGCTTGCAATTTATAGATGAAGATATTTTAAAAGCATACGAAAAAGACCTTGAAGATGCGATTTTAAAGGTTATAAATAAATATAAATTTAGCGAAAACTTAAGTGCTAAAATGCCAAATTATCACAAAATCACAAAAACCATAATCTACAAAGCAGAAAGTGAAAACGAGAAAAAAGGAAGATTATATGAGCTAAAAATCAAAAAGCATTATGAAGAGCAAGGCTATAAAGTTTTCCCACATGGCTTTGTAAATAGCAAAAATGATGGTGGGATAGATTTGGTTTGTCATAAGGAAAACGAATGCGTATTAATCCAATGCAAAAACCACAAAACCCCAATAGGTCAAGATTTGCTAAGAAAATTTATAGGTGATTGCACTATTTTTATCAGCGAAAACGAAAAAATGCTTAAAAATAAAATTATTAAAAAAGTTTTTATAAGCTCAAGCACCACAAGAGCAAGTGCCGAGCATTACTTAAACAATTATAAGGATTTAATTGAATACTTAAACATTGAAGAATGAGCCAAAGGATGCAAAATGAAAGAGATTTATAAAATAAAGTTTGCGTTAAATTATGTGATGATGATTTTAAGTTCTTTGTATCTTTTGTATTATCTTATAAATTTAGCTTTTAATCTCATTTTAGGCGGGATTTATTTGAGCGTGTTTTTAGATATAAATTTGATTTCTTTGGCGTTGTTTTTGTATTTTAAAATCAAATCTAATAATTATTTAAAATTATATTTAGATAGTGACCGACAAACAAACGAAATTTAAGCTCAGATTTCATCAAAATACGCAATATATCAAAGCAAATTTGTAGGATATAAAAGTATTAACACAATAATAAGTATTATTAATTTTTTATAAAACTTAGAATGCATTTTTTCTCCTTAAATAAAATGCATCCATCATGCACTGCAGAGGTTAATGAAGCGCTTCTTGGATTATTTTTTTATTGTTTAAAATGATATAATCATTGAAGCTAGGATTTTTTACAATCAATAAAAGCTACAAATTTATGAAAACATAATCTTATAGGCATAAACTCAAAGGAGATTTTAAATGCTAGAAATAAAAATGATTGATGTTATTAAAACACACTTTAAAATAAACATAAGCAAGTTAGAGCAGATAAATGAATATTTGTTTATAGGGGATGATAAATATATTTTTTTAATGTGCTTAAAGGATAAGGTTGCTAATATGGTGGATTTTTTAGATGAGATAAAAAATGAAAATATTGAAAAAATCTTTATAACAGGTTTAGATATTATTGAAAAAACAGAAATTTATTTACAGCAAAGTCTACCTGATATTGATGAAATTTATTTTAATTGTTGCACTTTTAAAAAAGATACTCAAATTTATAATCCTAAAAATATCAAAATTACTTTCAATCATGTTGCTTTTTAGACTTTGCGTATTGAAGATTCGTTTGATTTTAAAGGGGAAAATGTATCAATAATCTTTAATGATTGTAAAATAAATAATCATTTATCCATAAAGCTTAATGAGGTTAAGAATCTACAATCAGATGATTTATATATTGGTGCTAATACTTATTTTAAAACTAATTTTATAGACAATTTTTCGCTTTTAAATGCTGTGTTTAATGGTATGGTATCTTTTAATGGTTCAAGATTTATTAAAATTCCTGATTTTTCAAGCACAATTTTTAAAGATACCAAGCAAGTTTATTTTGATTATACGAGTTTAGAGCATATTAGCAAAGCTACACTAGAAGAGCAAGTAAGTGAAAACATAAAAAACAATCATGACAAAAAAGATTATGAAAACATGATTAAAGACCTAGAGATTAAAAAACAAAACGCAAACAAACTACAAAGCACATTCAGGCTATTAAAAGATATCGCCATCACTCAAAATAATAAGATTTATGCTAAAGAATGCGAAAAGCTAGAACTTTTTGCTTATGAGATATATTTGAAAGCAGAGCGAAATATAAAAAGTAAAGAATTAAGAAAGTTTTTAGATGGTGAAGATAACTTTAAGCAAAAAACCACAAACAAGCCAAAGAATATATCAATGCCCATGTGGAAAGCTACTTTAGAGCATTCATTGCTTAAATTTTATGAAATTACAAGCGAACACCATACAAATTTTGCAAGGATTATCAACTTTACTTTAGCTATTGTATTTTCATTATATTTAGAATTATCTATTGTAAAAATATTTAGCTTTTTCAATACAGGATTTTTTAATCATATTTTAACTAATTTTTTTAGCGGTTATCATTTAGGAGTATATTTTGGTATTTCGCTATTACTTATTTGGCTTATTTATAAAATTGAAAATCCTGTAGGTAAATTTATATTTTTTATTTTTATGATATTCAATATTGTTTTATTTATTTTTCCTGATTATCTTATACTGATATATTTTGGAATTTTATTTATAATTTTAATGGTATTTTATATAAATAAAAACTTTGTTTATTATTTTATTGGTTTATCTGCAATAATTTATTTTATATGCTTTCCGATTTTTTCAAAAAATATCATAACTTCACCAAGCATTTATTACTTAGATAATACCTTAAATAAATACACCCAAGAAGATATTAGAAATGCTTTAAAAATAGCAAGTGTAGAAAATCAAGAAAAATTTAAAAAAACTAAAAAAGATTCAGAGCCAAAACAAGAGCCAAAAGAAGAATCAAAACCAAACCAAAACATCATAAATCTACAAGCCACCATAAGCCAAAACGAAGTTAGCTCAAACATCAGCATAAACCAAGCACAAGAGCCTTATGATTTATTTTTTGGCACAAATATTGTCAATCTACCAACCAAAAACGCACAAAATATCCAAGACATAAAGCAATTCATAAAAGACAATAAGCTTTTAATGTATTACACAAGCGTAAAATCAAGTAATGAAATCTATAACAACATAATCAAAGCCATTTGGATAGATTTACAGCTTGATACGATATACTTTATCTTTTTTATAATTATGATTTTGTGTATTTACTCAATGCAAAAGACATTTAGAAAAAATACGATTTAAAGGACATAAGATGAAACAAACAAACGAAATTCCGAATTTAAATTCCGATACAAAAATACTTGAGACCAACAGCACCGAAGTAACACAAGGCACCACCCAAGCTAACCCAACTCAACAAGCCAACCCAACCACCACCGAAACCCCAAACACCGACACCACCCAAAAAGCCCCACAAGAGCCAAAAACCACCACCGCTCAGATAAACGCCAAACTCTGGGATGCATGCAACACCTTCCGTGGGCTTATGGACGGCAGTGATTACAAAGACTACATTCTCACCATGCTATTTATCAAATACCTAAGCGACACCTACACCGAAAAAATCAACGAGCTAAAAGCCAAAAGCTGTGGCATCGACTCAGTCTATAAAGCCCTACTAAATCAGCTAGATTTTAAACTAGAAGCTCACTCAACATTCGCCTACCTACAAGAGCACAAAAACGCCACCAACCTAGGCGAGCTAATCAACACCGCCCTAAGCAGCCTAGAAACGCTAAACAAAGAAAAGCTAGAAGGCATATTCACCCACATAGATTTCAACAACCCTTCTAAGCTAGGCGACACTCAGCAAAGAAACACCACCCTAAAACAGCTCATAAACGACTTTTCAAGCCTTGATTTACGCCCAAGCCGCCTAGAAAACAAAGACATCATAGGCGACGCATACGAGTATCTAATCGCAAAATTCGCAAGCGATTCAGGCAAAAAGGGCGGCGAGTTTTACACCCCTAGCATGGTGAGCGTCCTACTTGCCGAGCTAGTCGGTATCAAAGACGGCGAAGAGATATACGACCCTACTTGTGGCTCAGGCTCACTTTTGCTAAAAGCAAGCCAAAAAGGCACAAACAACTTCATCTACGGACAAGAAAAAAACGCCCAAACCTACGCCCTATGCGTTATGAATATGTTCTTACACAATATCCCAAACCCCAAGATAAAGTGGGGCGACACACTCACAAACCCACTTCACCTAGATGCTAACGGCGATTTAAGACGCTTTAGCAAAATAGTCGCAAACCCACCTTTTAGCCTTGATAAATGGGGCTACGATGAGCTTAAAGAGGATAGATTTTCAAGATTTAACTACGGTATGCCACCTAA
Source organism: Campylobacter sp. DY7 (assembly GCF_057802535.1). Lineage (NCBI taxonomy): Bacteria > Pseudomonadati > Campylobacterota > Epsilonproteobacteria > Campylobacterales > Campylobacteraceae > Campylobacter > Campylobacter sp. DY7. The sequence continues at coordinate 4,249 of NZ_JBYJAU010000011.1, forward strand.
AAGCAAGGGCGATTATGCCTTTTTACTCCACATGATAAAGTCTTTAAAAAACGGCGGAACCTTAGGCGTAGTAATGCCCCACGGAGTGCTATTCCGTGGCTCTAGCGAGGGCAAAATAAGAGCAAGTCTTATAAAACAAGGCTACCTAAAAGCCATCATCGGACTTCCAAGTAACCTTTTTTATGGCACGAGCATACCGGCTTGTATAATGATTTTTAGCAAGGAGCAAAACGAAAAAGTGATTTTCATAGACGCAAGTTCTTGCTATGAAAAAGGCAAAAACCAAAACACCTTAAAAGACATTGACAAAATCCTAAAAGCCTATCACGGAAACACCGACATAAACGGCTTTTGCAAAATAGTAAGCCTTGATGAGATAGAGCAAAACGACTTCAACCTAAACATACCAAGATATGTAGCAGCAGAAGATGAAACCTTACAAATTGACTACACCGAACTAAAAGAGCAAATAAGCAGCCTAAACGCCAAACTAGAACTCTCAAACGCCAAATTACAAGGATACTTAAAGGAGCTAGGGTTATGAGTATTCCAAAAGGTTGGGAAGAAGTAAGGCTGGGGGATATTTGTTCTATTCAAATGTGTAAAAGAATATTTAAAGATGAAACTACACAAGAAGGAGAAATCCCATTTTATAAAATAGGAACAATCGGAGATAAAGCAGACGCTTACATTAGCAAAGAATTATTTTTGGAATACAAAAATAAATTTAATTATCCTAAAAAGGGCGAAGTTCTTATAACTTGCTCGGGAACAGTTGGTAAGTGCATTGTGTTTGACGGGCATGATTCGTATTATCAAGATTCAAATATTGTTTGGCTTAGATTAAAATACAATATAATGGATAATTCATTTTTATATTATTTTCTAAGCAATCATAAGTGGGATAATCTAGGGCAAACAACTATCAAAAGGATTTATAGTGATGATTTAAAAAATATAACAATAAAACTCCCACCACTAAAAGAGCAAGAAAAAATCGCTGAGATTTTGAGTAGTTGCGATGAGCATATAAAAAATCTAAAGAATTTAAAATCGGAATTAGAAAAAGAAAAACTCCACCTAATGAACGAGCTACTAAGTGGCAAAACCCGTTTTAGTAGCTTCACCACCCCTTGGCAAGAAGTAAAGCTTGGGGATTTAGGAGATATTATTACAGGAACAACACCACCTACAAAAGATAAAGAAAACTATGGAGGAGAATATCCGTGGATAACTCCAACTGACATAGATTTTAAAAAAGATATAGAAAAATCAGAAAGAACCCTTACAGAAATAGGCTTAAAAAATGGTAGATTTGTGCCAAAAAATAGTTTATTAGTTACTTGTATAGCAAGCATAGGAAAAAATGCAATATTAAGAGTTGATGGAAGTTGTAATCAACAAATTAACGCAATATTACCATCTGATAAATACGATACTGATTTTTTATATTATCTCATAGAATATAAAAAAGATTATATGTTAGTGTTTGCGGGTTGTAGTGCTACACATATTTTAAATAAAAAAACTTTTTCAGAGTTAGAGTTTAAGCTCCCAAGCCTAGAAGAGCAGAAGAAGATAGGGGAAGTCTTAAGTGCGTGTGATGAGCGTTTGGAGTGTCTAAACGAGCTAATAACAGCCCAGACCACTCTCAAATCCCACCTTTTAACCGAACTTTTAAGTGGAAACATTAGGGTAAATATCTAATAAAGGAATAATTGTGACAGAAGAAATAATAGAAAAAACAATTACTATGGAAGAGTTGTATCACTTGTTAGGTAATGCAACTTTTTTCCCAAGTGAAGTTTCTGAGAATTGTATGCTTAAGGTTGTTGATGATGCTTTGATTATAAAACCTAAAAAAGAAGCAAAGTTGGTTAATTTACAATTTTTATTTGCTTACAATAAAAATAAAATTGATAAAAAATATGTTGATACAAGTGATAGAATAAAAATAAATATAGATGTTGTATTTGTATTGCGAAAATCAAACATAGAAAATTTAATGATAGATGGAATAGATTTTGAAAAACAAGTTTTTATGATTTATGATGAACTTGATTTTGGGATTGAAATTAATAATTGTAAATTTAAGAATGATATTAAGTTTAATTTATTAGGTTCTACGGTAAAAGCACCTATTAAAATTTCTAATGTTGAGTTTGAAAAATCTTTTGTCATAAACAATGTTAATTTTGATAATTTTATAGATATTTCCCATTGTAAATTTGGTGTAGCCTTTAAAGATGATACCCATAATAATGGTTATTATACTGATATTATGTTTTTCAATGTTCGTTTTAATCACTCTTTTGCTTTTAGACATAGTAAAGCATTTAGCGGTGTAGAATTTTCGGAAGTATTTTTTAAAGAAAACACCACATTTATTCATTCCACATTTCACAAAGTTTTAAGTTTTAAAAAATGCACTTTTTATAAAACAGCAGAATTTAATAGTGTATTTATGGGTGATGCATTTATGTTGTCGTATGTTGATTTTAAAAATGAAGTTATTTTTACTAGTGCATTGGTGCAATACGATATATCTTTTGTTGGTGTGGCGTTTAGAGATAGCAATATAGTGCAAATAGCAGGTTTAAAAATAGTATCAGATTTTGATAGTTTGCGTAAAAAAATTATTAGATATGCTTTAGATGACTATCAATTTAACAAAGTAAATATTTCAGCTATTATATTGGATTCTTTTAGAATTATTAAAAATATAGGAATAGAACAAAATAATATTATACATGCAAAATATTGGAATAAATTTGAAATGTATATGAATGAAATTTTATTATCAAATGAGCTATTGATAAAAAAAGATGAAAACGCTGATGAAATTTCAAAGGCTTATACTTATGAGATTAAAAGAAATAAAATTTTGAAATATGTAGATAACATACAATTATCTATAAATAGACTTACAAGCGACCATCACACTGATTTTTTAAAGATACTTTTATTTACTCTCAGTGTCATCGGTGGGTATTTTATGATAAATTTTGGCTTGTCTTTTGATGAAAAAATCATAAGTAGTATTTGCAACTTTTTAGATTTAGGCTTAGCTATATATGGCGTTAGCGTTGTGATTTTCTTGCTTTGTTTGGGTTATGAGTTTTTATTTGTTTTAAAAGGCTTTAGCAAGGATAAAGGTTGGCTAAGTTTTATATTTTTAGCCATTTGCGTGGCTTGGTTTTGTTTGGCTTATAGTTTTAATGTTTCAGAATTTAGTGTGATTTTACCGATGATTTTTATAGGGATTTTGGCAATGCTTTTTATATTATTAGCCAACAATGTCAAATATACCTTTATAAGCTTTGCGGCGGCAGGGTTTATTGGTATATTATACACCCCTAACATAATAACCCCATTTTTAGGGGCATTCTCAGAAGATGCGAGAAATCATTATTTATACAAAGCCATAGACGAGTTAGACAGTCAAAAGGCACTAGAATTATCAAGACAGATTTTAGCCAAAGAGCCAACAAGTGAGCTAAACGCCAAAAAGATTTTAAAAGACTACAAAGATGAGCTAAAATCATCAAAGTTATTAAATGAAAGCCCAGAGTTAAAACGAGCCATAGCGATAGATGGTGGGGTCTCAAGGCTTAATATAGCTTATTGTTTAGTCCTTGTGCTTTGTATATTTGCCTTGCAAAAAACAATGCGTAAAAACTCAATAATCCCAAGCTAAAACCAAATTTCGTTTGTTTGCTTAAACTTGCCAAACAAACGAAATTCCGAATTCAAATTCCAAATACGAAAATAAATTCCAAAGCCAAACAAGTGACATTTGGGATTTGTAGAATTTATTTCGTGTATTTTTGCCATAAAATTAAAGCTTCAAACATACGAAATTTATTTTAATCTTTTAGTAATTGTTATTTTTAATATCAAAAAGATATGATTTTAAAATAAAGGAGTATTTATGAGATTGGAATTATTATTTAGCGTAAAAGAAAAGCTAAGAGAAGGCAATAAATCGGTTTTAGTTAAAGATACAAGAAATATTACAAATATAATAGAAGAGAGATTAAATAGATTAGAAAATGGTAAGAAATGTTATAAAGGAATTATTATAGAAGATAAATTAGCTATGAAACATGCCATTTTATTTAAGTTTAAAATAAATGGGAAAAGCCTTGATAAAGCTACTTTGTTAGATAGATTTTATAAAGATATTAAAGATGGCGAACACAGAAAAGAATATTATATCGCTGTAGTTTATAGCGATAGTTCTTTGTATTTTTCAGAAAAGCTGTATAAATTAATATCAAAACATGAAATTATGTTTAGAAAATTGATTTATTTGTTGATGATAGGGGCTTGTGGGGATAATTGGTATAAAATTGTAGATGAAAATATAGCAAGAGATAAACGCAAAGATAAAACCAATCAAGATTTAAATGAAGCTTTTTTATCTTTGCTAACATATCAAGATTATATCAATGGATTTTTTCAACCTACATATCCTAATAATCTTGAAGAGCTTATGGAAGAAGCGAAAAAAGAATTAGATAACAATAATAAAGAAAAAGCAATGGAAAAATTACAAAAAATTGCAAGAAAACCACACATAGAACATTGGTATGAGAATTTAAAAGTAGATAAACTAAAAGAAGATTTATCAACTATACAAAAAATAAGAAATAAAATCGCCCATAATCACGCAATTTGTTTAAAAGACTATAAAGAACATGAAAAAACTATAAAAGCAGTTATAAAAAGACTAGAAAAAGAAATTGAAAAAGTGGAGAAAGAAAAATATAGGTCTTTGAATTTTAAATTAGACTTAAATTTTGTAAAAACAATGCAAGAATTATTATCACATTATGCGATAACTATGAATAATAATTACTCAGAAGTGTTTAAAAGAATGACATTACCTTTTGAAATTATGAATAACAATTACTCAGAAGTGTTTAAAAAAATGACATTACCTACCGAAGCACTAGCAAATTTAACAAAGCCGAGTGAGATTTTACAAAGTTATTATAGTAAGTTATCTGGATTTTCAGAGCTTTTAAAATCCAATATAAACTTTGCAAATCCATTTTTGGAATTTTTTAAAGAACAAGAAAGGCTGATAAATCAATTTAAGACTAATTTATCTAACATAGATACGAATGATAAGGAAGAGTAAAAATTTAAAATAGAAATTTCAAATACGAAAATAAATTCCAAGCTTTAAATCCCAAAATACGATATAAAATTCCACCAAAATACGAAAATAAATTCACAAAAAATACACAAATTAAATTCCGATTTCAAATTCCACAAAAATACACGAAATAAATTCCCACCACGCAAGGGCTTTTGCATTTAGCCTAAATTAATGCAAGTTGTTTAAAATGTATTTAAAATTTCAAAGGCATAGCGATGGATTTTAGTATAGAAAGCAATGTAAAAGCGTATTTTATAGAGACTTTAAAGGATTTAGGCTGGCAGTATTTAAGCGAAAAAGAATGCAACGAGCTTAGGCAAAACGACTTTAGTGAGCCTTTGCTTTTAGCTAAGCTTAAGGAGTTTTTAAGGACAAATTATCAGCTAAGTGATGATGAACTCATCATAATGATAAACAAGCTAAAAACCCCAATTACTAGCCTAATTACAGCTAACGAAACCATCACAAAGCTTATTTTACTTGGCGAAGGCTTAGAGCAAAAAGGCAAACCTTCAAGGCATATAAACTACATAGATTACGAAAATCCATCTAAAAACTCATTCATAATCACAGAAGAATTTAGCCTTACAAACGCCAAAAACGAGCAAAAGAAAAGCACTAGGATTGATTTGGTGCTGTTTGTAAATGGTATCCCGCTTGTTAGCATTGAGCTTAAAAACTCGTGCGTTGGAGCAGCTGAAGCGATAAACCAACTCCTAAACCACCAGCACCCAGATAGGATTGAGAACTTTTATAAGTTCATTCAGCTTTGCGTTGCAAGTTGTGGCACCATCACTAAATACGGCACAACGCTAACGCCTAGCAAATTTTACAATGTCTTTAAGGATAAAAGCAGCGATGATAGCGTAAAAGTGCTTTGTAACAATATCTTAGAGCCTAGAAATTTGCTTGAGTTTATAAGTGATTTTATATTTTTTAGCAAGTCTAAAGACAAAACTAACAAAATCGCAAGCCGTTATCAACAATACTTTGGCATAAAAGAAGTGATAAAAGCTATCAAAGATAAGCACGGCGGTCTAGTATGGCACACTCAAGGCAGCGGCAAAAGCTACACAATGCTAATGCTAGTAAATATCCTAGCTAGGCTAAACAGCACCGCCCAAAAAATCATCATCACAGATAGAATAGAACTAGATGAGCAAATCTCAGCGACCATAAACGGCACGGCAAATCTTGACACCTTGCACCATGCCAAAAACACAAGCCATTTAAACGAGCTTTTAAACGATGATGGAGTGGGGCTTATCACAACTACGATTTTTAAATTTAGCGATTTAAAAGACATAAAAAATAGAACAAGATTTATCCTAATAGATGAAGCCCACAGAAGCCAAAACGGAGAACTTCATATGCAAATGCTAGATAACTTAGGCGAAAATGCCTACATCATAGCTTTTACAGGAACGCCGCTTTTATCTAAAGAAAAATCAAGCATAGCAAAATACGGCGGACTTTTGCATACCTATAATATCGGCGAAGCAGTAGAAGATGGTGCTATCGTGCCGCTTTTATATGAAAACAAAATGATAGAGCTTAGTCTTAGCGATAAAGATGAGCTAGAAAAAAGATTTGATGAGCTAACACTTGGGCTTAGTAACGAGCAAAAAGAGCAAATCAAGCAAAAATGGGCGAAAATTAAAAAGCTTCATACTTCAATTTCTAGGCTTGAATACATCGCACTTGATATAAACGAAGATTTTAAGCAAAGCCTTAAAAATACGCCATTTAACGCAATGCTTGCAACTAATTCTAAGTTTGAGGCGATGAAATATTATAAAGTTTTTAAAGAGCTTGGGGATTTAGAAGTTAGGGTCGTGATATCAGTAAATGCAGGAGAAGAAAACGAAGGCGAGCAAGAAAAGTGGGTAAGCGATGAGTATGCAAAGCTAAATCACGCAGAGTATGAAGAGCAGTGCAAGAGTGATTTTAAGGATAGGAAGGTGGATTTGCTAATCGTGGTAGATAAGCTACTTACGGGCTTTGACGCTCCTTGTGCTAAAAAACTTTATATAGATAAAAACCTAAAAGAACACAACCTACTTCAAGCCATAGCAAGGGTAAATAGGCTAAAAGAGGGCAAAGATGAGGGGATAATCGTAGATTACAGAGGGCTACTTAGTGAGCTTGATACCACGCTTAGTAGATACGATGCGCTTAGCGGGTATGATGAGAGTGATTTGGTGGGGGCGGTTTTTAAAATAGATGGCTCTTTGAATGATATGTGGGAGAGCCTAGCCGTGCTTGATGATATGTTTGCAGGGCTTGATGATGAAGTAAAAAAGCTAAAGATTTTAAAGGATTTATCGTTTAGGGATAGGTTTTGCAAGGTTTTAGCAAGGTTTAGTAACCTTGTGGGCGTGGTGCTAAATACTCGTAAGCTAAGGGCTAGTTTAAGCGAAGATGAAAGGGAGAAAATCAAGGAAAGCCTTAAAAAATATTTAAGCCTAAGGCGAACGGCTATGGTCTTTTATGCTGAGGATTTTAGCATAAAAGAATACGAGCAAAGTATGCAAAAGCTACTAGATGAGCATTTAAAAGTAGGGCAAATTTATACGCTAAATGAACCGCTTGATATACTAAGTGATGATTTTTCAAGGGTGGCGGGTGATTTTAGCGATGAGGTGAAGGCTCATGGAAAGCTAAACGCACTAGAAAAAGAAGTGAAAAAATACGAAGTGTTTAACCCTGATATGTTTGAAAGATTTAGTGCGAGGATAGAGGAGATTTTGGAAGATTATAGGGCAAAAAGGCTTAGTGAGAGCGAGTTTTACAAACTTAGCTGTGATTTGGCTAAGGATTTTAAAAAGGATTTAGCTGATGACCCGCTTGAGCGTAATCTTGCTAGGGATTTTGACAAGGCTGATGTGGAGCAAATCATTGCCTTGCTTGATAGTGAATTTGGTAAATTTTCTAATGTGCCTGAATTTGATGAAAGTATCAAAAACAAAATCGCAACCGAACTCATAGTAAAAATGCTGCCATTTTTAACAAAAATCAACAAATTAAACGACATAGAAAACTACATAAACTCCCTAATCAAAATCTACCTAGGCAAACGCGTTAGGTAATTTGTGGCTTTTGGGATTGTAATTGCAGGAAAAATAGGATTAACATGGATAATAAAATATATATAAGAATAGATGATGATTTTAACGATAGAAGAAATAGGTTGGAACAAAACATAAAAGATATTGAAGCTTTTTTAAACATAGAGATAAGCGGTGATGATACAGAAGAAAAAATCAATCATTTAATAGATAAATGCTTTCATGATGGTTATCAAAATACTATTTATTTTACAAATGCTATAAGAGAATATACAAACAAAAGAGGAGAGGATAAAATAGATAGAAAAATTTGGCTTAGACCAGATTGTGAAAATATGTTTATTAATGATAATTTAAATGGAAAGTCTTTGTCTTTTAGAGGGTATATAAGAGAAGGATTTTTTGTAATTAATGAAATTGCGATAGTGGATAATTATTCTGATGTAAGAAAGGGTATAGAGTATGAAATTGAAGCTATTGTGTATCACGCTGAAATTCCAAATGAGTATAGAGGTGGTTTTTTAAACGAAAAGTTGGATGAAACCGAATCTGTATGTATAAAAGCACAAGAAAGTTTAAAAGAATGGAGAGATTATTTAAAATGGAGAAAAAAATTAGTAGAAAAAAAGCTAATAGGCATAAAGTATGAATATGAAGGTTTTGATGAAGAAAATCAAGAAATTCAATTTAAATTAATATCTTTATCAAAAGAAGAGTTTGATAAAATTAAAAGAATATTAAAGAAAAATACTTTAGAGATATTTGATAATAGTTATTCAAAAGACGAGATTAATTTTAATTATAACGATAAGCATAAAAATAAAAAATCTTTGCAGATTTTGGATAAATTATCTGGAGATTTTAAAGAAATAAAATTATCTCAAGCAGACGATGAAACTCAAAAACATTATAAAGTATTTGCAAGCTTTAAAATTAGTAATGAATATTTTGAAAAAGATGAAAATGAACAAATTAATCAAAAAGAGATTGATGAAGTATTAAAAAATTACCAAGATGGATTTTTAGCATTAAATCAAGTTGGTGATTTTGCATTAATAAATAGACTTGAGAATGCGATATTAAAAGTAGAAAGCGATGAAAGTTTTGCACCTAATTTAATTCTTTGGCTTTTTGATATAGCCAAGGCTAATATACCAAGCGATAGTGAAATAAACAAAGAATATGATTGGGACAATAAGAAATTAAACAAAGAACAAAAAATAGCAGTTCAAAAAATGTTAGCAACTAAAGATGTATGTTTAATACAAGGGCCTCCTGGTACTGGAAAAACCACTGTAATAGCAGAAGCTATATATCAATTTGTAAAAAATAACGAAAGAGTTTTATTAGCATCTCAAACAAATTTAGCAGTGGATAATGCACTTGAGAGATTATCTAAAAATCCATTAGTAAAAGCGATAAGATTAAATCCAAGTAAAGCAACAGATGATATAAAACATCTAACTGAAAAAGAAGTTTTGGGATATTTTTTTGAAAATATATCAAATAAAATAAATGATGAGTATTTGCAAAAATGGGAAAATAATTCAAAAAAAATTAACGAAATTAGAGTAGATATAAGAGATTTTAAATCTTACCTAGAGCAGTTTAAAGATAATATTAATAAAGAAAATGATTATAAAGATACAATAGTTAAATTTAAAAGTGATTTGCAAAATTTAAATACAGATATAAAAAATTTAGAAACTAAAAACGAGAAAATAAAGAAAGAAAAAAGAGAGGTAGAAAATTTTATAGATTTTATAGATTCACCAAATAATAATCTTGGTTTTATTTTACCATTTGATTTAGCTAAAAAATTATTAGATGTTATCAATAATGATTTAGATAATTTAAAAGATATAAAAATAGATATTTTAAACATAAATCAAAATATGCAAGAGCATAAATTATCAAAATGCTTACAAGAAATTTATAAAAATATTTTATGTTTTATTGATGTAGAGAAAAGATTAGAACATTTGAATTTAAATAATTTTACAGCAGAAAACATAGATTTACAAAATCAATTAATAAAAATTAAAGATAGAATTGCCGATGCAAAAGATGAGGAAGAATTTATAAAATTAAAAAAACAAAGAGATGAATTAGAAAATAAGTTAAAAAATAGTTTTGTTTTGAATGAATTTGAAAAACGAATTTTTAATATAAGTGATATAAAACAAGTAAAAAACCAAGTAAAAGATAATGAAAAAATTATAAAAAAATTACAAAAAGATTTTACAAATTTTGCATCAGAGTGTAAAGAATATTTATCGGGTTTAAATGAAATGAAAATAAATTATGATGAAGTAAAAATAGTTGAAGGTAAGCTTGTTAGTAATAAAAATGAATTAGAAAAGGTTGTAAAATTTAAAAAAGATTGTGGAGAAAATTTAGAAAAAATAAGGATTAAATATAATTTAAATAATTTAGAAAATGATTTGGTATTAAAAAGTTTAGATGAAGAACTACAAAAATTAGATAATGAAAAAAATAATTTTAAATTTGTTCAAGAAAATTATGGGCAAATCTTAAGAGATTTTGATAATAGATTAAAAAATATGGATTTAAATATGGAGAACGAATATTATCTTAATACATATATAAATTCATGCAATGTTGTAGGTATATCTTGCACTGATAATCCTAAAATCCTTGAAGGTAAAGGCTTTAATGCATTTGATGTAGTGATTATAGATGAGGTTAGTAAAGCTACTCCACCTGAGCTAATACTTCCTATTTTAAAGTCAAAAAAAGTTATATTAGTAGGTGATCATAGACAGCTACCACCACTTTTTGGAGAGAACAATAAAACTTATAATGAGATATGCGAAGATTTAGATGATGAAGATGAGATAAAAGAACTTTTAACTCTTGAAAATTTTAAAAAATATGAAAAAATGGTAACAGCATCTATTTTTAAAGAATATTTTGAAAAAGCTGATCAAAACATAAAACATACTCTTTTAGAACAATTTAGAATGCATAAAAAGATAATGAGTGTGATTAATAGATTTTATGAGAATAAGCTGATAGCAGGATTACCAAGAGAAATTGAAAGGGATGAAAAAAATCATAAGCTTGAGGTAAAAGGCGTTAATGGTTTAAATTTTATAGAGACTAAAAAGCATGTTTATTGGATTAATTCTAGTAAGTTAATACTTGATAATAGGGAAAAAGATATATTTGAATTAAAAGAAAGTACTAGCACTTCAACTTATAATATTTTAGAAGCTTATCTTACTATAGAGCTTTTAAAAATGATAGATGAAGCTTATAGCAAAATGGGTTTAAAGAAAAAAGTGCAAGTTGGTGTTGTAAATTTATATCAATTGCAAGTAAATAAAATACGCTCTATGTTAAAAGATAAGAAAAATAATATTGAGTTTAAATCAATTAGTGTGGATATAAATACTGTGGATAGATTTCAAGGAAAAGAAAAAGAAATAATAATAGCAAATTTAGTAAGAAATCCACAAGATAAAAAGGTAACTAGTCATATTACAGCTTTTGAAAGGGTAAATGTAATGTTTTCAAGAGCTCAAAAGGCATTGTTTATAATTGGTGCAAAGAATTATTTTGAGAAAATTAAAATTAAATTGCCAAAAATGGGAAGTAGAGGATATGATATAAAAGAAGTATATAAAGATATTATAGAGGATTTAGGAGTATCTGGAATATTTATGAGCGATAGAATTATCAATAATAATTTAGCAAATAAAATATACCAAGAGTATAAAGCAAAGTTAGGAAAAGAAAATGAACAATAAAAAGATTTTAAGCATAAACTTTTCAAAACCATATATAAAATATGAAACTACAATAGAATATTCAAATTTAAGAAAAATTGTAGCTTTTGAATGGCTTTGCTTGAAATTAATTTATAAGTATAAAAATAATCCTTGTTTTTGTAATATAAGCTTACAAGATTTATTGATAAATGTTTTTAATATTATGGAGCCTAATAAAACATTTTTACCTATTTTTAAAAGGCTTATTAATAAAGGAATGATAGGTTGTGATAATGTTTATGACTTGCAAAATATTAGTTTAAAAGATTGTGATATAACTGAAGAAGGGGTTGAGTTTTTAAGAACAGAAAAAATACCTGATGAAGGTAATGAAATTTGTATTGATTTTGTTTATGACATTTTAAAAAATAAGCTAGAACTACATAGGAAAAATTTAAATCCTATATCTAGTGGTATATTATTATGTGATAGTGACAATATAGAGCTTGATAAAATATCTGCAAAAGAAGTTTTAAAAAATAGTAAAAAAAATTCTTGGCTAAATGAAACTACAGCAATAAGAAGCATAAAAGAAACACGGCAAGTAAAAGAGTATGAAACAATAAAAGATAATATAATTTTGCAAAGTGATGGAAAAATATCGCTTGAAAAGAATAATGAAGAAATATTTATTAAAAAAGCTACAGAATATTTATTAGAAAACCAAAAGACCATTAAGCAGGTTGGAGATTTTAATTATGATGATTTTATGAATATAAAGGAAATAATAGATAGTGATAAAGTAGGTAGCAAATTAAAGAATATAGAAGCAAGCGAATGTGTTTTTATCAATTTAAAACTAGGTGATAAAGAATTAAAATCTAAACTTGTAATCAAATATGCTTCTGATGAATTTAAAATTGAAATAGAAAATAAACAATTTATTGTTTATGCAACAGACGAAATGGTTTTAAACAATTGTTTTATGCTAAATCAAAATTATGAGAATATTTGTTTTGCTAATTTTGGTGTTTATAATGATTATGAAGAACAAGGAAAAATTCATTTAGCGTATACTTTGAATAGTAAAAATAATTTTATACAAAATATCAATACTCTTATAAGTAAATATATCAAGGATGATTTTAAAATATTACTTTTAAGTTTGTTTAAAAAAGATGAATTTAAAGATGATGTGTTGAGTTGGTTTGATAGCTTAAAATTACAAGATGGCTTAATTAAATTAAAAGAATTGTTAGATTTAGTTAAAGATATAAAATTAAATAGTGATGAATCCTTAAAAGTTTTAAATTATATTTTATTAAACAATAAGATTGCTAAAAATATTGATAATATTGATAAATTTATAGAGTATATTACAATAAGTGAATTAAAACAGAGTGAAGAGCTTTTGCAAAATATTATTTTTAAAAATTACGATGATGTGATAAAGCTTTTTAAATTTAATAGTAAATTAGATTTTACCAAAATATCTAGAAAATATTATGGTGACTTTTTACAAGATTTAATCAAAAAAGACGATTTAACAGAAATTACACAAATAGAAAAAAGCATTAGTAATTATAAAAAAGTACAAAAAGAATTAAAAGAATATTTAGAGATAAAATCAATTAATGATAATATAAAAAACAAGATTAATTTAAAAGAGATTAGTGAAATTCAAAGTTATTTTGAAAAAATAAATAGAGATATTCAAATGATTTCTGCAGAAACATCAAGAAAAACAGAATATGTAAAAAGTATTTTTTATGATGATGTTTTGAAAGAGATACAGGATATTTTTAACGATGAAAGTCTTTTTAAATATAATAAAATCTATATTTTAGATACAAATGTTTTGATTGATGAACCAAATATTTTAGATAGTTTTAAAGAAAGCGATATAGCGATAATTTCTGACATTGTGTTGGATGAGCTTGATAGGAAAAAACAAGAACTTCCAGATGTAAGAGTAGCTATAGATAATATAATAGCTAAAAAACCCAAAATTATAAAATATAAAGATACAGGTACATTAGCTGTTGATAAGCTAGAAGAAAACATTAATGATAAAAAAATAATAAATATTGCTATTTTTTATAAAAAACAATATCAAAATAAGGAAGTTTTGATTTTAACTAGTGATAAAAATATGCAAAATTATTCAAAGATTTCAAACATACAATGTCAAACTTTAAGTGAGTTTTTAAACCTAAAGAAAGAAAAAAATAAAAAAAAGAAAGGTAAAAAATGAGTTTAGAACACGATGCGTATTTTATTATGCAAAGACAAAGAGAGCAAGAAAGATTAGCTAGGCAGATAGCAAATGAAAATAGAGTAAGAGAAAATACTAGAGTGCGTTTAGTAGAATACAAAAATCGTTTAGATGCTATGCTATCTCAAGGATTAAATAATTTTATATCATTAGATACATTAATTAGCGACATTGACAATATAGAATATAATTTACAAAATGACCCTTTTTATGCTAGAGATATTAGTTTTAATGTAGCAAGTTATATAGATAATATTGAACAAACAGCTAGAACTATTAAGAAAGAGAGAGAACAAGCTTATAAAAATGAAATGAATGATTTTTTTTATCAAGAAATATCAAAACTAAAAGACCCTATTGTTATAGAATTTGCAAAAGATGAATTAGATGGCATTAAAAATCAACTAAAAAATTATAATGGTAAAGATTTGGATGATTTTAAAAATAAAATATCAAATTCTATAAGTCAAATTATCGCAGATTCTAGCAAAAAAGCACAAGAATATAGAGAACAAAAAAATAAAAATAATAAAAATATCGCTTTAAAAAATGATTTAAATGATTTAGAGCTTGAGTTGAAAAATCAAAAAACAACCGAAGAGAATAAAGAAAAACAAAAAATATTATTAGAACAAATACAAAAAGCAAAAGCTGATATAGATAATGATTTGCTAACTAACGATGATATGAGCAATTTAAATACCAATATTGATAATTTTATCATTGATGAGAATACAAGAAAAGAAGTTGTAAAATCAATTATCAAAACTTTGAAAAACAATGATTTTTCTGTAGATAAACCTAAAATAGAAAATGATGTTGTTAAAATTACTGCTAAAAAACCATCTGGGAAGCAAGCTAGATGTTCGATACATTTAGACGGAAAAATTAATTATAGGTTTGATAATTATAGGGGTGATGCTTGTGTTAATGATATTGCTAAATTTGAAAAAGAGTTAGAAGAAATATATTCTTTAAAAATTAAAGATAAAAGAGTTTTGTGGGAAAATCCAGATAAAATTTCTAAAGGTTCTTTGGATATCAACATAGATGATAAAAAGACTTTATAAGGGCTAAAGATGAGTGAATGGGTAGAAAAATTTATAAGAAATTGTCGCTTAAAAAGTTCAGTAATCATAAGTGGTAATATAAACGATATTGTTAAAAGCCACTTTGATAATACATATAAAAATATAGAACAATATTTGTTAGAAATTTTAAAAAACGATCTAAGATATACAAACATTATTAAGTGGGATAGAGTAAATGGTGTTGATAATGCTATGTCAAACTATGTAGATACTAGTACTGATAATGAAAAACAAGATGATGATTATGATATTGATGACAATGAAGAGCAAGGGTGTGGATGTAGAGCAGGTAAGCTTAAAGAAATTGATGAATTTTTTACTTATATATTGCAAAAAATACAATCTAGGGAAAAGATATGTTTTTTGATTGATTATTCTGATTATATTTTTAGCTCAAATACAAATTTAAGCGATCAAGAAAAACAATGGTTGAGCATAATTAAAAAAAGCATTAAAGATAACTCTAGTTATGATTTGTTGAGCAATGATTTAGTGCAGCAAAATTGTTTAATAATTTTTATGGCAAATAAGCTTTCTACCATACCTTCATCTTTTTATTTAAATAATCCAGATGTATCTACAATAAATATACCGATGCCTACAAGAATGCAAAGGGCAGAATTTGTAAAAGAGCATAAAGCTTTAATATTTTTAGAACCTAGCTTGGATGCGAAGAATATGGATGATTTTATTGATTCTTTAGACTCATTTACTTTAAAAGATATAACTCAAATTATTAAGCTTTCTAAGATTTTAAAACCACAAATTAGTGGTGAAAGAATAATAAACTTATATAAATATGGAGAAAGCAAAAGCCCTTGGGAGGATTTAAGTAGCGATAAGCTTGCAAATATTGTAGAAATTTTACAAAAAAGAGTAAAGGGTCAAGATGACGCTATAAATAAAGTAAAAGAAGTAATCATTAGAGCTTTTACTGGATTTTCTGGCATAAGTCATTCTTTGAATAGTAAAAAGCCTAAAGGTGTTTTATTTTTTGTTGGACCTACGGGTGTTGGTAAAACAGAATTAGCAAAATCGTTAGCTGAATTTTTATTTGGAGATGAAAATGCTTGCATTAGATTTGATATGTCTGAGTTTAATCACGAGCATAGCGATCAAAGGTTGGTTGGTGCACCTCCTGGATATGTAGGATATGAAGAAGGGGGGCAATTAACAAATGCTATAAAAGAAAAACCATTTAGTGTAATATTATTTGATGAAATAGAAAAAGCTCATGGAAAAATTTTGGATAAATTTTTACAAATTTTAGAGGATGGAAGACTAACTGATGGCAAAGGAGAAACTATGTCTTTTGCTGAATCGGTGATCATATTTACATCAAATATAGGTGCAAGTGAAATTAAAAATAATACAGATGAAAAAGTGGTGTTTAGTGATTTTATTAATTCTGTGAGGGAGCATTTTATAAAAGAGCTAAAAAGACCTGAACTTTTAAATAGAATAGGTGATAATATAGTTCCATTTAATTTTATAAATAGTAATGAATTTTTAATCCAAATAGCAAAATCTAAATTTGAAAAGATTAAGCAATTTACCAAAGAAAAATATAAAATTTTAGATATTGATTTTGATGATAAAGAGAAGTGTTATAATGCTTTAGTTGAGAAAATAGACAAAAACAATGGTGGCCGTGGGGTTTTAAATATGCTTGAAAGTAATGTTATAAATCCTTTATCTGATTTTGTATTTAACAATTATAATAATCTAGAAGGTAGAGTTGTTAAAATAAGGCTGCTAAATTATCAATTTGCATATTTTGAGTTTGTTTTAGAATAATGCTAAATATCGCAAGTGTTAGAGAATGCACAACATCAGAAGGTCCTGGTAAAAGAGTTGCTCTTTGGGTTCAAGGATGTTTAAAAAGATGTAAAAATTGCTGTAATCCACATATGCAAGCATTGGTAAAAAAGCATATTTATACTTGCGATGACATTATAAAAATAATACAAAATTCTATAGATAAATATGGTATAGAAGGTGTAACTTTTTTAGGAGGAGAGCCTATTTTACAATCAAAAGGGCTTTTAAAAATATCCAAATGGTGTAAAGAAAATAATGTTTCTATAATCTTATTTAGTGGATATAAACTAGATGAAATACATAAAATGAGTCTTGAAGGCTCGGTAGAATTGCTTGAAAATATTGATGTGTTAATAGATGGGGAATATATAGACGAGCTATATGATGAAAGCCGTGGAATAGTAGGTTCTTCAAATCAAAATATATATTTTTTTACCAATAGATACAATATAGATGATTTTAAGGCAAATATATCAGTTGAATTTATTGTAAGTAATGATTGTATCAAAATTAATGGCTGGCCTATTATTTGATAATTTATAGTTTATCTATATACATTTTCTTTTTTTATTTCTATATGTTTATCTTTTTTAAAAATATTGTCTATATACACAGTATTTCCTAAATCAAATAATATTGTGATGTTTTTTATATTTATATTACCATCGTCTTGTATTGTTATTTGTTCTTGTTTAAATTCTTTTAATTTATTGAATATATAGCTATGGCTTGGGTCATTTCTTAATATAGTAATATCAGCTTTATAGTTTCCATTTCCTAAAAAGTTGTGAATATTAAAATCTAAACTAAGATAGAATAATAAAGTTACTAAAATCCATAAAATTTTAAAAACTTTATTAAATATTTTAGTGTAAAAAGAAATAGTGCAAATTAAAATAAAAATAATAATAGGCAAGGTTTTTATACCACTTATTTGACTTAAATTATGCTCTATGATTTCTAATGCATATAAATATGAAATGACATGTATTTGCATGATGATAATAACACATATGAGTATTAAAAATACAAATTCATTTAAAACAAATTTATATATTCTATATAGCCACCTAAGAATAAAATTTTTTATTATCTTATTTGATTTTTTATGTTTTGTATTGCTTATTTTTATGACAATACTTATAAGAATATGGTTAGGTAAATAAGCGAAAACAAATGCCAATATACTTATAACTCCAAATGCAAGAAATATATCTAGATTGTATTCTGGTATTTTTTTTAAAATGTGTGAAGAAAAAATAATTATATGTAATAAATGAAGCTACAATAATAACTGCCGAGGCTATTGATGAAATCTTAAGTAAATGTCCAGAAATTTCAGAATAGTGTTTTATTGTGCTTGCAATGTTTTGTTTGATTTGAAATATTTGCTTATTGGTAGTTTTTAATGCTTTTAAAGTTAATAATTTAAGCCATCTTTTTATTTTAGTTTCAATATTCATTGTAAATCCTTAATGTTTATTTTAACAAATAAAATTCCTATTTTAAATTCTTCAAAAATACACAAAATAAATTCTATAAAATCTTTAAATATGAATTGTTTAGACTTTGGAATTTATTTTCGTATTTTAGAATTTAAACTCTAAATTATTTTGTGTATTTTAGTTATGTTTTTCTATGAAACCTAAGTTTAAAACAACGCCAACAGGTGAAAATATAAAAGTGAATAAACTTTCATATTTTTATTTTAAATTGTACAATAAATCTTTAAGTATTTTGTTTTATATACTCCAGAGCTTTGTATGGTCTGTTGTTTTGCAAGTCGTTTAATAGTGCTTGGACTATGGGGTTGTTGGAAAAATTATCGTAATAAGGGTTGATATAGATATGTTCTTTATCTACGCTAATATCTAATTGGTAATTTTTTGTTAGTAAATAATGAGCAAATTTAAGCGATATAAAACAATTATTTATGCTGTGTGTAGCAATTATATTTTTACAACTTAAATCACCTATGTTTATATAAATGGGTGTTCCTTTTACATGGTCACCAAAATCTTGAATAGGATTTTTAAAAAAGCTATTTTTGTCTTCTTTATTTTGACATGTTTTCACATGAAATACAGAATATAGATTTAAATAATTTATATTTTTACTGTTTGGATTTGAAAGGATATTTTCTAATCTTTTTATATCATCTTTAAAGTTGCTATTTACTTGTAAAAATTGTTTAGCGCTACGATTTACTAATGTACAAGCCGTCTTAAGATTTCGAAGTGAGCTAAATTTGTTTGCTATTAAATCTAGTAAATTAAAAATAATTTTACACAAATCACCTTGAAACACTCCTGGAGCATTAAATGTATAAAGCTTAGAGACTTTTGTAGGATATAGTATAGCTAAGACTTGAGCTAGATATCCACCTAGTGAATGTCCTGTTAGAATTATTTTTTCATTAGATTTTAAATGTTGTATGATATTTTTGTTAAAACTTTCTATTAGTTTTACGCAATGTAATGATATATCATTTGATAAAATGTTGATATCCGCTATAAAATCACTAGGTTTATCCGTGCCTTTAATGCATAATATTTTTTCATTTTTATTATTTTGAAACAAAACCATCGCCGGAATATTGTTTTGACTATAAATAAGCTTATAATGTTTAATAAAATCTTTAGATATCGTGTCGTGTATATTATTGTCATTTTCATCTTTTAGTGTACTTAGTTCTTTTTGTATAATCTGTAATAAGTGCTTGGAATTGTCAAAGTTGGAATATGCTAATTTTGATAATAAAGCATATTCTTTTAAGTCTTTTGTAAGATATTTCATCGTATACCCTATATTTTCAAACTTTAAGCTGATTTCTTTTAAATCATCTTTATTGCTTTGAATCAAGTTTTTTGCTTCATTTAGGTTATCTATTTCGTTATTAATAACTTTAAGTTCTGGAAACAAATCATTTTCAGTTTTAATTATATTTATTATTCTTTTCCATTCATCTTTTAAAACTTTTACTATCTCATCTTTAGCCTCTTGAAGTTTTTTATCTCTTTCTGCTTGTTTGTAGATATCAAAAACTTCTAACGCAACTTCAAAAATAGCCAAAACCCCGCTTAAGTTTTTAGCTAAATTTACAGCTCCCCAAGGTTTAAAAGTTATATTTAAATTAACTCCTATTTTACTAGCTATATTTGTTATGGCATCTCTAGCCAATAAAATATTATCTCTATTGATGAAATTTCCGTTTCTGATAAAATTTATTCCTTGTTTCCCGTAGTCTGTAAATTTTGAATTATAAAATTCCATATCAGCATCTAAAATTCTAGCTTGCTCTTTTATAGAATTAGCTATACCATTAGTATTGTCAAAAATAAGCTCATTAACCTTGTTTGCTAAAACCCCACCATCTTCTCCTATGTTTTTCATGATAAACTCATTTATTGTAGTTTCGCTTAAATTGCTTGCTCTCACTATTAAATCACTAAAAAATTCATCTATTGCTACAGGCAGTTTAATTTTTATTTCAGCTACTTCGTTTTGTATGTCTGTTAATCTATTATTGTGTCTTCTGATATCTTCTTCTAAGTTTTCAATTCTTTCATCAAAATTTTGCAAAATTTCTAAAATTTTACTTTCATATAACTGTTTAAATTCTTCTTTAATGCTTTGTTTTGTGTCCAATAGCAAATCTTCAAAACTATACTGTGAGATAATTTCACTAGTGATATTTTGCAAATCTTTTATATGAGATATTTTTTCAAAATCATCATTTTGTTGCCAATATTCAAACCCTTCATCGTATGGATTGGCACTTACTCCTATTATTTTTGCATTATCTATTAATGATGAGTTTTTAACAATCATATTTTTTAATGCTTTTGTAACATTATCTTTCGTTGTGGCTAAAGTACTTTCATAGTCATCATCGTCATATAAGTCTGCAGCTTCATCAAATTTAGATAATACAAAAACAGTTCTTTTTAACAATCCAAGTTCATCAAACATCCACTTTATATCATCTTGATGGCTATGTTTTATAGGATTTATCGAGTTCATTACATAAAGTATTATATTTGCCTCACTTATGTATTTTTTTGTTATATCTTTGTATTTTTCTACTGTATTATCATCTAATTTTTTTTCTTTAAATCCATATAAACCTGGAGTATCAATAAGGCATATTTTATCATCTTCGTAAGCAACTATTTCATTTGATGATTCTAATGGAGATATATTCATATTATCAAAAACTTTACCGAGCCAAACTGATGCTATCGATGTTTTACCTTCTGAATACCCACCCACTAAAACTACTTTTAATTTTTCATTATCTAGCGAATTTATTATATTTTCTAATTTTTTCTCACTAGTATTGTTTGTAACAACCCCAAATCTTTCTAATTGGTTTAATAAGTTTTTTACATTATTTAAATCATTTTTAGTTTGTTCTTTTAATTCTTTAAATTTAACTAATGTTTTATTTTGCATAACAGCTCCTTATTTATATTTTCTAATCCACTAACTATCTTTATTAAAGATTGACATTCATTTTCTAGTTTTTGCCTTGAGTTTATAATACTTTGTGATATTGTAACTATTTGTGTTTTGATTATATTTTTTATATTACCATTGTAATAATTATTCAATTGTTTATCCAGTGATTTTTTTAGCTCATCTAAGTATTTATCGGTTGCTTTTTTTTGTTCTTTCATCTTATAATCATCGCTAAAAAATTTTACAAATGCTTTAACTATGTTTATTACAACACTTATAGCTCCAAAAGCTAAAGCTACCCAACCCGCAGGATTGGTAGTTGCTAATAGACCACCACCAATTAAAACGCCCAAGCTAAGACCAGCTCCTATTAATCTACTATACTCTATACCATTATCAATATCTTTTGTAAGGTCATCTAATTCTGGATATTTTATGTTGGTTATTTTTATTCCTTTCAATTCTAATTTTTTAACACCACTTTTATAATCTTCTAAAATATTCATAATTTCCTTATCAATTTTTTCTATTGTTTTTATAATATCTTGCTCTGCTTGTTGTGTAAAATTACTTTGATTTGTTTTAACAATTTTTTTTAATTGGTTTTCTACTTCTTTATCGCTGTGGTTTTTATCTATAAAATCATATATTGTTTTTCTAATTTGCGATATGTGTTTTTGCATTGTGTTGTTTTTTAAGGAAATAAAATATGTTTTAGCAGCGGTATTTAGATTGCTAAGTTTTTCCAGTGTGGTTTTTTCTATATTTTTTATTTTATTTGCATTGTTTTGCTGACTTGATAGTATTGATTTAAAATTTTTAGCTATTTCACTTAAAAAACTAATAAACATTTTTGTGTTAGATATTTTAATTTTTTCTTTTATATTATCTACAAGACTATTTTCTAAAAAATTAGCAAATTCTAAAAATCTTGAATCGTTTAAAAGCTCATCAGCATTTTTATTCTTAAGCCATTCATCCTTCTTCTTTATATGTTGTTTTTCTTTTAAGTGTTTAGATAGTACTAAAAACGCTATCAAAGCTGATAATGTAAAATGCTTATCATTGTAGTTACATTGCGAAGTTTCTTTTATCTTTGATTTTACAAAATTAGTACTTTCTAGCTCTTTTATTTTTTCAAACTGTTTCAATGTAAGTGTTCGTACATTATTTATAATATAAACATCTGCTTTAGCATCTAAATCAAGTTTGATTTTTTCTAGTGTTTTTTCTTCAATCTTATTTGATATATAAAAAACAACATGGGATTTTTTTAAAGCTTTTGATATTTCATTTCTTACTTTGTTTTCATCTCCTTCTATTCCAGGCATATCTATTATGTTAAACTTTTTATCTTTTAAGTTAATTCTATACTCTATTGTTTCTGTGGTTTTATCGGTTTTTTGACTAGTGTTGTCTCCGTCAAAAATGCAATTACTTAACATTTGTTCTGTTTTTAGCACTGTTTTTTTAAGAAAATCATTATTTTCTTCTAGTGTTTTTGTTTCAATATCAAAACTTTCTTTTAATTTGCAGTACTCTTGAATTTTTAAAATTTCTTTTTTGTCAATACTTTGTTTAAATACAACAAAACATATGGAAAATATAGTCCAAAAATAAAACGCTTTTATTTTGTTTCTCTCTTTAAGATATAAAAAAGCATATTTTAAGGTGTTTTTGTTGGTGGCATTTATTGTTTTTATTTTTTCATCATTTTCTTGTTTTCTTATATTTATAGATTCGATTGTTAAGTTGTTATTATTTATTTTGGTTTCATTGTTTTTTATAGTCTCGTTGATTTGTTCTATTTGTTTATGGTTTTGTAGTTTAGTTTCTTCTTTAAAATACAATCTTAAAGCTTCTATAAGTGTTGATTTTCCCGCATTTGTCTCACCATAAAACGATATATTAAAACAATCCCATTCAAGCTCTTTATTTAACACTTCAAACTTGTGTTTGATTTTATCTTTTTGATTTGTTAAAAAATCTAACAAATCACCGTCAGCTTTTATACTATCAATGTCTTTTATGATTTTGTTAAAAATGTTAATTTCGCTATACATATTTTTTCTACTTGTTTTTTAAGCTAAGTATTATAATATGTGTAATTAAGTAAATACTTAAGGATTTTATATGTTGCAAATTATTTTGGTAATTATTGCATTATCTGTACTTATTGGTATATTACGGTTTATTATGCTTGTATTTATTAAAATTGGTGAGATTTTAGTTGATTTGATTTTAAAAAAAGAATATGAAAAAGCAAAAAAAATATCTGGGTTGTCTATTCAAAAACTAAAAGACGAAGATTTTATAGTGATTTGGAAAGGATTTTGGGGAGTTTTTGTTTTTTATCCTTTGATTATGTATATTTTTGGTTTTTGGGATATTTATCACAATTTTATAACACTGAAAGTTATAGGTGTATATACTAATTATAGTTATTTGTTGTTTGATAGTGTTGTATTTGCTTTAGGTCATACAGTATTGTTTTTACCATTTATGACCGTATATCTTATGATAATAAACATCATTAATGATATTAAAAAATACTATAAAAATAAAAGAGAATTTATTGATTATGTGAAATATATAAGCGAAAGTTGATAAATCATCAACTATCACCAACAAACGAAATTCCTATTTTAAATTCCTTAGTTCGTTTAGGTTATTTTGGATATTTTCGTAGATTTTGTAGGCTAGTTCATCGTCGTTTTTTATGCTAATTAGCGGTAGCCAAGAAGCGATGAAGCTTTCTAGCTCCACTGATTTTTCTAGCTTATTCTCTTTATCTAGTTTTTGAGAGTAGTAAAACTCAATTTCTATCCCATTATCATCTTCTCTTAAAAACCTAAAATTATAACTTTTTGGATTTTCTCTTTTAAAAAAACTAGCCGCTTCATTTTTAAGATATAAAATCACGCTTTTTTTACCTTCAGCATAGCCAAAAGCATTACCTATTTTTGTGTTTTTAAAATTACCATTTTTTACATACTCCAAAGCCTTTATATTTTTCATAGAATTAATAGCAAAGGTTCTGTGCTCTCCTGCGTTTTCGCCGTTTTTTTTGTCGTAGGTTACATAAAGATAGCGTTTAGAATTAGACACTTTTAGCTGATTTGCTTGAATGATTTTTCGCTTGTTTTTATACTCGCAACTTAGCAAAATATCGTGATTTATAGCGTGATTTAATACGATGATTTTTTGGTTTAGGTTTGATAGTTTTGAAGTATCAATTAGCTTTTCTTGTGAGCAAAAATACTCATCAAAAAGCCCTTTAAACTCGCTTTCAAGGTTTGCATTTTCAATCTCAGCAAAAATGTGCTTAAAAACAACTTTTGGGCTTATGTATTTTGGGAGTAAGTCGGTGAAAATATATCCTTCAAGTTTTTTACTATATTTTATAATTTCACTTAGATTTTTTGCTCTATTTTCAATGGTTTTTGTGCTTACATTTAAAGCTTTTGCAAGCTCATCTTTAGATGAAATTTTTTTAAAAATTAAATCAATCAGTGTCAAATCTTTATAATCAACCTTCATTTTACTATCCTAAAAAGAAATATTTATAATTATTTTTCTATTTATAGCATAAAATTATTAAAATTTGTTTTTTAATTATAAATATATTATAATAACTTCTATATTTGATAATTTAAGTTGAAGGAGATTGAATGGAAAATAACTTATCGGATAATAAGAATGGTGATATTATTGACAAGAGTGAGAGGCTTTCTCGAACAATTAAGTCAGCAGGAAGTGCAGTTTTCACTTTATTTGTTGTGTGTGCTATATTTTTATATATAAAACATTATGTATTTACTCTAAGCGATGTTCCAGGATTTGATTTGAATGAATTGTTGGCTTTTGCTTTACATACTTTTGTTTTCTTTTTAATAATTTTATTATTTTTTTATTTTTGTTATGAAAATGTTATTCAGTGGTTTGTAAGTGATAGAAGAATTAAAGAAAAATTTGAATCTAAAAAAGTATTGGTTTTAAAATATATAGAAGCGTTAAATGCATTAAAAAGCAAAGTAAATAAAGAATATTCAAAAGAAGAGTGCGAGTACATATGCAGTTTAATAGAAAAAGACACATTAAAGCATAAGAAAAAAATTGATAATAAAGCTATGAATATACTAGATCGCATAATGGGTTATTATTATATTTTAATGCATGTGTTTATTTTTGTTGCATTTATTATTTTTAGCTTACTTTTATCGGAAAACAAAGAATGGTATTGGCATTGCTTATGTGCGATTGTGCTTTTCATAATGTATATAATAACTATTGTTATTGGCTATTGTGGTAAAGAGATGGCAGGCAGAATAATACTAATTATCTCAATTTTAGCTTATGTAGAATTGGAAAATGTAAATATCATGGGTATAGCTGGGATTGGAAACTATAAAGCAGATGTAATGGTTTATATGAATGATAATATAACTGATTATCTTAAAGAGCGTGGGATAGATATTAATTTTAAATCTTGTTACGAAGATAATAAATCAGAAGAAAGTAATACTAAAAAATTAAAAATTTGCAAGACAACAAAGGGAAATTTAAGATTTAATAATATCAAAGTTCTATCAAGTATGGGCAAAAAAACATTCTTAGAGTATGACTTAGATGGCAAGAATAAAATAAGATTAACTTTTAACACAAAGCAAGTAGAGATTTTAGAAAAATTTAATATTCCTTTTAAGGTTACTAAATGATTTACAACCATAAAGCCTAGCTAGAGCTAGGCAAATATAAGGCTTTTTTTGCTACACTAAGAAAAATCACTTAAGGATAAAAATGGCAAAGAAAGTAGAGATTAAACTAGAAGATGCGTTGTGGAAAAGTGCCGATAAATTATGCAAAAACATCGATGCAGCAGAGTATAA
Organism: Campylobacter sp. DY7; assembly: GCF_057802535.1. NCBI lineage: Bacteria > Pseudomonadati > Campylobacterota > Epsilonproteobacteria > Campylobacterales > Campylobacteraceae > Campylobacter > Campylobacter sp. DY7. Next base: position 30,755 of record NZ_JBYJAU010000011.1, read on the forward strand.
ACACATAGTTTTAGGACTTATATTATCATAACCAGCTTGTTATAAAAACTTAGATTGGAGAATAAACTATTTTAAGTTATCAATATAATATAATATGTAAAATATATTAAAAAGGTTTTAGAAATTGAAAGCAATCTCGATGTTTTCTAGTGCAGGTATAGGTGAACTAGATTTGGAAAATTTAGGCATTAAGGTGGTATTATCAAATGAATTATTGCCAAAAAGAGCAGAATTTTATAAAAAAGTTCATCCAAATTCTAAAATGATAGTTGGAGATATAACCGATAAGAAAGTTTTTGATGAATATATTAGTAATATTCCAGATGATGTAAAGCTTTTAATAGCTACTCCACCTTGTCAAGGTATGAGTAATATAGGTAAAAATAAAACTGATTTTTTAAGACAAAATGATTCTAGAAATTTTTTATTTCTGTCTGTTGTGGATGTGATTAAAATTAAAGATTTTGATTATATATTAATAGAAAATGTACCACAGTTTTTAAAAATGAAATATTTTTATGATGGTAAATTATTAGAGTTGACTGATTATTTATCAGCAATGTTTTCAGATAAATATGATATCAAAGTGAATGTTTTTAATGCAAAATATTTTGGGATTCCGCAAAGTAGACCTAGAGCTATTGTGAGAATGTATAAAAAACATCTAGCTTGGAATGAGCCTAAAGAGCAAAGAGAAATAACACTAAAAGAGGCGATAGGACATTTGCCAAGTTTAGAATCTGGCGAGATTTCTAATTTAAAACATCATAAAGCAAGAGTACACAAAGAAAGTCATATAGAGTGTATGAGGTATACTCCTACTGGAAAATCTGCGTTTGAAAATATAGTTTATTTTCCAAAAAAAGAAAATGGAGAAAGAGTTAAAGGGTTTAAATCATCATATAAAAGAATGAAATGGGAGCAGCCAGCACCCACTATCACCATTAGAAGTGATGCGATATCTTCGCAAGAAAATGTTCATCCAGGTAGAAAACAAGCAGATGGAACATACTCTGATGCTAGGGTTTTAACTCTAAGGGAACTTTTTATAGTATCATCTATAAATCCAGATTGGGATTATCCAGAAGAATATTCAGATACTTTTATTAGGCAAATAATAGGAGAGAGTGTTCCTCCTAAATTAATGTATCAAGTTATAAAAGGAATAAAAAGTTGAAAGCAATCTCGATGTTTTCTAGTGCAGGTATAGGTGAACTAGATTTGGAAAATTTAGGCATTAAGGTGGTATTATCAAATGAATTATTGCCAAAAAGAGCAGAATTTTATAAAAAAGTTCATCCAAATTCTAAAATGATAGTTGGAGATATAACCGATAAGAAAGTTTTTGATGAATATATTAGTAATATTCCAGATGATGTAAAGCTTTTAATAGCTACTCCACCTTGTCAAGGTGCTAGCACTTTGGGGGTGAATAAGCAAGATAAGGATTTGAATGCTGATTTGAGAAATCAGTTGATTGTAGAAGTATTTAAGATTATTGAGCAAAAAGAAATTGATTATATTTTGATAGAAAATGTTCCGCGTTATTTAGATGTTTTGATTAAATATAATGATATTGTTAAGCCAACTAAAGAGATGGTATATGAGTTATTTAGCAATAAATATGATATTAAAGTTGATATTTTTAACGCTAAAGATTTTGGAATCCCGCAAAGTAGACCTAGAGCAGTAATAAGAATGTGTAAAAAGCATTTGATTTGGAATGTACCTAAAAAGCAAAGAGAAATAACGCTAAAAGAGGCGATAGGACATTTGCCAAGTTTAGAATCTGGTGAGATTTCTAACTTAAAACATCATAGTGCAAAGATGCACAATCTTAGAGAAATATTATGTATGAAACATACTCCATCTGGTCAATCTGCATTTAAGAATGATTTTTACTATCCAAGAAAAGAAAATGGAGATAAAGTAAAAGGTTTTCATAATACTTATAAAAGGATGAAATGGGATGAACCAGCACCTGCTAGAACAATGAATAGTGGAAATATTGGCTCGCATAACAATGTTCATCCAGGTAGAAAACAAGCAGATGGAACATACTCTGATGCTAGGGTTTTAACTCTAAGGGAGCTTTTTATAGTATCATCTATAAATCCAGATTGGGATTACCCAGAGGAATATTCAGATACTTTTATTAGGCAAATAATAGGAGAGAGTGTTCCCCCTAAGTTAATGTTTGAAATTTTAAAAGGAATTAGCAATGTATGATAGAAGAAAAGACAATAAGTGGATATTGCAAAAAAATATCAATAACAAAGAGCTTATTTTATCAATGGTTGGTTTATTAAGTTCTAATCCTTGTGCTACAGCAGATGATATTTTACAAAAATCAAAAGCTAGTGGGGTTTATAAGGGTAGAAGTGCAAAAGGCTCATCAAGTACATTTGGTGTAAGAGCATCTCAAATATGTTTTTATATGTTCGGATATAAAAAAGATAAGGAATTTATACCATCAGTATCTACCCAGTTTTTGTCAATGGGAACAAAAGAGTCAATTGTTGCTTTTATTAATTTATTTAGCATGCAGTACCCACACCCTAACAGTACTATTTCTAGCAATTTTCAAATTTACATAGGAAGGCTTATAGTAAAGCTTTTGTTGGATGAAAGATTGGATGGTAAGATTTATTATGATGAGTTTGTATGGTTTTTGGTATTTTTAGAAACAATTGATGAAGTTAAATACGAACAACTTATAAAAGATATTAAAAAGTATAGGGCTGTAACGTTTGATGAGAAATTAAAGTTGTTTCAAAGTGTATATGATTACCATAATGTGTTTTCTAATGCAACCCATGAGGTTCGTAATTATTTTTCTAAAATTTTTACGAGTTTTGGAGTGTTTAAAACATATATTGATAAAAAAAGTTTGAGTTTTGATTTTATACAAGGCAAAGACACTGTTAGAAAATTATTCTACAATTCCTATATTGTATTAAATTCTGATTTGATTGATTATGCAAGGTATTTAATATCTATACATTCACCTTTTTTAAAACCAAAATTAGAATCAGACTGCATGAATAGAGATGACTGGGTCAGAGAATTATATGAGTTTGATATGTTAGAGTATTTTTATGATATTAAAATTCATAGAAATAGAGTTGAAAAGATAAGAAATATAATAGAATCAATGCCAAAAGAGGCAAAATATGGCAGTATTGATGGAAAAAGCTTTGAGAATATTCTAGGTGATTGCTTTGAACTGTTTAGAGAGGTTCAAAATGTAAGTAAAATAAGTGGTGCTGGCAATACGGATATCTTATGTAATGTTAGTATTGAACTAGATAATTTTAAAATAAATGTTGATGCGAAAAAGCGTAAAGATAGCTTAGAAGGGATAAATCCAGTAAGGATTGATAAGCATATCAAAAAACATGGATCTAGATATGCGATCATAGTGGCTCCTAAATTTAATCGTGGGGTTGCTGATGATATAAATAATTATGCAATTACTCTTGTTGAAGCTGAAACTTTAGCAAATTATTTGTTGAAAGAATGTTTATCATCAGAAGATGGGCAAGCTGACTTTTGCAAAATTAATGAAATTATCAATCAATCTTATGGAAAAGATATAACAAGAGAAATAAATTCTTTGATTGTAGAAAAATATTCTGTAAAATTTTAGTTTGTTTAATAAAAAAAGCCTTGAGTATAAAGGATAAAATCGCTTTTATGTATGCGATAAAGGCTAGATTTTTAAAGTTTGCTAGGGTAAATGAGAGTGAGAACTCTCTTAATCAAACTTTAATAAAACAAGTGGTGGATAAGGCTATCGTATCATCTAGTGTGGTGGATATTTTTGATGCTAGTGGGATAAAAAAGCCTGATATATCTATATTTTCTGATGAGTTTTTGCTAGAAGTAAAGAATATGAAGCGTAAAAACTTAGCCTTTGAAATGCTAAAAAAGATACTAAACGATGAGATAAAATTAAGGCAAAAGCTAAGTCTAACAAAGACTAAAAAACTAGCCGAAATACTAAACGAAGCTATCAAAAAATATAACAATAAGCTAATTTCATCAAGCGAGGCACTAGATGAGCTAATAAATATGAGTAAAAGCATAGCAAGTATGGATGATGAGGCTAAAAAATTAGGGCTAAAAGACTATGAATACGCTTTTTACTCAGCACTTGCTTGCAATGACGAGTATGAAAAAATCCTAGGAAATGAAAAGCTTTTAGCCCTTGTTAGCGAGATACTACAAATTATCAAAAACAATGCAAGTATAGATTGGATGATAAAAGAAAATGTAAGAGCAAGGCTAAGAGTAGCTGTAAAAAGAGTGCTGAATAAATACGGCTACCCACCTGATATGCAACAGCTTGCGATTGATGGGGTTTTAGCTCAAGCTGAGATTTTAGCTATGGAATTAGCTAGCGAGTAGAGATTTGATTTAAAACTAAGTGAGATTTTGGGAATTTGAAATAGGAATTTAAAAGTAAATTTCGTTTGCTTAAGGAATTTATTTCGTGTATTTTTTGGCTAGGTTTTTACTTTGAAATCCTAGCTCAAAGTGGTGTCAAACAAACGAAATTCCGAGTTTAAATTCTAGTTATTTTTAGTGGTGTTTTCTTCTTTTTTGCTTTCTTTAGATTTGTCTAAATCTTGTTCATTTCGTTCTTTGCTTTTTTGATTTGTTTTGTTATTACAATCTTCTTTCTTGCCTTTTTCTTGCTTTTTACCATCTCTTATTATGTGAATGTCCTTTTTGATAAATTCAACTCTTATGCTTTTTCTACAATCATCTAATGTTTTGTCTATTTTCATATTTTCACTACATATCTCCACATAAGCAATATCTCCTAAAGTTGATAATATTTTTACATCTTTTAGTTCAATATAATTACCTTTATAATGATATTTGTTATTTTTGTCGTAAAAACCATCAAACATATCTTTTATAAAGCTATTTTTACTAATCATTATTGTGGCATTGTAATTTCCCAAACCAGTTGCTGCAGATGCATTATAATTTAAAAAGCAAAAATGGCAAATTGTAATACAAGCCCATATAAATCTGATTGTATTGATTTCCGTTTTGTGACTTAATATTCTATAAACTAATAAACAAAACATTAGAAACGCACCCATAGAAACAAACAAGGTTGTAGTGTCAAATTTACTCATTATTAAAAAAATAAACAATTGCATTATTACTATTGTTGCTATGATTGAATATTTCATAATAACATCAAGAAAATTTATTATTTTCATAATAGAAAATGAGATTGTAGCCTCAATTAGCATATATGTAAGTAGTATTATTAGTGCTATAGTGAATAAATTTGAGAAACCAAAAGTTAAAAATTGTTCAAATGTAAGTTCTATTGGATATTTTAATCTAAAAATATATACTACACCATAATTAAAAGCAGAGCCAGCAACTAGTAAAAACAATAAAATCTGTCCTAAAGCAAGAGATATTTGTCCATATTTTTTAATATTTTTATATATTCGTCTTGTTGTTAGTTTATTGGTTTGAAAAAAATCTTCATCATTTTGTTTTTTGTTTATAGGTGTTGTAAGTTTTTCTTTTATCCATTCGTAGATTTTTTTCAAAAATAGAAAAATACTTTTAAATATTTCTATAATTTTGTTTATGTATTTTTTTATACTCATTTTAAGCCTTTAAATATTTTTTCATATTTTAGCAGATTAATATCTTGTGAAGTTTGTTTGATTATTATTTAGTAAAAACAAAGGGAAGAAAATGCCTATAAGTTTTACAGATAATGAAAGAAAAGAATTTCAATTAGCCTTAAAAGAGCTAGTAAAAGAAGTAAATGAATGTATCAAAAGAAACAACCAAACCAAGCGTAACCAACTAAGCTCAAAAGGTGTAAATCCAAAAAATCTAAAACCATACCTAAGATTTTTAGAAAAATACAAGCTAGAATACAAAGTCGGTCTAGGCAACTCAGGTGGCTTTATGAACCCGCATAGCTGGATAATGTTTGTAAGAAAAGATTTGCTAGATGATGAGCTTATCAATTCTAGCAAAATCACTCCACAAAAAGGCGTTTATCCTTTCTTTGAATACGGCGGATATTTTGATGATGAGATTTATTTTAAAGTGAAGTTTGGCTTTCCTGAGAGTAACATTGAAAACGCAAGGTGCAAAGCCGTTGATGAAATGGAGCGAAGTGGCAAACTAACTGAGCTTGATTTTACTTATGACAAACTAGATTTAGAGCAAATCACAGATGATTTTATAAAGCTTTTAGAATATTATGAGAGTTTTAGCAAAGATGATTTTATCCCAAAAAATCCTAAAAATAACGATGATTTTTATGAGTGGCTTAGCAAAAATGCAAGGCAAGATAACGGAGAGTTTTACTCAGATGAGAGCAAGAAAAACGAAAGCTCAAAGACAAATACCCTAAAAACTTTGATTAAAAATAAAAGCTTAAAAGATTTGGCAAATTATATAAAAAGCGATGATTTTATAAGTATTCAAGATAGCAGAAAAGGTAGAGATTTTGTCTATACAGCAAGGATTTACGCTGATTATTTAAATGAAAAATACTATAAACAAAACAAAGCCCCAAGTGAAGAAGAACAAGAGCAAAGATTTGCTTTTTGGTTAGAAGTTCGCTTAAGAGATAGCAAGGATTATTTAAAGCTAATTGATGATTTTAAAAGCTCGTTTTTGGCTAAATATCAAAGAAATATTTTTAGTATTTTAGAGTTAAACGAGCTAATAAACATAATCAGCAAAAATACCTACAACGACTACATAGCAAGCAAAAGCGACGCTAAAAGAACTATGAAAGAGTTTATTAGATTTTTGATAAAAGACTACTCAAGCGATGCTAAAAATATATTTTTACAAGATGAGCCAAAACAAAATCTTAAAAATATCCCACTAAATCAGATTTTATACGGAGCGCCTGGGGTTGGTAAGACTTACAATACCATAAATATAGCTTTAGAGATTTTGGGCGAAGATTTTTCTAATTACTCAGACAAAACCCTAAAAAGAAAAGCTATGCAAGAAAAATTTAAAGAGTATTTAGAAAAAGAACAAATCGTATTTACTACCTTTCATCAAAGTTACGGATATGAAGAATTTGTAGAAGGAATTAGACCCATTTCTGATAATGGTGAAATAAAATATATTGTAGCTAATGGTATTTTTAAGAGTTTGTGTGAACAAGCAAAGGGTAATACAGAATTAATTAATAATTTTGATACTTTAATAGAAAAATTAAAGGAAAAATCATCAATAGATTTAGCTGACCCTGAAAAATATTTTAATATTCCAAATACAAAATACCATATTCAGTTTAGAGATGGTAGAACTTTTAGAATTAAATTTGATGGAATGAGCGATAAATATAAGGATTATCCAGTTAATATAGAATCAATAAGAGAAATGTATAAAAATCCAAAATTAGAGATTTATAATTCTGCTTATGCAAAAGTAATTATAGAGTATTTAAAAATTTTAGGTTTAAAAGAATATACTGAAAATTCAATAAAAAAGCCTTATGTAATCATCATGGATGAGATAAATCGTGGGAATATTAGTAAGATTTTTGGAGAGCTTATAACTCTTATTGAGCCTAGTAAAAGGCTAGGAAATGCTGAAGAGCTAGAAGTGGTGTTGCCATATAGCAAAGAGCGTTTTTCGGTGCCAAATAATGTCTATATAATAGGCACTATGAATACAGCAGATAGAAGTATCACTACCCTTGATACGGCGCTTAGGCGTAGGTTTGAGTTTAAAAAGATTATGCCTGATAGTTCTCTTTTAAAATTTAAACTCGATGAGATTGAATTAGATAAACTATTGGATAAAATGAATGAAAGAATTGAGTGTCTAATAGGCGATGAAAAGCTTATCGGACATTCGTATTTTATGGATATAAACAGCATTGATGAGCTTAAAGCTGTGTTTAGAAATAAGATTTTACCACTTTTAGAAGAGTATTTTTATAATGATTATTCGCAGATAAAATCGGTGCTTAATGATAATGGCATGATAAAAACTAAAAATATTTTAAATACTGATACGCTTTATTTAAGCGATGATTTTAGCGAAGTGGATTTTAAGAAAATCTATGAAGATTGAAGCCTATGAGCATGAAATCATAAGTGAGTTTAAGAACGATGAGTTTTTAAACGAGCTTATAAGTTTTGCTGAAAACAACCCAGAGTTTTTAAGAATAGTCGGTAAAAATAAGCTAAAAGCAAGAAATTTCGTAGGGCTTATAAAAACAAAAAGTGGGGTTTTAGAAATCTATCCTAAGGTTTCAAAACAAAGCGATGAGATAATTCCGAGCGTAGATTTAAGTAAGGCTTATGAGCTAAAAGATGAGATGTTTAGGGAGTGTAAAGCAAGAGAGTTAAATCCTAAAAAACTACTTTTAGAACTTTTAAGAACTTTACAAGAAAGTCCATTTAAAAAATCGCTTAAAGCAATGCTAAAAGATGAAAAAATGCCGCTTTTTGAAGTCTTTGTTGAGATGTTTTTGGAAGAACTTTTCGTGCTTTTAAACAAAGGGCTTATGAGTGATTATGTGAAAGTATCAAACAATAAAGCGTTTTTAAAAGGAAAATTGATTTTTAGCGAGCATTTAAGGCAAAATCTAGCTCATAAAGAGCGATTTTTTACCGAAAATGATGAATATATCATAGATAATGCGACAAATCAAACCATAAAAACCACGCTTTTTCATCTAAAAAAACTAAGTCAAAATAAAAAGATTTTGAAGTTTTTAGGATTTTTTGATGAGGTGAGTTTAATTAACATTAAAAAATGTGAATTTAGTATAAAAAATAAGCATTATAGTTATTATGAAAATATACTTTTATGGTGCAAGTTATTTCTAAATGGCTTTAGTTTTACGCCATTTGCAGGGGATAAAAATGCTTATGCTTTGCTTTTTGATATGAATAGGCTTTTTGAAGATTTTGTAGCTTTTATGCTTCAAAAACAAAATCCAAATATAAGCATACATACTCAAGTATCAAGCAGACATTTGATAAAAGATGAGAGAAAAGATTGTTTTTTAATGCGACCTGATATTTTGATTAGGCTTAAAGATAAAACAATTATCGCTGATACAAAGTATAAAATCATAAACGATTTAAGTGATATTAGCCAAGCTGATTTATATCAAGTATTTGCCTATGCAGCAAAGTTTAAAGCTAGTGAAGTATGGCTTATATATCCACTTTTAGATGATATTTTGCAAGGAAAAACCTTAGAATATAAGCCAGAAATTTTTGAAAACAAAATAAAGCTAAAGCTTCTTTTCGCCCCTTTGCCTTGAAATTAATATATTTATAAACAAACGAAATTCCTATTTTAAATTCTCTAATCATAAAATATTTTTAAAATAAAATATCAATATTTTTAGCATTCTTTTGCCATAATAGCCTATTTAAAATATAAGGATTTTTATGAATATAGAAAAACACCAAAATATGATTAATTTTATTTGGAATATAGCAGATTGTTTAAGAGACCATTATGTAAAGGGCAGATATAGAGATGTAATTTTACCGATGTGTATTATTCGTCGCCTTGATGTAGTGCTACTTCCAACAAAAGAAAAAGTGTTAAATACCTACAAAAAACTAGATGAAAATTCAAATTTCAATATTCTAAAAAGTATCAAACACGGAAGTGGATATGATTTTTACAATATCTCAGAATTTAGCTTAGAAACATTACTGAAAGACGAGCAGTTTTTAAAGGATAATTTTAAAGCATATCTTAGAGGCTTTAGCCAAAATGTAGTTGATATTATTGATAAGTTTAGCTTCTTTAATGAAATTGATAAATTAGATAAAGCAAATATCCTGTATCCAATCATAAAAAACTTTTGCGACCCAAAGATAAATTTCTCACTAGAGCCAGTGTATGATAGTAATGGCAATCTAATAAGCGAAGGTTTAAGCAATCTTGGAATGGGCTATGTATTTGAAGAGCTTATTCGTAAGTTTAACGAAGAAAACAATGAAGAAGCAGGACAGCACTTCACCCCAAGAGAAATCATAAAGCTTATGACAAATCTAATATTTTTACCTATTAAAGACAGCCTAGAAGGTGGTTCATATACCATATATGATAATGCTTGTGGAAGTGGCGGAATGCTAACAGAAGCTAAAGATTTTTTGCTAAATAAAATTGATAAAAATAAAAATCAATTAACAATCCACCTACACGGACAAGAAGTAAATCCAGAAGCCTACGCAACTTGTATAGCAGATATGCTAATTAAAGGAGAAAACGCTCAATACATAAAATTTGGCTCAACCCTAAGCGAAGATGCCTTCCCTAATGAAAAATTTAATTTCATGCTAACAAACCCACCTTATGGCAAAAACTGGGAAGAAGATCAAAGAAAACTAGGTGTAAAAAAGGTCAAAAATGAAACCGTTTGCAATGATGATAGATTTAAGATAGGCATTACAGGTAAAGGCGATGGTCAGATGATGTTTTTGCTAAATATGATTAGCAAGATGAATCCTAACGGTATAGGCAGCCGAATTGCTAGCGTTCATAATGGTAGCCCACTTTTTAATTCAGACAGCGGTCAAGTAGCCATAAGAAGCCATATTATAAAAAATGATTTGCTAGAAGCCATAATCGCACTCCCTACAAATATGTTTTATAACACAGCTATACCTACTTTTATATGGATTCTTACAAACAAAAAACCAGAGCACAAAAAAGGCAAAGTGTGGCTAATGAATGCTACAAATTATTATCAAAAAATGAAAAAATCCTTAGGCTCAAAATCAAACGAAATCTCAAGCGAACAAATAGAAAAAATCACCGAGCAGTTTTTAAACAATGCTAGCAATGATGATTGTATCATCTTAAATAATGATGATTTGGGTTATATAAAAGTAGTAGTTGAGCAAGTAAAAACGCTAAATGAATTACAAAATAACGAAAGCTTTAACAAACTAAAAGATAAAGAAACAATTATCTCTAAACTAAAAGAACTTGAACAAAGTCCAAAAGATTTTAAAAACTCTTTAGAATTTGCAAAGTTTTTAGGCGTAAAGCTAAGCAAATCAGAGCTAAAACTCCTAATAAACAGCGACAAAAACACCAACACAGAAAAAATCCCACTCACTAGCGATATAAACGAATACTATGAAAAAGAAATAAAACCATTTATGCCAAACTCTTGGGTGGATTTAGAAAGTAAGCAAATAGGCTATGAAATACTATTTAACAAGTATTTTTATACCTACGAAAAGCCAAGAGAATTAGATGAGATAAAACACGAATTAAGCTCACTTGAAAATGAACTAAAAGACCTTTTAGGCGAGATTTTATCATGACAGCATACAAAGAAAGTGGCATAAAATGGCTAGGTAAAATCCCCGCTCATTGGGAAATAAAACCATTAAAATATTTAGGCTTTTTATACTCTGGTTTAAGTGGAAAAAAAGGTAAAGATTTTAGTAAAGATAAAATTCAAGACTTTAAACCATATATACCTTTTATAAATATTTGCAAAAATCATTATTTAGATAATGAGTTATTACATTATGTAAAAATTGAAGAAAATGAAACACAAAATAAAGTTTTAAAATACGATTTATTTTTTATGTCAAGTAGTGAAACAAAAGAAGAAATAGGAAAAAATGCTATCTATTTAGGCGATGAAAAAGAGTTGTATTTAAATTCTTTTTGTAGGGGCTTTAGATTTACTTCTAATGAAATAAATCCATTATTTATAAATTATTTATTGTCATCAAAAACATATAGATATTATTTTAGTTCTTCTAGTAATGGGGATATTAGGATTAATCTAAAAAAAGAAATCATAGAAAATTTATTAGTTTTACTCCCACCACTAGAAGAGCAAGAGAAAATCGCTGATTTTTTAGATAAAAAACTTGAAAAGATAGATTATTTTGTAACTAAACAAACGAAATTTATAGAACTTTTAAAAGAACAAAAACAAGTTTTGATAAATCAAGCTACCACAAAAGGCTTAAACAAATCTACCGAACTAAAAGACACCCACATTTCCCACTTAGGCAAAATCCCCACCCATTGGGAAATGGTAAGAAACAGTCTTATTTTTACAGATTTAAAAGAAGTTGTAGGAGAAAATTCACACAGCTACACATTATTATCATTAACAAAACAAGGAATTATACCTAGAGACATGGAAAGTGGAAAAGGAAAATTTCCAGCTGAATTTAATACATATAAAATAGTAAATCCAAATAATTTAGTATTTTGTTTATTTGATATTGATGAAACCCCTAGAACTGTTGGTATTTCAAATGATAACGGAATGATAACGGGAGCTTATAATGTATTTTCAATACAAAATGCAAATCCTAGATATATTTATTATTACTATTTATCGGTAGATGATAAAAAAGCATTAAAGCCTTATTATACAAGCCTTAGAAAAGTAATTAATCTTGAAACTTTTATGGGTATAAAAACTCCATTACCACCACTAGAAGAGCAAGAGAAAATCGCAAAATATTTAGATGATAAGTGCGAGAAGATAGACAAAGCGATAAACAATATAACAAAACAAATAAGCCTTATTCAAGAATACAAAACAAGCCTAATAGACACCACCACCAAAGGCATGCTAAAGGAGCTAAAATGAGTGATAATAAACTCAAGCTTATACAAGATATAGAACTAGATAATTTAAATGATGAAAATGATTTTTTAGAAACTAGAAAATATTCAGATACTTTACAAGAAATAATAAAAACCACTCATACACCTTGCACGATAGGACTTTTTGGAGAATGGGGCAGCGGCAAATCATCTATCATAAGAGATGTTATAGATAAGTTTAATAATTATGGCATTAGTAAAGAAAAAGTATCTTTTGTTGTCTATGACGTTTGGAAATATTCTCACGACTCATTTAGAAGAACCTTTTTGCTAGAAGTTGCAAAACGATTTAATATAAAAGAATGGGGTTGTAAAAGTTTTTATACAAACAAAACTCAAGATATAGTGGTATCTAGTAAATTTAATTGGAAATATTTAGGTATATTTTTAGCATTGTTTGGTGTTGGGATTTTAGTAGTGTTATTTTTAAAAATAATAGAAATTATTTATTTTAATGGTGTTGAAATAGATAATATAATGCAAATTATGAAATCTATAAAAATTGAACAAGTTGGAATACTGGCTTTGTTATCTTTTATAGCTACTTTTTCTAAGAATATTTCAATTGATTATAAAACCACTATTCAAGAGCCATTAATGTTTGCCCCTGAAGAATTTGAAGATTGTTTTAAAAAACTAAAAAATAAAATTTTTTCAAACAATGATATAAATAAGTTAGTGATAGTTATAGATAACCTTGATAGGTGCGAAAAAGATACGGTAAATACAACTTTGCAAGACATTAAGAATTTTTTAGGATTAAAGGATGTTGTTTTTGTAATACCTATTGATGATACACGGATTATTGATGATAAAGTTAGAGATAAGTTTGAAAAATTAAGAAAAATATTTAATATGTATATTTTTATTAAAGGTTATCATGATGGGGATTTATCAATTTTATATGATAAGCTTTTGGATAAATATGGTTTAAATAAGCTAAACCCAAACACAAGGACTATTGTAGTAAGAGAATATGCAAGTAACCCAAGAAGAATTATCCATTTTTTAAATAATTTTCAAATTGAATGCAACTTGTTAAAAAATAAAAAGAATATCAAAAGAGATTTTGTAGAAGAGAATGAGCCGTTAATTGCATTTTTGCTTATTTTAAGAGAAGAATATGGAGAATTATTTTATAAAATATTTCATAATGTTGATAGTTTAAAAAATCTATTGAATAGAGAATTAATTAATGAAAATGCTGAGACGATAGAAGATAACAGGTTGATGAAGTTTTTAAGATATACAAAATTTATATGGGGTAATGCTAAGCAAATAGATGTAGATTTTATTATCTATAATAAATGTAGCGATGAAAATACATCACAATTATTGATAAATATTGCAAAAGATGATGATTATGGTATGGCTGTATTTAACTCTGATTATCGAAAAGTGATGAAGTATTTATTGGATAATTTAAAAAAGGGTTATGAGTTGAAAGCTTATGAAACTGAACTTAGGGAGTATTTTAGAAAAATAGTTTTATTTCATAAGGCTATTTATCGTGAAGATAAAAATTTTCACAATTCTAATCTTAAAAACAATTTAAAGCAAGTTGAATGTTTTATGGAAGGATTAATAGATGAAATTTTGCCTTCTTTGTTTGATGACATAGCTGATAGTTTTATTGAATTTATGTATTTTTGTAAAAAAGGAAAGGTTGATATTTTTGCTGATTTTTATGAGAAAAATTTAATAGAGACTTGGGATAAATATACTAAAGATACCCAACAATTTCATAGCAACTCACAAGTTTTTTATGAAGGAATACATAAAATATATAAAGATGGGTTTGAAAAATTTGTTGCATTAGGTTTATTTAGCGATAGAGATAAAGCCCAAATTAAAGAATATTTTTATATTTATTCAGAATATAATCATTTTGAACCTTATATGAAACTAGAAGTAGATATTTTAGAAAAAGTTATAAATAATAGAATTGCCAATAAATTAGTTTCACAACTAAAAGATATCAGCTCTAATGTTATGAATGTTCTTCTTAAATTAAACAAACATAATTTAATAGATAATTTAGATAGTGAAATTTTAAAAAGCTTGATAAGAATTATTTGTAGGTTTAATAATGTAAATTATCAGAATAAAGCTGATTATGCTAAAAATTTTATAGAAAGTAAAATACAAAAACGAGATAATTTAACAAACATAATAAATCAAGATTTTTTTACGATACTAGTTAATGAAGCAATACAAAGTGGTGCGGATAAGTTAAAAACTAATTTTGAATATCTAATGAATATTAATCATTTATATGATGATAAGGTGGTTTTTTCAAAAAGTATTAAAGAGATTTTAGAGGGTTTCAAAAATATTGAAACTAATGTTTTAAATGAATTGATTACATTGTATTTAAATAATATTTTAGAAGATATTAAAACCTTTAAAGGCAATCTTGTGTATTTAAATATTATAAAAGATTTTATTCCATCTCATTTGGAGCTAGTGTTAGAAATAAAAAAATATATATACTTAGATAATATTACGCAAGATAATGTTGCAGAAGAAATTAAAGATGATATTTATTATGATATGTATGAGATGTTTAAAAATATAAATGAAGAGTTGTTTTTGAAAATGCAAGAATTTTATATAGGCTTGCACAAAAAGGTTAAATTGGATAGTTTAATTTGTGAAAATCTTAAAAGATACAAAGATAAACATTCACAGCTATCAGAAGATTTTAAAGAAACATTTTTTAAAGGAGAAGCGTTATGATTAAACCAAGTGAAAAAGATTATGAAAGCTACATAGAAAGGCATTTGTTAAATCAAGGCTATATTAAAAGAACTAGCCAAGATTATAATAAAGCCTTTGGGCTTGATGAAGAAATCTTTTTCACTTATTTAAATAGCGTATATCCTAAAGAACTAAGCATTTTAAGCTCACGCTATCAAGACTACAAAAACAAGATTTTAAATATTATTAAAAACACCCCAAATATAGATTATTTGAATTTATTTCAAAAATCAATCAAGCTAGATGAGTTTGAGTTCAAGCTGTTTTCTCCTAAGCCAAACAATACTTTAAACTCTAAATTATGTGATGATTATACTAAGAATATTTTCTCATGTATTAGGCAGCTTCATTTTTCTAATGAAGATAGCGAAAGTATAGATTTAGTAATTTTCATAAACGGCTTAAGTATAGCTACAATAGAGCTAAAATACGAGCTAACAGGGCAAAATATAGAAAATGCTAAAACTCAATATAAAAAACGCAAAGCAGATGAGATTATATTTAGGCATTCTTTAATACATTTTGCAATGGATTCTAGCGAAGTTTATCTAAGTCTTAAAATCCAAGGAAATCAAACGAAATTCATACCATTTAATAAAGGCTTAAACGATGGTAAAGCAACCTTGGATATCAAAACAGGTGCAGGAAATCCAGCAATAAATAATGATTACAAGACTTCTTATTTATGGAAGAGAATGCTATCTAAAGATACTTTAAGTGATATCATCATAAATTATATGAAAATAGTAAAAGATAAAAAAACCAAAGAAAAACGCCTAATCTATCCTAGATATCATCAGTTTGATGTGGTGGATAAATTATGCAAAGATGTTAAAGAATTTAAAATCGGAAAAAGATATTTAATCCAACATAGTGCAGGCAGTGGCAAGAGTAATTCTATCGCTTGGCTTACATTTAAGCTTAGTAATTTACATGTGGATAATAAAGCTGTATTTGATGCTGTTATTGTGATAACTGATAGAGTGGTTTTAGATAATCAAATCCAAAGTACCATAAGTAATTTTAATAATACCAAAGGCTATGTAGAAAGCATTAGAAAAGGTAGCAAGCAATTAAAACAAGCCTTAGAAGAGAATAAAAGAATAATAATCTCAACTATTCAAAAATTCCCGTATATTATAAAAGATTTAGCTAATTTAGATAATAAAAACTACGCTCTAATTATAGATGAAGCTCATTCATCTCAAGACGGCAAAACAGCTTCAAGTGTAAATAGTGCATTATCAAATACTAATGAAGAATGTTATGATATTGATGATTTAATTTTAGATGAAATAAATAAAGCCAAATATCATAAAAATATATCATATTTTGCATTCACAGCAACACCAAAAGACAAAACCTTACAAACTTTTGGCACTAAAATTGATGAGAGTTTTTACCCATTTCATTTATATTCTATGCAACAAGCCATTGAAGAAGGTTATATTTTAGATGTTTTACAAAACTATACTTCATACAAAAGCTTTTTTGAATTAAGTGTGAAAGGTAATGGTAATAAGGTTTATGATGAAAGTAAAGCTATGGCAAAGCTTGTTAAATTCGCTACAAATTCAGCTCAAGCGATAGAGCAAAAATCACAAATAATCTTAAAGCATTTTATGGCTAATACTTTATACAAGATAAACAATCAAGCAAAAGCAATGGTAGTAGCTGATGATAGGCTAAGTGCTTTAAGATATTATTTAAATCTAAAAGAATTGTTTAAAGATTATAAAATAGGTGTTTTAGTGGCTTTTTCTGGTGAATTAGAGCTAGATAATGTTAAATATACAGAAAGAAGTTTAAATGGCTTTAGTGAAAATAATTTACCAAAAGAGTTTAAAAAAGATGAGAATAAAATTCTAGTGGTAGCGAACAAATACCAAACAGGCTTTGATGAACCATTGCTACATACTATGTATCTTGATAAGGTAATTAGCGATGTAGCAGCAGTGCAAACCCTATCAAGGCTAAATCGCACAAAAAACGGCAAAATAGATACTTGTATAATAGATTTTGCTAATAATTATGAAAATATTCAAAATGCTTTTTCAAGATATTGTGAATTTAGCTGTCTTGAGAAGGCTAGTGATCCAAATGAACTTTATGAGCTTTATTATATAGTGCTAAATTATGGTGTATTCAATGAATGTGATGTTGATGAGTTTATAAGACTTTATTATGAATATATAAAAGATACAACTAAAGTTGATTATGAGAGTATGGGGGCTAATATATGCTCTTATTTAGATAAATTTTCTACTTTAATAGGTGAAAAATGTTTAGGAGATGAGTTTTACAAAGTAGCCAATAAATACATAAACCATTATGAATACTTAAGTCCTATTATGGATATTGACGATGTAAAATTAGAAAAATTATCTATATTTTTAAAATATCTAATATGCAAAATTCAAAGAAAAACCGCTCAAGATATAAAAGATTTGCTAGATCATGTAAGACTACAAAAATTTAATGTGAAATATCAAGGCACAACAAATATTGAACTAGCAAGCAATCCTATAATCAAACAATCAGGCATAAAAATAAAAAAGAGCAAAGAAGAGCAATTAGAAGAATTAGTAAAAATTATTAAAAACTTTAATGATATTTATAAAGATAATGATAATAAAACCAAAGAGATTTTAAGCACCATTATAGAAGAATTAGAAAACGATTCTTTACTAAAAAGCTCATTTACATTTAACTATGATGAAAATAATGCCAAAAAGAGTTTTTATGATAGCTTAGAAAAAATCTCATCTGATTTATATTTTGATTATCAAGAGTTTTTTAATGCTTTAAATGTTGATAAAGAATTTAAAAAAGCAATATCTAATGAGCTTTTTAACAATATAAAAGAGAATTTTTTAAGTATTTAAAGTAAAAAAATTAAATTTTTATAGTATTTTACAAGCTCCTTTTCGCCCCTTTGCCTTGAAATTAAGTTATATTTAAGCTTGGGGGGGGGTATAATTAAAAAAACAAGAAAGGAGTAAATATGAGTAACGCAAACGCTAATCATAAAGCTAACCAAGCTAATGCTAACAAGGGCACCCCAGGTCAAAACACAGCTCATGCAAAAGTTCATGGCAATCGTGGTGCGCAATTAAATCCAAATAATAAAAAATAATTTAAAATTCCTATTTTAATCAAAATAGGAATTAATTTCTTTTCGTAATTCCTATTTCAAATTCTTTTTCAAATTACTTAACCAATCCCAACCCAAACTCTAAAAGAATTTGGATTAGGAATTAAGAATTAAAACTTATATGAAAAACCAATGTTTCCTTTTA
>NZ_JBYJAU010000050.1:0-553 GCF_057802535.1 Campylobacter sp. DY7
GCGTCTTCTGCGACCGGCGGCTCCTCGACCGCAACATCCGCCGGGGTCGGGTCACCGGCCGGAGCCTCCGTCTCGACCGTAGACGGAAGCGGGGGACGCGGCGGCACGATCAGGTCGGCGGGCAGCGGCGGGGGCGGACCCGGCTCGCCGATGGGCGCGCTGACCACGGGGACGTCCGTCGTATCGACGCGGCTCTCCGCCGCGGACGTGCGTGGAGTCGCGGGCTTCTTCGCCGCGGGCGTCCGCGGAGTCGCGGGCTTCTTCGCCGCGGGCGTCCGCGGCGTTGCCGGCTTCTTCGCCGCCGGCGTGCGCGGGGTCGCGGGCTTCTTCGCCGCCGGCGTGCGCGGGGTGGCCGCGGACGTCCGGGGGGTCGCGGGCTTCTTCGCAGCGGCAGTCCGCGGAGTCGCGGGCTTCTCGGCCGCCGGCGTGCGCGGGGTGCGCGGAGCGGGGGTCGTGGCCGCGTTCCGCGCCGACGACGCGCGCGGGGTCGGCTTCTCGACGTCGGGCGTGTCGCCGGGCGCGGCGGCGTCCGCCTTCGGCGCGCGAGAGGCGG
>NZ_JBYJAU010000051.1:0-547 GCF_057802535.1 Campylobacter sp. DY7
GCGCGACCGCGCAATGGTCGACGAGCGGACCGGTGACCGACTACGCTTTCTCTTCGTAGATCACGGCAAGTTGTTATCCGAATACTACCTCTTTGAAACGCCGCTGGGCGAGGCGTGCCGGGCGGTTGGCTTGGTCGATGCACGAGGCCGCCATACCGTCACTGCACACCGCTTCCGCCACACCCTCGGAACGCAGCTCGCCGAGCGCGGCGCGAGGCTTGATACGATCATGAGCGTGCTCGGCCACGAGAGCCCGGCGATGTCGATGGTCTACGCAAGGATCTCCGATCCCGAGGTGCTGCGCGACTACCGTGCGGTGCTCGGGCCGGGTGCGGTCATCGCCGGACCTGGCGCCGAGGCTCTGCGGACCGGGCGGCTGACAGCGGGCGCGGTCGATTGGTTGCGCACCAACTTCTTCAAGACCGAGCTCGAACTCGGCCACTGCCTGCGTCTGCCCGAGGAAGGCCCTTGCGAGTGCGACCTATATCTCACCTGCTCGCGGTTCGTCACTACGCCGGCCTATACGCCTCGACTGCGCGAGCGTCGC
>NZ_JBYJAU010000012.1:0-39157 GCF_057802535.1 Campylobacter sp. DY7
AACTAATCTTATTACAATAAATATAATTATTCTAATAGAATATATGGTTTATTTATAAGATTTTAATTTAATTTAGAACTTGAAAGATTAGAGTGTTTATATTGTTTTAATTATATTAAAAATATAAAAGAACTACCAAAATTTTAATAATAGAAATTAAAATACAAATTTTACTAAAGCTTTTTATTAGGCTTTATGAGCGACCTATTTATTACCTTTTGTTTTTAAACTATGTTTTTGCTAGAATTAGGTTTGAAAGTTATAACAATTTGTGCGATGTTTAATTTATATGTTTTGTTTCAAACCATGTTTTGCTAGAATTAGGTTTGAAAGATAAATTAAGTGTTTATTCTCATAAATGATTGTTGTTTCAAACCATGTTTTGCTAGAATTAGGTTTGAAAGGGAAAACATCAAAACCATTGCTTTATGAAATTCTGAGTTTCAAACCATGTTTTGCTAGAATTAGGTTTGAAAGAAACTTTAAATTACTTAAAGTTTCACAAAGTAAGAAAGTTTCAAACCATGTTTTGCTAGAATTAAGTTTGACAGCTCACAAACTCCACCAATTGATGCATAATGCGATGTTTCAAACCATGTTTTGCTAGAATTAGGTTTGAAAGAGCTAGGTAAACTTGTCTAGCTTGTAAGGATTTAAGCTAACTTAAAGTTTGCTTATTTTCCACTTTGAAAATTTTGGCAAAAACAGCAGTTTTGTGGAAAAATAAGAAATCTTTAAGCTTAAAGTTAAGATTTTTAGCCTAAAATATCAGCTCAAACCTAATTCTAGCAAAACATTTAAGAGTTTGAAATCACCACAAGGTTGGTAAAATATCGGGCAACTGGCTTAGCCACCCCGATAAACTTTCATTATATAATTGATTGAAATTTTATAAAATATAAATAAATTAAAATATAGTTCATGATTTTATAAATAAATGTGATAAGTTTTTTAAGCTATTATAAAAATAAAAATACAATAAAAGTAAAAATTATATTTTTATATAATAAGATATAAAAGTTTTCAATTTAACATACACAAACATTGTAAAGTTCATCTGTTTATTTAATTACAAGTTCTTTTTTAGATATCTAAATAAATATAACTTCTTAAACTTGGATAATTCAAAAAGTATTTAATATAATTTTGAGTTTAAAAGATAATTAATTAGTGGAATTTGAATGTATTATATTGTTTGAATTGTTGTGCTCTTAAGGTTAGCCTTTAGTTATGTGAATAATTAGAGTGAATGTATTTATTTAATTTACTTATATTATTACTTATAAATTCCGAATTCAAATTCCTATTTTAAATTCTTTAAAATTTTCTTGGAATTTGAAATAGGAATTATAAAAATATCAATTATTTTTAGCTCTTATGATTATAAAAATAAAAGAGATGAGAAGCGATAAAATATCAAAAAATAAATTAAATTTATTAATCACAAACATACTTAAAAATAATGCAAATAAATAAATCAAAGCAAGGTTTTTATTAATAAAATAAGCAATCAAGCAGATTATCATAAGCACTATTACATTAAAATTACTATAAATATCAACGCTAATTATATTCAAATAAGCAAGTAAAAAAATAAAATTAATGCAAAACACAAACAAAGAGCCTTTAAAATCTATATACCTAGTTTGCTTAAAAATAATTAACATTAGCAAATAAAGACTAATTATGCTTATATTTTAGAATATACTATAAGTAAAATCATTTATGCTTAGCTCATTATAGATATTTATATTTGTAAGAATGATTATAGAAAACATAGTAATAATTGACTTTATAGAATATTTTTTCACAAAAATTACAAAAATTGCTAGATAAAGTAAGGTATAAAGAGCGTGCATGCTTAATCCTTTAATAAATATTGTTTTAAATTAATAAAATCACGATTATGTGTATAAGAAATATAAAATGAATTATCATCATTAACAACACTTGCATAACTCATTTCGTCTCCTTTATCAATATCATAAAGTTTTGTAAAATTTGAGTTTTTGTCCATTAAAGCTAGGCTTAATGTATTTCGCAAGCCTGTTAAATCACTATTATAAATTAGATAAATTTTATTGTTTGCATTAAATAAAGCTACTGAATTATCATAATTTTTAAGATTTGATTTTACTAAATCACCACATTTAAAGTATTTATCGCAAGTTAGAGTATATAAATCATTATTAGCCTTTTTATCAGCTCTAAAAGCAAATAAGATTTTAGAATTATCTAAAGCCATAACGCTTGGTTGAAACAAGCCATTTTTGTTTGTAATCTTGTTAATTTTTAACAATTCTCCACTTTCATCAAAAACTAAAGCAAGAGAATATTTATTCAAAAGTTCATGATAAATAGGTAAAATAAAGCCTTGTTTATCGCTAAAGCTAATATTCATAGCATTATTTTTCACCAAATGAGAGATATTTAAATAAGGGCTTAGATTAAGACTTTGCTTAAACTTAAAATTAATTATATTTATATCACTTACATAATGATATATCTTGCTATTTGCCCAGCCGCCAAAACTTACCCCTACAACAAATAAATGAATTTTATCATTGCAAGTTACAAGGACAGGATTTCCTAATTTTTTGATATATTCTTTAGTATCACTCATGAGTTTTTGTCTATCTAGTAAAATAAATGCATCGCTGATTTTTTCATTATCTTTTAGATTTGCATATATTTTTACATCTTTAGCACCTTCTTTAGAGCCTGCAAAATAAGTAATTAATAAATAATTATCTTTAAGCATTATAAGGCTTGATGAGTGAAAACTTTTTGGATTTTTGGAGTTTGGGATTTGCTCGCTTTTTTCTTCTTTTATGTTTGTTTTTTGAAGGTTTGTATTTATCTCATACTCTAAATTTGAAAAATACCCCCCCCCCATGCACAAATTATTGTGCTAATAAAAAATAAAATAAATTGTTTCATAATTTCCTTTCAAAATGATTTTGCTTAATCTAATACATAATTATTAATGTTTAGATTAAGAAAATAAATTTAATAATATTAAAGCTATTAAAAGACTTATTTTACAAAATAAAACTAAGGAATTTTAATCATAAAAATAAATAGATTTTGTTTTTATAGTTTTAAGAAATTTAAAAAAATAAGAACTAACAAACTTAAAAAGTAAATTCCTAATTCAAATTCCTTTAAAAAAACAATAAATTTTTAAAGGAATTTATTAATAATCATTATAAGAATTAATATATTTTAATAATTAACATAACTTTAATTAAACAATAAAAATTAAAATGATAATAAATTTTAATATTAACTCTTTTTATTATAGAATATCATTTTAATTATCAACTAAGGAGAAATCTTGAAAAAATCTTTTAAACTATCATTAGTTTTATGTTTAATGGGGGGGGGTATTAATTTAGCAGCTAATGATAATGCTACACTTGATACCATTGAGGTAAATGCGAATGCTATTGGTTATTCTAGTCTTGACTCATTTGATATTAGCAATAAAAATGCTTCTCATATAAGAGATATTATGCGTGATATTCCTGGCGTTTATGTTGGTGGTACAAATAATTTAAACCAAAAACTTTATATGCGTGGTGTAAATGATAGGGGTATTAATATTACAATAGATGGTGCAAGACAGCGTGGAAATGTGTTTCATCATTCAGCTGATTTGATTTTAGATACTGATTTATTAAAATCAGTTGATGTTGGAGTAGGTGTGCTAAGTGTTGTAAATAGCTCTGGTGCTTTAGGTGGTTCGGTTGCGTTTACTACTGCAAACGCATTTGATTTACTTGAAGATGGAAGTAATTTCGGTGGTAAAATCAAAACTTCTTATTCAAGTAATAATAAAGAATGGCAAAAGTCATTAACATCATACGGACAATACAACGGCTTTGGTTTATTAGGCTATGTAAATCATAAAGATTATGGATATGGTAAAGACGGCAATGGTAATGAGATAGGTGGAGATGGAAAAGACCTTAGCTATTTAATTAAAGCAAGTTTAGAAAAAGATGATAGCAAAGCAAATCTTAGTTTAGAGCATAATGAATATAAGGGCTTATATCCATTTAGAGCTGAATTTGGTGGAACTAACGCAGTTACAAAACAAAGATCGCAAGATTTAATAAATCAAAAAATGCTAAGAGACACCTATACAGCAAATTATAATTATAATCCTAGCGAATTAGTAGATTTAAACTTAAGAGCGTATTTAACTGAACACAGATTAAAATGGCTACCTTTTAGTGATGAATATGTGAAAGCAAACAACACTAGCACTAGAATTTTTGATGGTGGCGTAAGAACTTATGGTGTGTATTTGAATAATAAATCTATATTAGAAAATAGTGGATTTACACATACTTTTAAATATGGATATGAATTTTACAATACAAGTTCATTTATGAAAGAAAGCGGTAGCAAGTCTTTAGATGCAAGTGGCAATATAGTTACTAAAAATGCAAATCTAGCACCTAATGATAAAGCACAAAACCATTCATTCTATGTAGAAGATACAATCGCTTATGGTAATTTAAGCGTAATTCCTGGAATTAGATTTGATTATTTCAAATTAACAACTCTTGCTGATAATTTAAAACAAACTTCTTATTCTTTTAAAAATGTTTCACCTGCTATTGCAGTTGATTATAAGTTTAATAATGGCTTTAATTTATTTGCTGGGTATTCAAAAGTATTTAGAGGACCAGACCCGATTGAGTCTTTAAGACTTACAGAAGGTCAAGCTGCATCTATTATAGCTTCAAAAGATTTAGAGCCTGAAACAGGACATGCAAAAGAAATAGGATTTGGTTATAAGAATAGTTTTGATAGTCACAATGTAAATTTTATAGCTAAATACTTCCACACAGAATACCAAAATTTAATCAAAGAAATGGTTAGCACAACTGGTAAAAAAGGCGATCCAAGTTATGCTCGTGTTAATGGTGGTAAAGCAAATGTAAGTGGATTTGAACTTTTTGCAGGTTATAGCTATGAAGATTTTAAAACAAGCATAAGCTATACAACTCAAAAAACAGATTTAAGAAACAAAAACGACATTAAAGGTGGTGTTTTAGCATATAGCGATAGTGGCGATAAATATACATTTAATGCAGAATATTTCATTAGACCTATTGATTTAAACATAGGTTATAACTTGATTTATGTAACAAGTAAAAATATTGAAACTTTTGTGAAACCAAGCTATGCAGTAAGCGATGTTTATTTAAGTTATACACCTAGCTTTGCAAAGGGCTTAGAGCTTAATTTAAGCGTTAATAATATTTTCAATAAAGCATATTATTCACATTCACAAAGAGCATTTGGTAGTGATTCAAGAAACGATTGGGAAGCTGGTCGTGATGTAAGAATTAGCTTTAGTTATAAGTTTTAATATTATTTAAATTTGCGATTTAGAAATAAGTCGCAAATTATATAATGATAATAATTTTAAGTATATTTTAAGATTGTTATGTTTTAATAAAAATTTTTATAATTACTATCATAAAAGGATATGAATGTTTAAGAGAAAATTAGTATTTTCTATGTTTTTACTTACAAGTAATTTTATCTTTGCTAATGAAAACATTATTTTGGATGAAGTTGTAGTGACTGCTAGTGGATATGAGCAAGATATCAAAAATGCACCTGCAACTATAAATATAATTACTCAAGAAGATTTAAAAAGTAAAAATATCCAAGATTTAGGACAAGCTTTAAAAAATATTGCAGGAATTGATGTAAGCTTTAACAATCAAGGAACTAGCAATTTTAGTATTCGTGGTTTTGGTAAGGATTATGTATTAGTTTTAGTAGATGGGAAGAGAAAAAACAGCATAGCAGGATTTTTTGACCACGATATTAGCCCAAGCGATGGTTTTGCAATTCCTCCGATTGAAGCAATAGAAAGAATTGAAGTAATAAAAGGTGCTAGTTCAACTTTATACGGAAGTGATGCAGTAGGTGGTGTAATCAATATAATTACTAAGAAAAATACAAATAAATTTTATGCAAGTTTAAAGTTAAATACCCTTATAAACCAGCATAGTAGGTATGCAAATAGCGGTGGTTTTGAAACATTTTTAAACATTCCTATAACTGATAATTTTAGTTCAAGCTTTAGAGCAAAGTATTATAAAAAAGGTGCTTCAAAATTAGTTTATCCTAATGGTATTTTAGCAAGTAATCAAGGGGATAAATTACAAAATTATAATATAGGAACTAGACTTAATTATAATTTTTTAGATAATCATAATATATATTTTGATTATGAAAGAATTAATTCAGAGATTTTTTATATATCAGATAAGAGCGAAGAAAGAGATAAAAAAGTAATTCAAGATAATTTTGCATTAGATTATAAAGGTGAGATTGATACAACAAGCATAAATAGCTTTGCGCAAACTAATCTAATAAAAGATAAAAGCGCTAATTCAAAAGGCAAAACAATAGTAATTGATAATAAGCTAATTCATCCATTTGATTTTGATAAGTTTGGCATTGCGACTTTAAGTGCTGGGATTAATTATCAATATGAAGATTATAAGGGCGAAAGTGAATATGAAAGCAAAATGTTAAATGGTAAGAAATTAAGCCAGAAAACTTATTCGCCATATTTAGAATTAGAATATTTTTTGCCAGAAAATCTAACTATTATTCAAGGTTTAAGATACACAAAAAGCAATTTATTTGATAAAGAAATAAGCCCTAGAATTTATGCTAGTTATAATCTAAATGATAATTTTACTATTAAAGGTGGGGTTTCAAAAGGCTATAAATTACCAAAAATTAAAGAAATTTATAATGGCTTATTAGGAACAGTAAGAAGTGGTGGCAGAAATATTTATGGTAATCCTAATTTAAAACCAGAAAATAGTATTAACTATGAATTAGGATTTTATGTTGATTATTTGGATAATAATTTTAGTGTAGTTGGATTTATTACAAAGCTTAAAAACGAAATAGCTCAAGAAAGATTTTCAGATGGTGATTTAATGCCAAATGGCTTAATTTGTGAAAAACCAGCAAGCGCAAGAAATAATCACAAAGTTTGTAGAATTCCTATCAATAAAGATAAAAACACTACAAAAGGAATTGAACTAAGCTTTAAGAGTGCTAGCTTTAACGGTTTTAGTATTAATTCAAGTTATACATTTATGAATAAAACTTACGATGATAAAGAGAATAGATTTGGCACAAATAGGGTTGAAGGCTTGCCAAAGCATATAATTAACGCAATGCTAAATTATAAAAAAGATAAATTCTCATCATTTTTTCAAGCAAATGCTAGGCTTAATACATTAAAAGACTTTAGCGAAGCACCTATTAATAAGCCTAAATATAAAGATTTTTATACATTTGATTTAGGTTTTAATTATGATTTTACGAAGAATTCATCGCTTTCTTTTGTAGTTTATAACATTTTTGATAAGAATTACTTTAGTCCTTACGAATATGAAACAGGGCAAAGAACAAAAACTATGGTTTGGGGCAATGAATATGAAGATTACACTAATAGAAGAAGCTTTTATTTAAGTTTCAAATATGATTTTTAAGGATAAATAATGATTAGTAATAAAACTTGGATGAAAATACATTTATATCTAAGCTTGTTTTTCTTACCTATGGCATTAATTTATGCTGTTACGGGAGCTTTTTATATTTTTGGTTATGGAGTAAATGCTGGAGCAAATACTTTAGAAATTAAAATAAAAGATGAGGTAAATCACAATAACGCTAAAGATATAATGATAAATCTTATTAAAGAAAATAATTTAAAAATGCCAGATGATACAAGTGTAAAATTTGCAAGAAATACTTATTCTATGGGAACTTTAAGTAATAAATACTTGATTAAATTAGGTAAAGATGAACATAGATTTTTATCTTTTGATAGGAATTTATATGGTGTTTTATTACTTTTGCATAAATCTAATGGTGGTGTTTGGTTTGATATTTTAGCAGTTGGTTTTGCTGTTGCTTTAGCGATTTTTTATATCTCAGGGCTTTTTTTAACAGCGTTTTGTAAAAGAGATAAAAAGGGTGCTTTAATATCTACAATTTTAGGCATTGTTATTACAGCATTATGTGTTTATTTTAGTATTTAGGAGAAGAGATGGAATTTTTAAAAGAATATTTAGATTATTTTGTTTTTGCTATTTTGTTTTTTATGAGTTTTTTAGTTTTAGCATTTAGTATTGAAAGACTTATATTTTTTAGTAATGTAAAGGTAAATAATTATAAAAATAAAGATGAGTTAGAAGTAGCACTTAGCAAAAATCTTACCTGTCTTTACATCGTTTATCAAAATGCACCTTATATCGGGCTTTTAGGCACGGTTATTGGAATTATGATTACTTTTTATGATATGGCAAATGCTGCTAGTATGGATGCAAAAAACATTATGCTAGGACTTTCACTTGCACTCAAAGCAACAGCACTTGGACTTGTTGTAGCAATTCCTACTCTTATGATATACAACGCTTTTAATAGAAAAGTAGAAGTAAAATTAGCAGAGTTTGGCAATGAGAGTAAATAAAGAAGGTTTAAATCTAGTTCCATTCATTGATATTATGCTGGTTTTACTATGTATCGTGCTAAGCGTTAGCACCTTTATAGCAGAAGAAAAAATCGCTATAAACTTACCAAAATCAGAAAATAGTGTAAGTGTAGAAGATAAGCAAAAGACTTTTATTAGTATTAATGAAAATGGTGAATTTTTTTACAATGACAAAGCTTTAAACTACGAAGAACTAAAGTCTAGCTTAAATAGTATAAGTAAAGATGAAATAATTATTTTACGCTCAGACGAAAACGCTAGTTATAAGTATTTTGTAATGGTAATAGATTTGTTAAAAGAATTAAGACATGAAAATTTCGCTATTGCAACACAAAAATAAAATCGCATTTTTTATCTCCTTTTTAATTCATGCGATTTTGTTGGTGTATTTTTTAAAATTCGATGTAAAGGCAAGTGAGATTAAGAATGATAAGGCATTATCGGTGCTTTTTTATACTCCTAGCGTAGCGGTTAAAGAAGAAGTAATTAAAGAAGAGATAGTAGAAGAGATTATAGAAGAAGTTAAAGAAGAGATAGTAGAAGAGCCGCTAGCTATTAAGAAAAAACATTTCAAAAAGCCAAAAAAAGAAGTTAAAAAAGAAAGAAAAAAGGAAGTAAAAAAAGAAATTAAAGAAGAACAAGTAATTAAAGAAGAAGCAAAACAAGAAATAAACGAAGTAAATAATCAAGTAAGCAATATAAAGGATAATAAGCCAAGCAATGAAACAATGGCAGGTGGAAATACTAAAGATGAGCTTATATCTCATATACAATCAGTATTGAATAAAAGTGCTAAGAAAAATTATCCTATGAGTTCTAGAAAAAGAAGAGAACAAGGAATTGTGGTTGTTGGATTTACTTATGATTATGGAAATGCAAGAAATATAAAAATTATCAAAGCATCAAAATACGAAAACTTAAATCAAGCAGGTATTAAAAGCGTAGAAAATGCTAAATTTAAAAAATATGATAGAGTTTTAGATATTAGTGTTCCGCTTAAATTTAGCCTACATTAAAATAAATTCCTATTTTAAGAATTTGAAATAGGAATTACACTGCAATATTAAATAATTTTATTATTATATGCAATAAAAATTATAAGGATAAATTATGAAAAAACCTACAAAAGCACAAATGAAATTAATTCAAAAACTACCATTTAAATATCAAATAATAGCTTTAATTATATTTTTAGTTGTTGCAAATTTTTCTTATTTTAGCTCTTTTACTAAAGAATATTCACTAGAGCATGTAAGTGATGGAGATACTATAACCTTACTTGCAAAAGGAGAAAAAATAAAAGTTAGATTTTATGGTATAGACGCACCTGAGAGCGCTCAAGAATACGGGCAGTTTTGTAAGGATATGTTAGGAGATTTTTTAAAAGGAAAAGAGATTAAATTAGAAATAAAAGATAAGGATAAATACGGAAGAGTAGTAGGTATAGTTTATGCGAATAATGAAGATATAAATCAAAAAATGGTAAGAAATGGATGTGCTTGGTCGTATCAAAATTACACTAAAAAATATTTAGAAGATGAAAAATATGCAAGAGTAAACAAACTAGGCTTATGGCAAAGCAAAAACCCACAAAATCCAAGAGATTTTAGATTAGAACATAAAAGAAATTAATTAGCAAATATTTTATGCTATCTTTTAATTTTAAATTATAACAAGGAGTAGCTATGGGATTTTTTGACAAAATAAAAGCAGCTTGTGGAATTCCTGATTATGAAGCTTACTTAAAAGAGCATAAGGAAAAGCACCCAAACGAAGAGCCTTTAAGCAAAGAAGAGTTCTTAAAGCGTGAAAAAGAACGCCTTAACTCAAATTGTGCTTGAGGTTAATTAAGAAGCAAGTTTGCTTATACAAGTTAATTAAGGACAAGCAATGTTTAAGAAAATTTTAGAAGTTTTTAAAACAAAAACACAAAGCTATGAAAGCTATTTAGTAGAGTGTGAAAAAAACGGCGTAAAGCCAAAAAGTAAAGAAGAATTTCAAGCAGTTAAAAAAAGTTGCTGAATATTTAAAAGAAACTAGTTAGTTTATACAAAAATCTCCTTTTTTAGGAGATACTTTACTCTTAGCTTTACTGATAAAGCTAATCAATAATCATTATAATTTAATTCGTGTATTAAATAAAAAAAGTTAAGATTTATATAAAAAATATTTAAGGAAAATTATGTTATTTACAAGAGCAAGTGAGTATGCTTTAATTAGTTTAATTTACATAGCAAAACATCAAAGCCCAGTTGATGTAGATACTTTATCAAATGAATTAAATATACCAAGAAGTTTTTTAGCAAAAATTTTACAAAACCTAGCAAGAGCTGATATTTTAAAATCCTATAAAGGTATAAATGGCGGTTTTATTTTAGCAAAAGATGCAAGTAAAATAAATATAAAAGATGTGATAATTTCAGCTGAGAAAAAAGAGCCTTTAGTATTTGAATGTAGTGGCGATGATAAATGCCCTAATAATAGGCATGATACTTGTAAGATTTATCCAATAATCAATAATCTTCAGAATAAAATCAATGTGTTTTTAACAGATATTACGCTTGAACAGATTTTAAAATAATGGCAGGACAGACAAAAAGTATAGGGGAATTAGTAGCTCCGTATTTAGCACCGGTGCTAAAATTCAAAAGCCTTACAATGGTGTTTTTAATAGTTGCTATTTTAGCAATTATTATTGTTCCATTGCCTTCGGGAATACTTGATTTTTGTCTTGCTTTAAGTATTGCAATATCGGTGCTTATGATATTAATTTCAATGTATATACCAAAGCCAACTGATCTTACAACCTTTCCTACCTTAATATTGGTAATTACTCTTTTTAGATTAAGTCTAAACATAGCAACAACAAGAATGATTTTAAGCAAAGGTCATGAAGGACCTGCTGCAGTTAGCGATATAATCGCAAGTTTTGGCGAATTCGTTGTAGGTGGAAACTATGTAATCGGGGTGGTTGTTTTTTGTATATTAGTTTTAATAAATTTCATGGTTGTAACAAAGGGTTCAACTCGTGTAAGTGAAGTTCAAGCAAGATTTACACTAGATGCAATGCCAGGAAAGCAAATGGCAATTGATGCGGACTTAAACGCAGGTCTTATTACAGAAGAACAAGCTAGAGAAAGACGCCAAGAAATCATAGGAGAAGCAAACTTCTATGGAGCTATGGATGGATCTTCTAAGTTTATTAAAGGTGATGCAGTAGCTGGTATTATTATTACTATCGTTAACGTTGTTGGTGGCTTAATGATAGGTATGTTTCAGCATGATATGGATATTTCACTAGCGGCTTCTTATTATACTATTTTAACAATAGGCGATGGTCTAGTATCTCAAATCCCAGGTCTTATTACTTCAACTGCAACAGCTATAATCATCACTCGTGCAAGTAAAGAAGAAAAGCCATTTGCTGAAAAATCTTTAGAGCAATTATTTGGTGATGCTCAAACATTATTTATAGTAGGATTTATTTTATTTGTTTTTGCTTTAGTTCCTGGTCTTCCTACGCTTTCTTTGGGTTTTATGGCTTTTGTCTTTTCTGGTTTAGGCTATTTAATGCTCAAAACTAAAGATGAAAATTTCTTAAAAACCAAAACAAAACCAAAAGCACAAGCAGGACAACAAGCGCCTACAAGTGCAGGTGCAGCTCCAAGCACACCACCTAAAAAGAGTGAAGCAGAAATTGCAGCTGAAAGAAAGAAAAAGACAGAAGATAGCTTAAAGCTTGAAATGTTAGAACTTCAAATAGGTTATTCTTTACTTAAAATTGCTGAAAATGACTTAGTAGATAGAATTCCTACAATGCGTCAAACAATAGCTAAAAACTTAGGCTTTTTAATGCAAGATATAAGAATTACTGATAATTTGCAGTTACAACCTAATGAATATTGCTTTATTATAAGAGGAATTCCTGTTGCAAAAAATATTATTTATCCTGATAAATTTTTAGCAATTGATAATGGTTTTGATGAAACTGATGAGCTTGAAGGTATTGAAGTAATTGAGCCTGCTTTTGGCTCAAAAGCTATTTGGATTGATCCAAGTGAGAAAAACAAAGCTACTATGAGTGGTTATGTTGTAGCTCATCCAGGAGCTGTGATTTGTACTCATATTAGTGAATTAATTAAGCAAAATGCTGCCGAGCTTTTAACCTTACAAGAAGTGCATTATTTATTAGAAAAATTAAAAGCAACCCAAAGCATTGTTGTAGAAGAATGCTTAAAAGTAGCTCCTATTAGCTTAATTCAAAAAGTTTTAAGACAATTATTAAAAGATCAAATCCCTATTAAAGATATGGGAAGTATTTTAGAACAAATCATAGTTTTAGCAAAAGTTACTCAAGATGAAGATATTATAACCGATCATGTAAGAGTTGCTTTAAATAGGGTTATTACTAATTTATATTTAGATGAGAACGGCACTTTACAATTTTACGCATTTTCAAATAAGGTAAATGCAAGATTGCAAGAAATGTTAGTAACAAATAAATTAGGAAATATTACCTTAGCTATTAATATGGAGCAAACTCATGCACTATATACTGCATTAAACGATAAGGTAAATGAGCATTATAGTATGCAATCTAGTGCTTTTGTATTATTAGTAGAATCTAATGTAAGAAGAAAAATAGCTGAAATTTGCATGAAATATGGCTTAAAGCAAGTTGTTGTATTAGCATTTTCAGAAATGGCAAATAATACAAACTTTAATAACTTAGGCAATATTGATGCAGATATTTAGAAAGGAAAATAATGAAGATATATCACTTAAGCCATACTGATTTAGATGGATATGGCTGTCAATATGTAGTAGCTAATTATTTTAAAAATTGTGAATTTTATAATTCTAATTATGGCAAAGAAATTGAAGAAAGATTTGATGAAATCATACAAAAAATAGAAGCAAATCCAAATGAATTAGCACTTATTTTAATAACCGATGTAAATCCAATTGATAGTGTTTGCGAAGATTTTAGCAATAGGGTTGCAAAGTTAGAAAATGCTAAATTATTACTACTAGATCATCATCAAACAGGCAAGGCTTGTATGGAAAAATATCCGTGGTATTTGCTAGATAGCTCAAGGTGTGCTACTAAGATTACTTATGATTTTTTTAGCAAAATTTTTGGCGAAGATAAAGAGCTTAGTTTAATGGTTGATATTATTAATAGTATTGATATTTGGCTAAGTGATAACAAGCATTTTGAATTAGGCAAAATTTTAATGCAAATAATTGCAAGTAGTAAAGAGATTAATAGAGTTATGTTTGCTAAGCAAAACCATGCTTATATGTTCTTTTTATTAAATAAAGCTAAGGAATTTTTTCATCTAAATGAGCCACATATTGCATTAGAAGATGCAACACATAAAATTAAAAAAGAGTTTTTTAAAAGTAATAAAAACGATACCTTATGCAATCTAATAAGTGATTATTTAGTAAGAATTTTAAGCGAAAACAAAGAAGATTACACAATATATTATAAAGACAAAAAAGGCTTATTAGTTTATGATATAGGCAATGTTAGTGTAATAGGTAATGATTTTTTAGTTAAAAATCCTGAATATGATTTCTTTTTAGAAATAAATCCAGGTAAGAAAATATCTCTTAGAGCAAATAATAAAATAGATGTAAGTTTATTTGCTAAGACTGCTTTTAATGGTGGCGGACACGCTAATGCAAGTGGCGGAATATTTTCATCTTATAAAGATTCTAATGTATATTCTAAAATCTACGAACAAACTAAAACTTATTTGGAGAAATTTAATGAAAAATGAAGAAATTGAAGATTTAATGCTAGAAATTGCTTTAATGCATAAAGCAGCTTTATATTATGCAGGAGTTAAGGAAAATTGTTTAGAAAAAGCAGCTTTTGCATATCTTGAATTAATTGATGAGGTTGATTGCGAAGATGACTTCGGACTTATTATAAAAACGATGGAATTATTAAAGAAAAAACACCCTGAGTTTTTTAATAATTAATCTAAAGAATTTGAAATAGGAATTTCAAATTCTTAAAATCTACTTTAAAGGTTGCTAATATGAAAAAATTAATTGTAATTGATACTTTAAACGTTTTATTTCGCTCATACTATGCTATGAGAAATTTAAGAAGTGCAAAAGATGAAAAACCAATAGGAATGATTTTTGGTTTGCTTAACTTTATTTTAAAAATCGTTGAAGAAGTTGAATGCGATTATGTAGTATTTGCACTAGATAGCTCAGGTGGTTCGTTTAGAAAAGAGCTTTTGCCAGACTATAAAGCAAATAGAAAAGAATTAGAAGATGATTTAAGAGTTCAGATTCCAATTTGTATTGAGCTTATTAAAAAATCAGGATTTTTAAGCATAGAAGTATCAAATTACGAAGCCGATGATGTAATAGCAAGTGTTGCAAAATACGCAAAAGAAAAAGGCTTATTTACAAGCATTTATTCAACCGATAAAGACCTTTATCAATTACTTGATGATAATAATACCGAGCTAATAGGCAAAAACTATGAAATTATTAATGAATTAGCGTGTTTAGAAAAATTCGGAGTAAAGCCTAATCAAATGCTAGATTATTTAACATTAGTAGGCGATAGTGCAGATAATTTTAAAGGTATTCCTGGTATAGGTCCAGTTGCTGCGAAGAAATTATTAAATGAATATGGAAGCCTTGATAATGTATATAAAAATTTAAATGTTTTAGGCAATAAAAGCTCACAAAAAAAACTAATAGAGCATAAAGAAGATGCGATTTTATCTAAGAAATTAGCAAAATTAGTTGATGATTTGCCTTTAGGAGATTTCTTAGAAAGTGCTAGAAAACCTAGCATAAATGTATTTAATAATATAGCTGATGAATTAAGAGAATTTGAATTATTTAAGTTTTTAAAGCTAATAAACAATGAAGTAAAAGTAGAAAAACAAAAAGAAATATCAATGGATTTTAATGCTATTTTATTAGATACAAAAGAAGAATTATTTAAAGTTGTTGATAGTATTAATGGCGTAATAGGTTTTGATACAGAAACAACGGGGCTTAATTTTGATGATAAGATTGTTGGTTTTTCATTTTGTTATGAGAACAATAGTTATTATGTGCCGATTTTGCATAAAAATTCAAAAAATATTTCAAAAGAAGATGCAATTAAAGCTATTACAAAATTATTTGAAAATGAAATCATAGGACATAATTTAAAGTTTGATTTAAAAATGCTTTCAAATGATTTAGGAATTAATTTTCCAAAAAATTATAAAGATAGTATGATAGCAGCTTGGTTGCTTGATCCAAGCTCAAAATTTTCTCTTGATTTTTTAGCTAAAGAATATTTTGATTATTCTTGCTTAGCTTTTGAAGAAGTGGTAAAAAAGGGCGAAAATTTTAGCGATATTGATACAGCTTTAGCTTGTAAATATGCAAGCGAAGATGCGTTCATTACAAAAGCTATTTATGAATATGTGTATTCAAAATTAGATGATGAGCGTAAAAAAGATTTTGTTTATGAATGTGAGTTTATTAAAGTTTTAATTTCTTTAGAAACTAATGGAATTAGTCTTAATAAAAATAAATTATTAGAATTAAAAACAATCTTAGAAAATAATTTAAAAGAATTAGAAGAGCAAGTATTTAGCGAAGTTGGCGAAAGCTTTAATCTAAATTCTCCTAAGCAATTAAAAGAGATTTTATATGAGAAATTAGCACTCCCTAATAATTATAAAGGCTCAACAAACGAAGAAGCACTGCAAAACCTAGCTCATCCTGTGGCTAAAATAATCTTAGAATATAGAAGTGCTAATAAGGTTTTAAGCACTTATGTTCTACCTTTACTTGAGTTAAATACAAATAATGAAGATGAATTTATAGTTCGCTCAAATTTCTTACAAACAGGAACAGCTACTGGAAGACTTAGCTCAAATAATCCAAATTTACAAAACATTCCAGCAAGAAGCAAATATGCTAATTTATTAAAAGAAGCCTTTGTTGCAAAGCAAGGATATTCTTTCATAAGTCTTGATTATTCTCAAATAGAATTAAGAATGCTTGCTCATTTTAGTAAAGATGAAAATTTATTAAAAGCCTTTTTATTAGATGAAGATATTCATACAAGAACAGCGATTGAGATTTTTAAAGAAAGTGATAAAGAAAAGAGAAATTATGCAAAAAGCATAAACTTTGGTCTAATTTATGGAATGGGTGCAAGGCGTCTTAGTGAAGAGCTAAAAATACCTTATAGTGAAGCTAGTGAATATATCAAAAAATACTTTAATTCTTTTAGTAGTATTAAAGATTATTTTGAAAATACAAAAAAACAAACAAAAGATTTAGGCTATATAAAAACTCTTTTAGGTAGAAAGAGATTTTTTAAATATACAAACGATATTAAGGTTAATAACGCACACGATAGAGAATGTATAAATAGTATTTTGCAAGGCTCGGCTGCTGATTTAATTAAATTAGCTATGATTAAACTTTATCCATATTTAAATAAAGAAATTAAATTAATTTTGCAAATTCATGATGAATTAATATTTGAAGTAAAAGACGAAAGAGTTTTAGAGTTTTCTAAAATAGCTCGTAATATTATGGAAAATGCTTATGGATTAAATGTAAAGCTTAAAACTAGCCTTAGTGTAGGCAAAAGTTGGGCAGAGTTAAAATAAAGGGGACAAAATGAATTTATTATTTGATTGGACAAAAGACTATGAAACTAGCTTAATTGAAGTTGATGAGCAACATAAATATTTAGTTAGCTTAACAAATGAAATTGCGATTAAACTTAGTGAAAAATCTCTTAATAAGCAAGAATTAGATGAAGCTTTTAAGAAGATACTAGATTATGCAAGTTATCACTTTATGGCTGAAGAAAAATTGATGAAAGAAAAAAATATCAATAGTATTTTTTATGAAAAACACGAAAAAAGCCATAAACAATTTGTAGAACAAGTGCAACAATTATTCCTTGAAGTTGGAGATGGGGTTAATAAAGAAGCTGTTAGAAGTCTTTTAGAATTTTTAATCTCATGGCTTGCTTTTCATATTTTAGGAACCGATCAAAATATGGCAAAGCAAATTGATTTGATTGATAAAGGGCATTCGCCTAACGAAGCTTATGAAATGGTAGAGCAAAATACTAATAAACAAACAGAACCTTTAGTAAAAGCTTTAAATGGCTTAGTAAATGTTGTAATTAAAAGAAATAATGAATTATTAGAGCTTAAGAGAAATCTTGAGTTAAAAGTGATGGAAAAAACTAGAGAATTATCAGCAGCAAATCAAACGCTAAGAACTTTAGCTTCTACTGATGTTTTAACAAATTTGCCTAATAGAAGATATTTGTTTGAAGCTTTAGAAGTGATTTTAGAAGAAGCAAAAGAAAATTTACTTCTTACAAGTGGGCTTATGATAGATTTAGATAATTTTAAAGAAGTAAATGATAATTATGGTCATGAAATGGGAGATAAAGTATTAAAAGAATTTTCTCAAGCAATCAAAGAAGCGATTAGAACCGATGATGTATTTGCTAGACTTGGTGGAGATGAGTTTTTCTTACTTTTACCAAATACAGATTCAAGGGGTGCATTTATACTAGCAAGCCAACTTTTAGAGCTAACTAGAAAGTTAAATGTAAGAGTAGGCGATAGATTAGATGATAGATGGAATAGCAGCATTAGCATAGGAATTGCAACAATAGCTCCAAGCAAAATAACCTGTGCAAATGATTTTATGAAAAAAGCCGATTTAGCAGTATATGCAGCTAAAAATGCTGGTAAAAATTGCATTAGAGTTTATAATGAAGAAATTTTAACTAATTAAATGTATGATTTTTAGATTTAAAATAAAGGAAATATTGTGGATTTAACAACGGTCTTAGGAATGGTTTTAGCGCTTACTTCAATATGCGTTGGAGATATTTTAGAAGGTGGTAACCCGCTACATCTTATACATATATCATCGGTTCTTATCGTTTTGCCTACGGCGTTTTTCTCAACTATGGTTGCTACAAATAAATACTATATAAAAGGTGCTTTTAGGGAACTAAAGATAGTTTTTAAAGGTAGCGGAGTTAATTTTCAAGCAAGAGTAGATCAATTAGTAGAATTTGCTTCAATTGCTAGAAAAGATGGGCTTTTAGCACTTGAGCCAAAAGTAGCAGAAATAGATAATGCTTGTTTAAAATCAGCAATGATGATGATGGTTGATGGTAAAGACGTAGAAGAGATAAAAGAAAGTATGGAGTTAGATATTTCTCACTCAGAAACATATTATGATGAATGTAGAGAGTTCTTTTGTCGTGTAGGAGAGTCATGCCCTACGTTTGGACTTGTTGGAGCGGTGTGCGGACTTATGCTTGCTCTTCAACTACTAGATGACCCACAAGCAATGGCTATGGGTATTGCGGGTGCTTTTACGGCTACTGTTACTGGGATTTATTGTTGTTATGGTGTGTTTGTTCCTTGGGGTAATAAAATTAAGGGTAACGGACACGATCTTATTATGGAAAAAGAGCTTATGATGGCAGGGGTAATTGGTATAGCAGAAGGTGCAAACCCAAGAGATTTAGAACAAAAATTATTCTTATATATGCCACATGGTGTTGTTCCAAAATCACAATTTGGTGAATAATAATGGCTAAGAAAAAAAAGTGCCCACCGATTCCAGCGTGCGAGAAGTGGGCTGTTCCACTAGCTGACTTCTTCTCGTTATTACTTGCTTTATTCATTGCTTTATATGCTATTGCTTCGGTTAATACGGATAAGGCAAAGGCTCTTACAAAAGAGTTTGTTAAGATTTTTGATTTTCCTAGCACACAAGTTGTAGAAAAAGAGAGCAAAACAGATGGTAAGTATAATCCATCAAATAATGAAGATTCAAAAGCCCTTCAAGCTCAGAATATAAACCAACAAGAAAGCATAGAAAAGTTAAAAGCAATTTTAGACCAAAAAGAAAATCAATTTTATATGGAATTACCATCGGTTTTATTTTTTAACAAAGATGAAACCAAAGTAAGCAATAGCGATGATATGCTTTATTTAAAAAGAATTAAAATGATAATGCACGGCTTAGGAGATGGAGTTCAGCTTGAAATTCGTGGCTTTAGCGATAATGATGATAGTTATTTAACAAGCTTTGATTTAGCAACAGCAAGGGCAAGAGAAGTTTTAGAGATTTTAATTAAAAGCGGAGTTGATTCATCAAAACTTAGCATAAAAAGTTATGGAGCAAATAGCCCTAGATTTGATAATAATGGCAGTGAAAGTGTGAAAAATAATAGAGTTGAGCTATATTTTAAAACAGATATAAACGACATAAAATCACAAAAAACCATTCTTGATGCAGTAGAAAATGTAAAATAATTTTTCAAATTCCTATTTCAAATTCCAAAGAATTTAAAATAGGAATTTGCTACTTAATTTCATAAAATTTCAAATCCTAATTCCTATTTCAAATTCTTTTTGCTTTATTAAAATTACATAGCAAGAATTAAGAAAATTTATAAATACTTTGTAATAAATATTTTAAGCTTAAAATTCAATTAATTTAATAAATCATTAAGATAAAAAAGAGATAATCAAACTTAATTTTTTTAAAAGGACGAGAAGATGAAAATCATAGATTTAATCAAGCACAACAAATACCTTACAATCCGTCAAATTTCTCGTTCAAATCTACGCAATATTCATTAATTTATAGTTTTAGTTGTGTTTTTACACCTTATTTATTTTTAGTTTTAAAGGAAAAAAATTGAAAAATTTAGAAAATATATTTAAAGTAGTTTTTCCACTTGCAATAGTTGTAATTACTACTTATTATTGTTATCCATTCAAAGAGCTTAGCGAAGCTGAACATTTAGCTTATTTAAAGAGTTATGGAACAACTTTAGGGCTTACATCACTTGGTTTAGTTATAGGTCTTACAGGTGGATTTTTATTAGCATTTTTGTTAGTGCTTAGAAATAGATTTTTAACAATGTTAATTAACGAATATTTAGACCTTATTAGAGGTATGCCATTAATGCTACTTTTAATGATATTTGCATTCGTTGTATTTGCACAAGTTGAAAATGTATTTTTTGTAGCTGTTATTGCTTTAGGTCTTAATTCAAGTGCTTATGTTGCAGAAATCATTAGAAGTGGAATAGAAAGCGTTGATAAAGGTCAAATGGAAGCAGCAAGGTCAATGGGTTTATCACATTTTCAAGCTATGAGAATGATAGTTTTCCCACAAGCTGTTAAAAATATCATTCCAGCTTTAGCAAATGAATTTATTTCATTATTTAAAGAAACTTCGGTAGTTGCGTTTATTAGTGTTGTGGATTTGACATTTCAAAGCAAGATTTTTCAATCTCTTTTATACGATCCAAAACCTTATATTTTCGCAGGTGTTGTGTATTATGCTAGTGTTAAAGTATTTACATTTTTTGTAAGATTATTAGAAATGAGGCTAAAGAAAAATGATTAAGATTTCTAATTTATGTAAAAATTATGGCAATTTACAAGTTTTAAAAGATATTAGTGTTGATATTAATAAAGGCGACATAATAGCAATTATAGGGCCTAGTGGCGGTGGAAAAAGCACATTTTTAAGATGCTTAAATAGATTAGAAGTAGCAGATAGTGGCAAAATCTTAATCAATGATGAAAATATTTTAGATGAAAAAATTGATATAAATAAACACAGACAAAAAGTATCAATGGTATTTCAGCATTTTAATTTATTTGCAAATAAAAATGTTTTAGATAATTTAATCCTAGCACCTACTAGCTTACAAATTTTAAGCAAAGATGAAGCAATAACAAAGGCTAGAAATCTTTTAGCAAAAGTTGGCTTAGCAGATAAAGAAGAGTTTTTTCCACACAAACTAAGTGGCGGACAAAAGCAAAGAATTGCAATAGCAAGAAGTCTTATGATGGAGCCTGAGATTATACTTTTTGATGAGCCAACTAGTGCGCTTGACCCTGAAATGGTAGGAGAGGTTTTAAGCTTGATTAAAGAAATAGCAAAATCAAAAAATGCTCCTATTATGATTTTAGTAACACACGAAATGGGTTTTGCAAAAAATGTTGCTAATAGAATATTTTTTATGGAAAGTGGCAAAATCGCAGTAGATGATACACCACACAATGTATTTAATAATAGTTCTAATGTTAGATTAAATGAGTTTTTAAACAAGGTTTTAAATCATTAAAAGGGGTTTGGTATGAAAAAGATTTTTTTAGTTCTTTTTATTTCTTTATTTGCTTATGCAAATCAAGTTGTAAAGGTTGGAATTTCGGCAAATTACGCGCCATTTGATATGATGGTTGATGGTAAATTAAGTGGCTTTGATGTTGATTTAGTAGAAGAAATCGCAAAAGCTAGTAATTTAAAAATTGAATTTGTAAATATGAGCTTTGATGGACTAATTCCATCTTTAGTAGCAGGAAAAATCACTATGATTGCTTCAGGAATGAGTATTAGTGAAAGAAGAATGAAAAACTGCGATTTTTCAGAGCCTTATTTTTTCGGAAAAACTATGTATCTTAAAAGAAAGGGCGATACTTTCACTACAAAAGAAGATTTAAAAGGTGTTAAAACTGGAGTTAAGCTTGGCACAATTCAAGAAAACACAGCAAGAAATTTAGGTGCAAATGTTGTATTGCATGAAGATTCAGCTGTTGTTGTAATGAGCCTTATTAATAAGCATATTGATGCAATTGTTTTTGATTCTTTTGTGGCTAAGAAATTTATGGCAAAAAATCCTGAAATTGAGAGTTTTTACGAAGAACATGATGGAGCTTTAGGCTTTGCTTTTGCTTTTGCAAAAGATAAAAATCAAGAATTAAGAAATAAAATAAACGAAGGTTTAGAAAAAGTAAAAGCTAGTGGTAAATACGACGAGCTTATTAAAAAATATGGACTTTAAGGAGTAAAGTATGAAAAAGTTATTATTAGTTTTATTTGCACTTATTTTTAGTGCGTGTTTAAATGCAAATGATAAGGTTTATAAGATAGGGATTTCACCTGATTATCCACCATTTGATATGTTGGTAAATGATAAAATCACTGGTTTTGATGCTGAATTATTTGATAATTTAGCAAAAATTGCAGGTATTAAGTATGAGTTTAAGGCTATGAGTTTTGATGGACTTATTGCAGGACTTAAAGCAGGTAAAATTGATGCAATTATGAGTGCTATGAGTGCAAGCGAACAAAGAAAAAAGGCTTGTGATTTTAGTAATGTTTATTACAAAGCTAAAACAATTTATCTAAAGCATAAAGATAGCGATATTGCTACAAAAGATGATATAAAAGGTAAAAAAGTAGGGGTTCAATTAGGCACAGTGCAAGAAGTAGCAGTAAAAAATGCAGGTGCTTTAGTTCAACCTAATGAAAATCCTGTTGTATTAGTAATGGCTTTAAATGATAAAAAATTACAAGCTTTAGC
The DNA here is from genome assembly GCF_057802535.1 of Campylobacter sp. DY7. Taxonomy (NCBI): domain Bacteria; kingdom Pseudomonadati; phylum Campylobacterota; class Epsilonproteobacteria; order Campylobacterales; family Campylobacteraceae; genus Campylobacter; species Campylobacter sp. DY7. The sequence continues at coordinate 22,977 of NZ_JBYJAU010000012.1, forward strand.
ATTTGATGCACTTGTTGCAAGAGAATATTTAGCAAAATATCCTGATTTAGCAGAGTTTTATAGCGAAGATGATGGCACTGAAGGATTTTCTATTGCATTTAGCAAAAACGAAAATGTAGAGCTTAGAGAAAAATTAAATAAAGCTTTAGAAGAGTTTATGAAAACTAGTGAATATGAAGCTTTACTTAAAAAATACAATATAAACTAAGATGAAAAGCGATTTTTTTAAGCCTAGATTTAAAACTAGGCAAATTAATGTAGGCGGGGTTAAAATCGGTGGCGATGCACCTATTAGCGTGCAATCAATGCTATTTACTAAAACTCAAGATATTAAAGGCTGTTTAGAACAATTAATTGAGCTAAAATTAGCTGGTGCTGATATTGTAAGGGTTGCTTGTTTAGATATAAAAGACGCTAGGGCTTTAGCAGAACTTAAAAAGCAAAGCCCTTTGCCATTAATTGTAGATATTCATTTTAATCATAAATTAGCCTTATATTGTGCTGAATTTATAGATGGAATTAGAATAAATCCAGGAAATATCGGTGGCAAAGAAAATATAAGAGAAGTTGTAAATGCTTGTAAGCAAAGAAATATTCCTATTAGAATTGGAGTAAATCACGGCAGTATTGAAAAGCAGTTTGAAGAAAAATACGGAAGAAGCGTAAAAGCCTTGCTTGAGAGTGCTGTTTATAATATAAAACTCTTAGAAGATTTTGATTTTAGAGATATTAAAATAAGTATCAAAACCTCAGACGCACAAAGCACAATAGAAAGCTATACAAGATTAAGAGAGCTTTGCGATTATCCGTTTCATTTAGGAGTAACCGAAGCAGGAACTAAATTTCATAGCACGATAAAAAGCTCAATTGCAATAGGGCAATTATTATTAAATGGCATAGGAGATACTATTCGTGTTTCTATGACAGGAGAGCTTAGTGAAGAAATAAGAGTAGCAAGAGCGATTTTGCAAGATAGTGGAATACAAAAAAGCGGTATAAATATAATCTCATGCCCTACTTGTGGAAGAATTCAAAGCGATTTATTAAGCGCTATTAAGATTGTAGAAGAAAAAACAAAGCATATAAAAGCACCTTTAAATATAAGCGTAATGGGCTGTGTTGTAAATGCTTTAGGTGAAGCTAAAGGAGCTGATGTAGCAATTGCATTTGGCAAAAACGAAGGCTTAGTGATAAGACACGGCGAAGTAGTAGCAAAGTGTAAATACGATACTTTAGTGGATAGATTTTTAGATGAAGTGCTAGATGAAGCAAAACTGCACGAAAACTAAATTCCTATTTCAAATTCTTTGGTATAAAGGATGAAAATTGAGTAAATATTTTGATATAGAGCTTGAACAAAGCTTATTATTAGCTTGCATAGAAATTAATGAAAATATTGATATAGCAGCAAGTATCATTAAACCTAGTGATTTTTCTAATAGATTAAATGGCGATATTTTTGAATTCATTGTAAATAAAAGAAGATTAAGAGAAAGTGTTGATTTAAAGCAGTTAAAAATAGTTTTTCCTAATGCTAAGGATATGTTTTGGGCTGAATTAGAACAGCAAAACTGGTCTATTGATGTTGAATCTTATTCAAAAATGTTAAGGGATTTAAGTGTAAAAGACCAGCTTAATTCTTTAATGCAAACTACAATGAATGAATTAGTAAGCGTTCAAGATAGTATTGATTATACACATAATTTAAATGCTAAAATTTATTCTCTTATTTCAGGGGTTAAAAACAATTCTTTAAAAAGCTCAAGAATGGCAGTAAGCGAGTTTTACGAAGAATTAAACAGAGTTAGCAAGATTTTAGATAAGAATGTAATAGGAGTTGATACAGGCTTTTCTTTATTAAATCATTATACGAAAGGTTTTAAAGCAGGGGAGCTAATAATCTTAGCAGCTCGTCCTGGTATGGGTAAAACTACATTTGCCTTAAATATTTTATTACACGCACTTAAAAAAGATGTAGGAGTTGTGTTTTATAGTCTTGAAACAGAAGCTCATAAAATTATGGCAAAGCTTATAGCTCAAGATACAGGAATTTCTTTAGGTTCTATTACCAAAGGTGAGCTTACTCAAGATGAATTAGAAAATGTTCAAATGAGTGCAAATATGCTAAGTGAAAGCACTTTATATATCTACGATCAAGGCGATTTAAACATAGAGTTTTTACGCTCATCTTTAAGAAGATTAAAAGAAGAGCATAGCAATATAGGTCTTTGTGTATTAGATTATATTCAATTAATGAATTCGCTTAATACTAGAGTGGATAGACATATTCAAGTAAGTGAAATTAGTAGGGGTTTAAAATTACTTGCGCTTGAGCTTAAAATTCCTATTTTAGCGCTATCACAGGTAAATCGTTCGGTAGATTCAAGAACAAATAAAAAGCTTATATTATCAGACATTAGAGAAAGTGGTAGTATAGAGCAAGATGCTGACTTGATATTATTTATAAACCAAGTTGTAGATAATCCAATCCCAACAGCAGAACGCCACGCTATACTTGATATTGCAAAAAATAGAAGTGGTGAATTAAAAGAAATCCATCTTGACTTTAAAACTAGCAAAGCAAAATTCGCTCAAATTGAGTTTAATAATCAGCCTAGTGAAACAGAAGAGTTTTAAAATATTCATTTAAAAGTCATTTTTAAATATAAAAATTAAAAGCAAATTCCTAATTCAAATTCTTTAAAAATATACTTTAATTTAAGTTTAGTTATTAAATTAAACTTAAATTAAAATCTTAATTAATAAAATAAATTTTTTATAAGATAATTAGATTTATTTAATAATTTTTTGCCTATAAGTAATAATATTTCGTATTAATTTCCTAAAAAGAGGGGCAAATGGAAAAAGAGTTAAATGAACATGATTTTATAGTCAGCAAAACTGATACAAGGGGTAATATTACTTATGCAAATGAGTCTTTCATTAAGATAATTTACGCTAAAGAAAGCGATATTTTAAACAAACCACACAATATTGTAAGACATCCAGATATGCCAAAAGCTGTTTTTAAATATTTATGGCAACAGCTAAAGGCTAGAAAAGAAGTTTATGCTTTTGTAAAAAATAAAACTTTTGATAATGGATATTATTGGGTTTTTGCGAATATTAGTGTTTCTTATGATTTAAATGGAAATATTATAGGTTATTACTCAGTAAGAAGAAAAATAGGCAAAAGAGCTAAAGAACTAATTATTTCTTTATATAAAAAAATGATAGAAGTAGAAAAAAGCAAAGGCGTAGATGAATCGTGGAAAATCATTGAAGAGATTTTGCATAAAGAAAACAAAACATATAATGAATTTATAATAAGCATACAGGATTTAAAATGAGTATTTTTAATAAAAACAATGAAAAAACACTAGAAGAAATAATAAAGGTTTTAGAACTTACTTCTAATGGTTATTTAGAATCAAGAGTTGTAAATGTAGAAGGTAAAAATTATCAAAAACTTGCTAATCTTTTAAATAATTTATTAGATCAAGTTGAAGTTTGGCAAAGAGAAGTGGCTGCTTCAATAGAAAATGCTTTTTTAGGTAATACTTATAGGAATATAAATAGCGTAGGTTTAAAGGGTAGATTTAAAAATACAGCTGATAATTTAGTAGATGCAATTATAGGCATTTCAAAAAGTATTGAAGCACAAAAGCTAAATGAGTTAAGTATTAAGATTCAACAAAATAGCGAAGATTTAGAAATTATAAATATCCTAACAAAAGGCCTAAATAAAAATCAAGATAATTTAAACAATATTTTAAATTCATCAAAAAATATAGCAGAAAGCTCACATCTTACTCAAGCTATGGTAAAAGAACTTACTAAAAGCTCAAATGAATTGCAAAATTATATAAATTTATTTACTGATTTAATTCATACACTAAGCGATAAAACAAATGAAATTTCAAAAATCATTGAAATGGTAAAGGATATAACCGATCAAACTCAATTATTATCATTAAATGCTGCTATTGAAGCTGCTAGAGCAGGAGAGCATGGGCGTGGATTTGCCGTAGTTGCTGAAGAAGTAAGAAAATTAGCAAACAATACAGAAGAAGCAACAAATACAATAAATTTAAACATTAGCTCATTGAAAGATAGTGTGAAAAAATGCCTTGAATATTCAAATCAAGTTTATGAAATAAGCAATAAAAATCAAGAAAAAACCAATCAGTTCTTTAGCACTCTTAGTTCATACGAGCAATTATCAGAAAATAATTTCATTGATGCAAAAAATAGTGGAAGTTTGCAAAATAACTTATTTATACAAATCCATTTATTACTTTACAAAGATGATGCAATTAGGTGTTTGCTAAATAAAAATTTAAAGCAAAATAAAAGCCTTGAAGAAAGTATTTTAAAGGCAATAAATCAAGAGCAAGTTAAACAATTTAAAGATATTTTGGCTTTATATGAAAATATTTATAATGAAAATGATTTAAACGAACAAATAAAATTAGTTCAAAAATTTGATAAGCTAATTTATAATATGTGTAAAAACTAAGGAGTTTAATGGCTTGGATATATTTAATTTTAGCAGGTGTTTTTGAAATAGGTTGGCCTTTAGGCTTTAAATTAGCAAATGAAGGCTCAAAACTATGGATTATATTTGCTATTTTTTCTATGGCTCTTAGTGGTTTTTTGCTTTATTTATCGCAAAAAAGCATACCGATAGGAACAGCTTATATTGTTTGGACAGGCATAGGTGGAATAGGAACTATTCTTGTTGGTATATTTTTCTTTCAAGATAGTGTGAGTTTTTTAAGATTATTCTTTCTTGCTTTAATTTTAGTAGGTTTAGTCGGAATTAAGCTTGTTAGTTAAAGAATTTGAAATAGGAATTTCAAATTCTTTATTTTAATTAAAAACTTGCTTTAAAGCTTGTTTTATATCATTTATCAAATCATCAATATTTTCAATACCAACTGAGAGTCTAATAAGCCCTTCGCTAATTCCTGCTTTTACTAATTCATCTTTGCTTAGTTGTCTATGAGTATGACTTGCAGGATGAAGCACGCAACTTCTAGCGTCTGCTACATGTGTAGCAATTGTGATTAATTTTAGGCTATCAATGAATTTTATTGTTTGTTCTTTATTAGCATCAAGCTCAAAGCTAATAACCCCACAAACTCCATTAGGCATATAAGTAAGTGCAAGTTCATAATAAGGACTAGTTTTTAGCATAGGACAATTAACACTTTTAACATGCTTATTAGCTTGTAAAAATTCTGCGATTTTTTTAGCATTTTCGCAGTGTTTTGCTACTCTTAAAGCTAGGCTTTCAATATGAGTTGATAGTATGAATGCACTTTGCGGACTAAGACATGCTCCTATATCTCTCATTAATTGAACAACAAGTTTAGTAATATAAGCAAATTTGCCAAATTTCTTAGTATAAATTAAACCATGATATGAGCTATCTGGCGTGTTAAAATCAGCAAATTTTTCATTCTCCCAATTAAAATTCCCACTATCAAGAATAGCACCCGCAATTACGCTTGAATGCCCATCAAGATATTTTGTAGCCGAATGCACCACAATATCAGCTCCGTGTTTAATAGGTTGGCAGTTAATTGGCGTTGCAAAGGTATTATCAATTATTAAAGGTATATTGTTTTTATGAGCAATATTTGCAAATTTTTTAATATCTAGCACTACTAATGATGGATTTGAAACGCTTTCTGCAAAAATTAATTTCGTATTATCTTTAATAGCTGCTTGTATTTCGCTATCGCTACTATTTGCACTTATAAAAGTCGCATCTATTCCAAATTTTTTAAGCGTAAAACCTATTAAATTAATAGTGCCACCATATATTTCATTTACGCAAACTAAATGATCACCCGCTTTACAAATATTTGTAATCGCTAAAAATATCGCAGCTTGTCCGCTAGAAGTTAGCACTCCTGCAATAGCACCTTCAAGACTGGCTATTTTGTTTGCTACATAATCATTTGTTGGATTTGCTACTCTTGAGTAAAAATACCCGCTTTCTTCTAAATCAAATAATTTTCCCATAAACTCACAAGAGTCGTATTTAAAAGTAGTGCTTTGAATTATTGGCACTTGTCTGCTTTCGCCGTTTTTTGGCTTGTAACCAGCATGAATACATAAAGTCTCTTTCATAACCGTCTCCTTAAAAAAATCATAGTTTAGCCTTATTTTAAGGCATAAGCAAGTAAAAAATGGCAAAATTAGGCTCAAAAAGGAGAAAATATGCCTGTTAATATCAAAACCAATCTTCCTGCAAAGCAAGCTTTAGAAAATGAAAATATATTCGTAATGGATGAAGCAAGGGCAAATTCGCAAGATATTCGCCCACTTGAATTAATCATTTTAAATCTTATGCCTATTAAAGAAGAAACAGAATTAGAGCTACTTAGAATGCTATCAAATACGCCTTTACAAGTAAAAATAACTCTTTTAAGAATAGCTTCGCATGAGAGCAAAAACACTTGCGAAAATCATTTAAATGAGCATTATTTGGTATTTGATGAAATAAAGCATAAAAAATTCGATGGAATGATAATAACAGGAGCTCCACTTGAACACCTTGAATTTAATGAAGTTACTTATATTAATGAATTAAGAGAGATTTTAAAATGGAGTAAAAGCAATGTATTTAGCACTCTTCATATTTGCTATGGTGCAATGATAGGGCTAAATTATCATTATGAAATCTCTAAAATTGCCTTAGAAAAAAAGCTTAGTGGAGTTTATAAACATTTAGTAATTGATAATAAAGACGAACTTTTAAGGGGAATGGATGATGAGTTTTTAGCACCACATTCAAGACATTCAGGCATAGATGAACTTGCTTTAAAAAACAATAAGTTTTTAAAAGTTTTAGCAAGTAGCGATATGGCAGGTTCATATCTTATAAGGAGTTTAGACAAAAGGCAGGTCTTTGTTCTAGGTCATCCTGAGTATTCAAGAAAAACGCTTGATAATGAATACAAAAGAGATTTAAAAAACGGCTTAAATGTAGATATTCCTTATAATTATTACGAAAATGATGACCCAAATAATGAGCCAAAGCTTACTTGGAGAGCTCATGCAAATTGCGTGTATATTAATTGGCTAAATTATTATGTATATCAAAGCACTCCATTTGAAATTGATAAAATTAATTAATTTAAGCTAGAAATTAAGTTTAAAGGTAATAATAAGCTTTTATTTTAATTTAAGGAGTTGTTATGAAAAATAACGAACTACAATCACCTTTAGGGGGGGGGGCAGGAGTGATTTTTTCTTAATTACAATCTCTATTGTTGCAGTAGGTTTTGTAATTTTAGCCTTGCTACTTAACCCAGAAGGTTCACTTAAAGTTGCAAACAGCTTGTTTGCCAAACTAACTTCAACCTTTGGTTCAGCTACTCAGCTTTTTGAGTTTATTTGTGTTTTGATTATTGCTTATGTTGCATTTTCAAAATATGGCTTAATTAAGCTTGGAACTAAAGAAAACCCATATTCAAATACAGCTTGGATTTTTATGTTTATTTGTGCAGGGCTTGGCTCGGCTACTATGTATTGGGCTTTTATGGAATGGGCTTATTATTACACAGGACCTGGTCTTAACATAGCAGCAAATTCAGCAGAAGCTTTAAGATATTCAACTTCTTTTGTGTATTTTCACTGGGGTATTACTCCTTGGGCTGTTTATGCACTAACTTCTATTGCTATGTGTTGGCATTTTTATGTGAAAAAACATCCTGATTTAAAATTATCAGCACTTTTAGCAAATATTTTAGGTATAAAAAGAAATGCTATCTTAGATAAGATTATTGATGTTATATTTTTGTTTTCTACTTTCGGTGGTTTAGTGCTTACAACTACCGTTTCGGTTGTTACTATTAGTAGTGGTTTGGCTGGAATTTTTGGTATAGAAAATGGCTTTTTTATAAAGTTTGTGATTTTAGCAGTAGTTACTGCAATGTTTTCAATCTCAAGCTTTGTTGGGCTTAGCTCAGGTATGCAAAAATTAGCAAAATTATCTTGTATTTTATGCTTTGTATTTGCCGTGCTTGTATTATTACTTGGAAATAGTGTTTTTATAATTGATAATATGATTAATAGCATAGGATTATTTTTAAGTAATTATGTTCATATGAGTTTATTTAATGATGCAACAGGCACAAGTAGTTTTAATCAAGATTGGACTGTATTTTACTGGTTATATTGGATTACTTACACTCCTGCTGTTAGTATATTTGTAACTAAAATCTCAGAAGGAAGAACAATAAGACAAGTTATATTTGGCTTGGTGCTTGGTGGTTGCGTAGGAACTTGGTTTTTCTTTGGATGTCTTACAGGTTTTGCTATTGATACTTTTATTCAAGGGCTTGTTGATGTGCCGAAGTTTTTGAGCACAGGTGCAGGAGAAGCTGGTGTTTTAGCAGTTATTCAACAGCTTCCTTTAGGAAATGCTTTTGCTTTATTTTATTTTGTGTTAATGCTAGTTTTCTTAGCATCTCATATGGACGCAACTGCATTTACAATCTCAGCAGTAAGCACAAAAATTGATAGTGAAAATCCATCAAGATATTTAAAAGTTTTTTGGTGCATAATGCTTGGAGCTATACCACTTGCAATGCTTTATATAAACGCTGATTTAAATACGCTTAAAATGGCAGTTGTGCTAACTGCAGCACCTTTTTTAATAATCTTAGGAATTGCAGCTTACGGGCTTATAAAATGGATAAAGGAGTATAAATGAAAATTACAAAAGTTGAGCCTATTTGGCTAAGAGCAAAGGCTTTTAATGAGCCTTGCGAATGGGGAGAAGATGCGTTTATTTTAAAAATCCATACCGATACGGGGCTTTTTGGAGTAGGTGAGAGTGATAGTGCTCCTGCTGTGCTAAAGGCTATGTTTATTCAGCCTAGCACTCATGGAAGTTGCATGGGGCTTAGTGAAGTATTAATCGGACAAGACCCTAGAAATATAAGCAAAATTATGGATGATTTATTTGAAGCGAGTGCTTATTATGGTAGGCGTGGAGCTGCGATACATGCTTTAAGTGCTATTGATATTGCTTTACATGATTTAGTAGGTAAGATTTATGGAGTAAGCGTTGCAACTCTTTTAGGAGGTGCAAGAAGAGAATATTTAAATGCTTATGCAACTTTTATTCCTGATAGAAATATCCAAAATACTGCTAAAAGAGCATTAGAGCTTAAAAATGAAGGTTTTAAATTACTTAAGTTTGGTGGAGATGGTTTTGGTGCTAAAGGGCAGTTTGATATAGATACAACAAGAGCTATTAGAGAAGTGGTTGGAGATGATATTAAGCTTAGTATTGATTTGGTTGGGCTTTGGAAAAATTATGGCTATGCAAAAGAAAGATTTAATGATTTTGCTGAGTTTAATCTTGAGTGGATTGAAGAGCCTGTGCCAAGTGAGAGTATGGATTGCTATGCAAGACTTAGCCAGAGTTTGCCTTGCAAAATTACAGGTGGAGAAGCACTTGCTACTAAGTGGGAATTTGCAGAGTTTTGTAAAAAATCTCGTGTAGCTATCGTTCAACCTGATTTAACTAGATGTGGTGGGTTTTTGGTAATGAAAGAAGTTGAACAAATCGCACTTGATAATGGTTGTGAATTAGTCCCGCATGGCTTTAGCACGCAGATTTTACTTCATGCCACAGCTCAGTTTTTAGCGTCTTCTAAGACTTGTAATTTGATAGAGTATTCAAAAAGCACAAGCGAATTATTTAACATTTGCAATGCTTTGTCTTGTGAAGATGGGGTTGTAAAGCTTGATGATTGTGTAGGCTTAGGAATTACATTAAATGAAGAAATTATCAAAAAATATGAAGTAAAATAAAATCAATTTCCTAATTCAAATTCTAAAAAGAATTTGAATTAGGTTTTTATACTTGTCTTGGATTAAAAAGTTTAATGCTACTTTTTATAAATGTTAAAATCAGAAAAAACTATCTTTTTATATTGTTCTTGTTTTAAGTTTTAGTTTAATAATAGTTTTGTTGCTTATAAAAGAAGAATTTGAATTCGGAATTAGCAAGATAATTTCAGTGTTTTTGCAAATCTTAAAAACCAAATTCCTAATTCAAATTCTAAAAAGAATTTGAATTAGGTTTTAAAAACCTTTTAGATGATAGTTTAATCTATCTATTAAAATCTCGTGTTTAAATAAATCACCTTCAAATTTTACGCTTTTGCATTCTAGCATTTTTAGTGATTTTGCTATCATTGATGCTATGCTATCTACTACACCAAATAAAATCGCTATTTCATCAAGCCCACCAAGGCGATAAATAAGCACTAATCTAAATGATTTTGTAACATCTATTAAAATAGGCTTTTTAGCTAATTTAAAATCAAGCCCACTAGCAATTCCTATTTCGTATTTATTCGCCATATCAAGTAATTCATTTAAGCTTAAATCAAGTCCTAAAATATTAGAACAGGCTTTTAAAATACCACTAAATGTATTGTCAATTTTACTTTCTGCTTCAAGGCTTAGATTAAATTTGTCTTTATAATTATTTAAAAGTTTTGCACCTAGTTTGTTTTTATTTAATAATTCAGCGTGATTTTGGCTTTCGTATTCTAAATACGCTAATAATTCATTATTTACATAAATTCCATCATCTTTTACGATAACTTCATCGCTTTTATTAAATCTTTCTAAGCTCTCATAATTTCTTGCTCTTTTTGTCTGTGCATAAGAGCTTGCTAGAGCTTGTTCGTAAATACCATATCCATCCCAAAAATCTCTTTCACTACATGCAATACAGCCATGACCAGCTTGCACGGGCCAAGAAGTTTTTGCATTAAACTTTGTTTTAGGGCAATTATTAAATGTATATGGTCCTTTGCAACCAACTTTAAATAAACATGCACCATTTTTAGCAGCTTCATCGCCGAAAGTTTCTACGAAATCTCCACTCTCAAATGCGATTTTTCTTTCGCACATATCGTGTAAGCATTTTGAATAAGCAAATGCAGGGCGATTGTTTTCATCTAAAAGCGGTGCTTTATCAAAGAATGCGTAATGTAAAATACTTGCAATTATATTGCTCTCGCTTGGAGGACAGCCTGGGATTAATACAGCGTCTTTTAAAATATCTTCTATGCTAATAGATTTAGTTGGGTTCGGCTTTGCAGCTTGAATACCGCCATAAGATGAACAAGAACCTATCGCATATACGCAACTTGCACGACTTGCCAATTCTTTTAATTTATGCATTGCACTATGTGCAGGTGCTCCGCCTGTATAATAACTTGCTTCACTTATAGCACCTTCAACAACTAATAAAAAAGGCTCATTTATATTTAGTAAATCTTCAGCTAAAAATCCACTAGCAGCCATATAAGTTTCATGATAAATAAGGTCAATAAAATCAAATATCAAATCATCAAGACCAATATTTTCACTTCTAATAAAACTCTCGCTACAGCCTGTACATTCGCTAAAATGTAACCAAATAAGCTTTAATTTCTTAGCATTTATTTTTGCATAGATTTCGTTTTCATCAGCTTTAACGCCTAGAGTTTTTAATGTGCTTTGAATTTGAGCTAAAACATTTGCATTCATAAAAATCCTTTAAATAAACTTAAAATATAAAGTTAAATTGATAATAGCAGAATAATTTTTAAATTTAGTAACTTTTTTACTCAAAATAAAATAAAAATATATTTATTTTAGATATTAATAAGATTAAAATTATTAGAAAATTGTAAGGAATTTGAAATAGGAAATTGCTTTTAATTCCTATTTCAAATTCTAAAGATTAATCGCCTTGATAATAGTTCTTTTCTAGTTCTATATCTTCATCTTGGGTATTGTTTTTTGCCCATTCGCACATTGCATCTCTTAGCATTAGATATTTTTTCTTAGATAATTTTTCAACTTCGCTTAATGCTCTATTTTCTAGTAATTTGATTTGAAAAAATGTATCGTCTTTCTTAGAATATTTTAAGAAAAAATCCACGAAATCAAAATAATCTTTTTCGCTTTTATAATCTATTATTTCTTCAACATAAATAGTAGGTCCAAATCCCATATGGTTTTGGCTAAAATTACCAAAACCTGCCGAATATTCTACTTTAAAAGTCATTTTTCACCTTCATATTTTAATAAAAATTCTTCGTAAGTTCCAGCAAAATCTATAAGCTCACCATCTTTTAAATGCCAAATTCTATTAGCAAACGAGTTTATTAATTCTCTATCGTGGCTTATACAAATCGCAACTCCATCATAATCATATAAAGCTTCTCCAAGTGAAATAATAGCTTCAAGATCAAGGTGGTTGTTTGGCTCATCTAATAAAATGAAATTGCCACGCTCTAACATCATTTTACTAAGCATAAGTCTATGCTTTTCTCCACCACTTAAATCTTTTGCATGTTTTTCTTGATCAGCCCCACTAAATAGCATTCTTCCAAGACATTTTCTAATTTCATCAATATCTTTATGTTTTTGAGAAATTAAGAAATCATATAATTTTACATCTTCAACAATTATGCTTGAAGTATCTTGTGGAAAATAACTAGGCTCAATAGTTGCACCTAATTTTACTTCGCCGCTATCAGGCTTTAATTCGCCCATTATTATTTTTGCTAATGTGCTTTTACCAGCGCCACTTGCTCCTATTATCGCAATTTTATCGCCTTTATTTACCTTTAGATTTAAATCTTTAAATAATTGCTTATCATAAGCTTTGCTAATGCCACTTAATTCTAAAACTTCATTACCAATTTCTCTATTACATCTAAATAAAATTGATGGGTCACGTCTGCTTGATATTTCAATTTCGCTAACATCTAATTTTGCTAGGTTTTTTGCACGACTTGTTGCTTGTCTTGCTTTAGAAGCATTTGCGCTAAAGCGAGCGATGAATTTTTCTAAAGCTTCTTTTTCTTTTAAGTTTTTAGCAAGTGCTGCTTCTTTTTGTCTTTTAATAAGCGTGCTTTGCATATACCAATCATCGTAATTTCCTGCAAATTCACGGATTTGTTTAAAATCTACATCAAGCATTCTAGTGCAAATACTATTTAAGAAAAATCTATCGTGAGAAATCACAACCATTGTTCCATCGTGGCGTTTTAGTTCATTTTCTAGCCAATTAATAGCATCTAAGTCAAGGTTGTTCGTAGGCTCATCTAAAAATAATACATCAGGTTTTGCAAAAAGCACTTGAGCAATTAATACCTTAAATTTATCGCTTGTTTGAACATTTTTCATAAGTTCATCGTAATTATGAAGATTTAGTGAGCTTAAAATCTTTTCACATCTAGTATCGCACTCATAATTTGGGTCTTCTTCAGCGCAAATCATTTCTAATTCACTTAAGCGATTGTTGATTTCGTCTGTATAATCTGTGCATGTTGCATAGATTTGCTCTTTTTCTTTTACAGCTTTATAAAGCCTTTTATTACCATATAAAACTGCATCTCTTAAGCTAAAATCTTCATAAGCAAATTGATTTTGTTCTAGCACACCGTATCTTACACCATTTTCAAAACTAACTTCTCCACTTGTAGCCTCAAGCTGGCCTGCAATGATTTTTAAAAAAGTAGATTTTCCAGCACCATTTGCTCCAATAAGTCCGTATTTTTCTCCACGCTTTAAACTAAGATTTACATTTTCAAACAATAATCCCGTAGGGTATCTCATAGTAAGAGATTTGATTTCTACCATTTTTTATCCTTTTTTTATATAATCAATCTTTATTAAAATTTATAAAAGGCTCTACAATACAATGAATTCATTTTTTAGTGAAATAATTATTTCTTTACCTAGTGCTACATTTATTTTAGAAATATTAGCACTTATTATTGCACTTTACTTTAAAAAATACAACATAATAGCAATTTGCATACTATTATTAAGCTCAAAAATGATTTATTTATTTTCAACTCATTATCAAGCCCATATATATGTTAGTTTGTTTATGCCTTTTGTTTTTGCGATTTTAATAAGTCTAAAAAAGGAGTATGATACTATAAAATGCTTACTTCCTGCTAGCTTAGTTTTTATCTTATACATATTATTAGGAGTTTTTTTATCTCAAAATACTAATTTTATAGTTAATGTTACAGCTAAATTTATGCCTTTTAGCTTTGCGATTTCGGATTTAAGCTTAGCTTTTTTTATTGTATTTTTTATATATTTATTAGCTTTAAGATATTTTATATTTTTTGAAAAAAGTATATTTTTGGCTTATTTTTTCGCATATTTTGAATTTTTAATATTTAGTTTTTTAGAAAAAACAGATGTAGGATTTTTTGAGTTTAGTTCTTTGATATTTTTAATAGCAATAGGTATAGAAGGTTATAAATTAGCATTTTTTGATGCTTTAACTCAGGTTTATAATAGAAGAGCTTATGATAGAACTAGGCTTAAAAACGGCGATGTGATTGCGGTTTGTGATATAGATTTTTTTAAAAAAGTAAATGATACTTATGGGCATGATGCAGGAGATGTGATTTTAAAAGGTATTGCAAAGATTTTAAAACAAAATGTAAGCAAAGTATATAGGTTTGGTGGAGAAGAATTTGTAATCGTATTTAAAAATCAAGATTTTAAAATTTGTGTAACAAAATTAGATAATATAAGACAAATAGTAGAAAAAGAAATTTTTAAATTTAGCGATAAAGAAATAAAAGTAACAATTAGCATCGGTGTAAATATGGTTGAAACTGATAAAAAAGAAGCCTTTAAAAACGCTGATGAGAAACTATATAAAGCTAAAAACAATGGAAGAAACAGAGTAATATATGAGTAAAAAAGAAAAACAAATACAAGAATATATAGATAAATGGGGTCCTGAATTAGAAATAGGTGTTGATATGGTTGATGAAGAACATAAATTGTTCTTTGAAATGATTGAGCAAGTTTTTGAAGCGGCAAATGAAGGATATAAAGAATTTAATGCAGTTTTTCAACTTGTATTAAATCATCTTGCTTGGCATTTTAAAAACGAAGAAGAATTTATGAAAAGCGTTGCAATTCATACAAAATATATAGACTATCACAATGCAATCCATTCTCAATGTATTTCACAGCTTGTAAAAATGAGAGATGCAGTAGTAAAACAAAATAGTTCCGATGATATGGTATATCAAAAAGAACTTGCATTAAACCTTGCTTTTTTTGTGAAAAACTGGTTGGTTTTTCATATTTTAGGAGAAGATTATAAGATTGCTAAACAAATTGAATATATAGAAGCGGGTCATAGCCCACAAAGAGCTTATGATATGATAAATGAACAAATGGATAAAAAGATAGAGATTTTAACCATAACTTTATCAAATCTATTAAAAATATATGAGATAAGAAACGAAAAATTATTAGAAATAGAAGCGGATATTAAAACAAGCTTAAAGAAAAAAGAAGAACAATTACAAGAACAAATCCAAGAAAATAAGAAAAAATCAATCACAGATGAGCTAACAGGTCTTCATAATCGTCGCCAAGCTATGTTTGTTTTAAATAATATTTGGAGCGAGTTTCAAGACCCAACCTGTGCAATAATTCAGCTAGATTTGGATAAATTTAAAGAAGTAAATGATACTTATGGACACCATGCTGGTGATTTGGTTTTAAAACAATTTTCTAATGCTGTTAAATATTTCTTTGAAACAAATGAATTATGCAATAAATATAGATATAGTGATAGAGAAACGATACATTTTTGCCGTTTAGGTGGAGATGAGTTTTTAGTAATTTTACAAAAATATTCACTAGATGAAGCAGTAGCTATTGCAAATGCTTTACATGCAACTGTTAATAACATAGAAGTGTTTGATGAGCATAAAAAGATAATATGGAAAGGAAGCACAAGTATAGGTGTAGCTTGTAGAAATGCTGATAATAGAGATTTTGAATCTGTATTAAAAGCTGCTGATGCTTATTTATATAAAGCTAAAGAAGATGGAAGAAACTGCGTTCGCTCTATGTTACACGAGATAGGGGGGGGTATTTCTAGCAGAGTATATGTAGGATATCAGTCCTAATTTTAAGGGATTTGAAATTCCTATTTCAAATTCTTTAAAATTTTTTCTCTCTTTAAGAATAATTTAAGCTTAAAGAGATAGAATACGAGCTTTATTTCACAAATCAAAAACTTAAACAGAGCATTTAAGCAAATGTTCTTTCTAGGTTTTATTTAATTTAATTCTATGTTTATATATAGTTTT
>NZ_JBYJAU010000052.1:0-539 GCF_057802535.1 Campylobacter sp. DY7
TTCTTGCGGGAATCGGTGTACTGCGTGACGACCTTGCCGTCGAAGGGAGCGTCCTCGACGCTCGCGGACAGACGAATGTGACGCTGGAAACGCGGGAGTCCGATCTGCCCCTCGATGAACTCGACGGTGTCGAGCTGCTCTTCCCAGTCCTCGAGTCGCCGACCGCCGCGGCGGGTGTCGATCTTGTTCAGCAGGAGTCGGTAGGGCACCCCGGTCGGGATGATGTGTTCGACCAAGGTGTCCGCGACCGACTCGATCGCCATGGTGGCGGCTTCCAGCGGCAGGACGATGAAGTCGGCGACCTGCAGGACTGCGGTGAGGACGCCGGTGTTCTCATGGCTGCCAGGCGTGTCGACGAGGACGATGTCGTAGCCGTCGAGGTCACGCAATCCCATGATGTTGTTGGGATCGACGTCGGCTGCGAAGTCGAACGGAAGGTCATCCCCCGCTCGCTCGGCCCAGCGTGCTGCGGACTGCTGCGGGTCGACGTCGACCACGAGCACATTGTTGGCGCGGGACAGCGCGGCCGCGAGGTTCAT
>NZ_JBYJAU010000013.1:0-39065 GCF_057802535.1 Campylobacter sp. DY7
TTATAAAGTTTGGAAGAATTTGAAATAGGAATTTGAATTGTTTAGAATGTTTAAATTCCTAATTCAAATTCTTTGGTGGGGTTTGTGGAATTTGAAATAGGAATTAGCAATTTTATTTAAGATATTTTAGACAAAGTCCTGAGTAAAACGCTGCAGCATTTACTAAAGTATCATCATCATAAATATATCTTGGATCGTGTAAATAATATTCATTCTTGTTTAGTATGAAAGCATAAGCACCTTTGCATTCTTCAAGCATAAAAGAAAAATCCTCACTACCCATTAAAGGCTCATGATTATCATCACAATTTTGCTCTCCAAACAATTCACATGCTACACCAAAGGCTAATTTTTGTGCCTCATCATCATTTATTGTAGCAGCTCCTATTTGAATAAATTCAAGCTCAATTTTTACTTTAAATAATATCTCGCAAGATTTAGCTATATTTTCTAATTGATTTATGATGATTGCTCTATCTTCACTATTAAAAGTTCTAATATTAGCTAACAATAAAGCCTTATCTTGCAATATATTAAAACTCGTTTCATTTCCACTTAAAGCTGCTCCAAATGTAATTACAGCTGAGTTTTTTGCAGCTATATTTCTTGCTGTTATTAAACTTGCTTGAGTTATAAAATGAGCCATCGCACCCATTACATCACTAGCCTTTTCAGGCGCACTTCCATGCCCACCAATTCCACTAATATTTACCCTAAGCGCATCAGCTCCTGCCATCATAGCTCCACGCTTTAAACAAAATAATTTATTAGTTTTGCTTGGGATATTGTGATAGCCAAATACATAATCACTTGGAAATTTTGTAAATAAGCCATCTTTAAGCATAGCTTTAGCACCGCCCCTGCCTTCTTCTGCAGGCTGAAAAATAAAATTAATTGTCCCATCAAAATCACTTTCGCTTAAATATTTAGCAGCAAGCAACAAGCTAGCAGTATGCCCATCATGCCCACAGGCATGCATTATGCCTTCATTTTTAGAAGCATAACTTACTCCACTAGCTTCATTTATTACAAGTGCATCCATATCAGCTCTTAAGGCTATGCTTTTATTTGAATTTCCTTTTTTGAATACTCCAACAACTCCAGTAACACCTATATTCTCATGCACCTGAGCGCCAAACTCTTT
The DNA here is from genome assembly GCF_057802535.1 of Campylobacter sp. DY7. Classification (NCBI taxonomy): domain Bacteria; kingdom Pseudomonadati; phylum Campylobacterota; class Epsilonproteobacteria; order Campylobacterales; family Campylobacteraceae; genus Campylobacter; species Campylobacter sp. DY7. Next base: position 1,145 of record NZ_JBYJAU010000013.1, read on the forward strand.
TAATTTATTAGCAACTAATTTCGCTGTTTTAAACTCTTTTAATCCAAGTTCAGGATTTTCGTGTATGCACTTTCTAATCTCTATAAACTCAGGTGCTAATTTTTTAATTCTTTCAATCATCAAAACTCCTTTTTCATTTCTTTAAATTCTTGCGCTAAAAACTTAGCCGTATAGCTTGTATTAGCGTAATTCTTAGCTAATTCAAGTGGATTTCCTTCAGCAACTATCTTACCACCCCTAAAGCCACCTTCTAAGCCCATATCTATAATATAATCAGCATTTTTGATTAAATCTAAATTATGCTCAATTACAAAAACACTATTTCCTAAATCCACTAAATGCTGTAAAACCTTTACAAGCTTTGCAGTATCTGCAAAATGAAGCCCAGTAGTTGGCTCATCTAATAAATAAAGCGTATTTCCTGTATCGCTTTTGCTTAATTCTTTAGATATTTTAATCCTTTGAGCTTCTCCACCACTTAAGGTTGTAGCGTTTTGCCCTAAAGCAATATAATCAAGCCCAACATCCATTAAAGTTTGTAATTTTTGTCTAATTTTAGGTAGCTTTGCAAAAAACTCATAAGCTTCTGCTACACTCATTTCTAAAACATCTGCAATACTTTTATCTTTATATTTAATTTCAAGCGTTTGATGATTATATCTTTTACCACCACAGGCATCACAAGTAATTGTTACATCAGGTAAAAAGTGCATAGAGATTTTAAGCTCACCTTCCCCACTACATTTTTCACATCTACCACCTGCAACGTTAAAACTAAATCTACCTATTTTATAGCCACGAATTTGTGCTTCAGGAACACTAGCAAAAAGGTTTCTAATCTCATCCATTAAACCTGTATAAGTAGCAGGGTTACTTCTAGGAGTTTTTCCGATAGGACTTTGATCTAAGAAAATTACTTTATCTAATTTATCAAGCCCTTTATAAGTAATATCATTAATAGTTATCTTTGCTTTATTTAAATTAGCCCTTGCAATAGGAAGTAATGAATGAAGCATCAATGAGCTTTTCCCACTACCACTAACTCCTGTTACGCAAACTAAATTCCTTAAAGGAAATTTAACACTTAAATCTTTTATATTGTTTTGATTAATCCCACTAAGTTCTAAAAATCCATCATTTTTACGAGCTTTATAAAAATCAATTTCTTTCTTACGAGTTATATATAAAGCTGTTTCGCATTTGCTCTTTAAAAGCTGTTTATAAGTGCCACAAAATACTATTTCTCCACCACCAATGCCAGCTTTTGGACCAATTTCTACTATTACATCAGCACTCTCAATTGTCTTTCTATCATGCTCAACTACTATTAAGGTATTTCCTTTAGCTTGCAAGCTTTTTAAAGTATTTATTAGTTTTGTAGTATCTCTTTCATGAAGCCCAATGCTAGGCTCATCTAATACATATAAAACCCCACTAAGACCACTTCCTATTTGAGAAGCTATTCTAATTCTTTGCGCTTCTCCACCACTAATAGTTCTTGCATCTCTTCCTAAAGTTAAATATCCTAAGCCAACATCATTTAAGAAAAACAATCTTTCATTAATTTCTTTAATAATAGGATAAGAAATTTCATAATCTTGCTTATTTAAATTACTAAAATTTTCTATTTTAAAAAATTCGCAAATATCTTCAATAGGAGTGCTAATAACATCAGCTATACTTTTGCCATTTACTAATACTGCCAAGCTTTGCTCGTTCAATCTAAAGCCTTTACAAGATGGGCAAGTTTTTTCTACTATATAATCATTAAAATCTTTATCATCTTTTAAAATATCATAACTAAGCTTTATAGCACCCTCAAAACTCTTTTTAATATTATGCTTATTCCATAAAAAGCTAAACTCAGTTGCACTTCCATATAAAATAAGCTTTTTTTGGTATTCACTTAATTCTTCATAAGGTTTATTTGTTGGGATTTTTTCTGCTTCGCAAAATGCTAATAATAGTTTTGAATAATAGCTTTTATTAAAGCCCATCATAGTGCGAACTGCACCATCTTCTATACTTCTTTCATAATTTATAATTTTTTCTTGGTCAATACTCATTCTAATGCCTAAGCCATCGCATAAAGAACAAGCTCCTTTTGGGCTATTAAAAGAAAAGCTTAAAGGCTCAAGCTTATTAAATGAGATTTTGCATTTAAAACAAGCATTGTGAAGTGAATAATGAATAGTTTTATTGCTTTCTAATAATTCTAATTCGCACTCACCATAACTTAAACTTAAAGCTTTTTCAACAGCTTGAGCTAAACGGCTTTTATTTTCATCGTTAATTCTTAATCTATCAACTACAAGTTTAATTGTATGTTTTTTAGTCTTTGCTAAATCTATTGGCTCATCTAAGCGTGTTAGCGTGCCATTTATTAAAATATTTATAAACCCTTGATTTTTAAGACTTTCAAGAAGTGGTGCGAATGTGCCTTTTTTCTCCTTTACTAAAGGAGCTAATATCATAGCTTTTTCGCTAAATTTTGACATTTCATTGATTATATCTTCTGTATCCATTTTATTAATTTTTTCACCACATTTATAGCAATGTTGAACTCCGATTTTTGAATACAAAAGTCTTAAATAATCATATATTTCAGTAATTGTTCCAACCGTTGAGCGTGGATTTTTACTAGTTGATTTTTGATCAATTGCAATAGCAGGGGTTAAGCCTTCTATTTTTTCTACATTTGGTTTTCTAAATTTATCTAAAAATTGTCTTGCATAAGCGCTTAAGCTTTCTATATAACGACGTTGTCCTTCTGCATAAAGCGTATCAAAAGCTAAAGTTGATTTACCACTACCACTAAGCCCTGTAAAAACTATTAGTTTATTTTTAGGTAATGTTAAATTAATATTTTTTAAGTTATTTTCACTTGCGTTTATAACTTTTATTTCATCATTCATTTATTACTCCGTGTTGTTTCAAAACTTCTATTATTGATAAGCTTAATACAAATAATAAAAATCCTATGAAAAGTTTTTTTTGTGTTTTATTGCTAATTTTGTGAAATAGCCAATTTCCTACCCAAACACCAGGAAGACTAGAAATTGCAATTATAGCACCGGCTATATAATCAACATGATTTGTAATAGCCATAGAAACAAAAGCAGCACCACCTGCAAAAGCGACAAAAAGCCCACTCATAGAAGCTGCTTTTTTTATATTTAAATTACAAATAGCAACCAAAGCAGGAGTAAGTAAAGCTCCCCCGCCTATTCCTCCACTTGTAGCAATCGCACCTATTATTAAACCTACAAAAAATTGCAATAATTTTGAGTTTTTTTCAGGTTCAGTTGGATTTGCAGGAGTTAAATAAAGCTTAATAATAGCCCAAGTGATTAGAAAACAAATAATATAAGCAATTACTAAATTGCTAACAATTTTCATAATTAATCCAACGCTAAGACCACCGATAAGTCCTCCTAATGCAGGATAAATTGCTGATCTTATTTGCAATGTTCCTTTTTTATAATTTAGATATGAATTATAAAAAGATGAAAATACCATTTGCATAACGCTAATTCCAACAGCAATTTTAGGAGAATATCCAACGAGCGTTGTCATTATAGGCACTACTGCTGTTCCTCCACCTATTGCAAAAAGCCCTGCTGTAAATCCTACCAAAAGCCCATCTAAAACAAAAATTATATAAGTAAATAAGGTGTATTGTTCTATCATAAAAACTCCTAAATCGTTATATTAATTAACTTAGCTTACACTTTTCTTTTTTATAATAATTAAAACTTATTTAAGGAAAGATTAATGCTAGATACAATTGATTATTCAGTTAAACATTTTTTTAAACATATTTTAAGAAGTAGATTAGAAACTACAAATTCACTTGATAATGCAGAATATTATGGTGCTAGTATTTGTTTAGGTGATAATGTTAAGGAACTATCTTGCTATTTAATATTTAAAAAAGAAAGCTTACAAGCACTTGCTTCAAGACTGCTTGGCGATGATGCTAAGATGAGTGAAGATGATTATTGCGATTTATGCAAAGAAGTAGCAAACCAAATAATAGGATATGCTAAAAGACTTTTAGCTGATGCTTATGATGATTATACAATTAGTGTTCCTGAGTATTTAGGAAAAGTAAAAGATTTTAAACTTGGTTTTACTCATGAGTTTTTTTATAAACTTGAAGAAAACACATTTTGCGTTGGAATAATTGAGAAGAAAAAATAATGCAAGAAATACAAGAAGCTCCAGCAAGAACACTTAATGCAACTTATGAAGAATTGCTTGATGTTAGTGTCGATTTTATAAGCGAATTAGGCACTACTCAGCTTAGTGTTAAAGAATTTTTAGAGCTTGGAATAGGCTCTGTAATTGATTTAGAAAAACCTGCTGGAGAAAGCGTGGAACTTTATGTAAATAATAGGATTTTTGGTAAGGGCGAAGTAATGGTATATGAAAGAAATTTAGCAATTCGTATAAATGAAATACTTAGCTCAAAAACCGTTATTCAATATTTTAAAAAAGAGTTGTGATGAAAAAAATAATTTTACTACTAATTAGCCTAAGTGTTTTTGCAAACAATATAATAAACTACAATATCTATAAAAGAGATGATAGAATTGATGTTATGCTTAGCTTTGATTCTCCATATTCAGCTAAAGATGGAGATATTAGGATATTAAGTGGTAGTGATTATGTAGGCGTTGTGTTAAATAATATCAAAATAGCCGAAAGAAATTCACAAGTTTTAAATATGCCTTATGTAGAACAATTATTAATGTATCCAGTAGGCGAAAGCACTGTGCTTGAGTTTAAAACAAAAGAAAAGCTTAGTATTATTCCAGCGCTTACTAAAGATGATGGATTTGGATTAAGAATTAGAGTATTACCTAAGGCTAATAATCAAAATCTAGCAAATAGTGAAATTCAATACGCTGAAGAAAGTAATATTGATAATAAACTATATTCTATGATAGGAGTTTTAGTAGCTGTTTTATTAATGCTTGTATATGTAAAAAAACAACTTTCTAAAAAAATTAAAATTCCTAATTCAAATTCTAAGCAAAAAGTTGCAAATTTTTTAAATATTAACGAAAATCAAGCAGTAGTTGTGTGCGAAAAACAACTTGATAAAGATAATAAATTTATAGTAGTTGATTATGAGAATTCAAGATATAAATTAATAATAGGAAATACTAATATTTGGCTTGATGCACCAAGTCAAAGTGAAGAAAACTTTGAAACATATTTTGAAGAAAACAAACAAAAATTACAAAATATGATAAAGCAAAACGCTCTAAATTCATACAAAGAAAAAATAAGTAAAATATAAGGAGAATTAATGAGAAGAAATAGAAAAACTAAAATAACCTTATTTTTTTCTATAATTTTAATAGTTTTTATAGCTGCTTTTGTGGCATTTTCTAGCACATTTGAAAGAGTTGCACCTACTATAAGTATAGAAAACAATAATAACGATACTATGTATTGGAATGGAAGAGATAAAATCATCTTAAAAGCAGAAGATAATCTCGGACTTAAAAATATAAAAATTGAATACTCAAAAGATAATGATGAAACTAAAAATATATTAATAAATAAAACAATAAATGCAAAAGATTTTACAGCAGAATTAGATTTACCAAAACCAAAATTTAACGAAAAGCTTGATAGATATACACTTTATATAAAAGCAAATGATAAAAGTTTATGGAACTGGTTTGGCGGAAATACAAGCGAACAAACAATAAATGTAATAGTAGATAACAAAAAACCTCAAGTAAGTGTAATAGCAAACTCATACAATATCACTCAAGGCGGTGCAGCTAGCGTGGTATTTTACGCACAAGATGATAATTTAACTGATTTATATATTGAAGTTAATAATCGTATATTTCAAGTAGCACCTTTTGTAAAAGATGATTATTATATCGCTTTAATAGCTTGGGATTTAAGAGATGGAAATGATTTTGAAGCTAGAATTGTAGCAAAAGATAAAGCCAATAATATTATTAAAGAAAGAATACCTTATTATTATTCTAATAAAAAATATAGAGTTTCAAATATTGAAGTAGGAGATAATTTTATAGATGGCAAGATTAAAGATTTATATGAAGCTAATTCTGATAATTCTTTAAATGATAGAGCTTTAATATTTGATTTTGTAAATGCAAAATTAAGAAGTGAAAATGAAAAAATCATTCATAAAATTACGAAAGTAGTAAGCAATGAATTAGTAAATGATTTTAAACTAAATGCCTTTTTACCGCTTAAAAATGGAATGAAAGTTGCAGATTTTGGAGATCATAGATTTTATAAATACAACGGAAATCAAATAAGCGAAAGCTATCATATGGGGCTAGATTTAGCAAGTACAAAAATGGCTCCTATAACATTAAGCAATGATGGTAAAATAGTATTTGCTCAAGATAATGGCATATATGGATTAAACCTAATAATAGATCATGGATTAGGACTTTATACTCTTTATGGACATTGCACTAAAAAAAATGTAGAATTGGGCGATATAGTAAATGCTAAAACTACAATTGCAAATACAGGCACAAGTGGTTTAGCATTAGGTGATCATCTTCATTTTGGGGTATTAGTTCAAGGTGTTGAAGTAAGACCTGAAGAGTGGATGGATTCAAAATGGCTAAATGATAATGTTTTTGGCATTATCAAAAAAGCTAAAGAAATTATAAACAAAAAATAAGGAAACGAAATGTTACAAACTACAATAGCAAAAGAAGTAACAAATATAGGCATAGGACTTCATAAAGGTAGTGCTATAAAAATTACCTTTAGCCCACTTGATGCAAATAGCGGTGTAGTATTTCATAGAACTGATATTAATAAATATTATGAAGCAAATTATAAAAATGTAATAAATACAAAAATGGCTACCGTTATAGGGGATAACGATGGCTATATATCTACGATTGAGCATTTAATGAGTGCTGTTAGTTCTTATGGTATTGATAATTTATTAATTAGTATAGATGCAAACGAAGCACCTGTTTTAGATGGCTCTGCGGCAGGTTTTTGTGCTATGTTAGATAATGCAGGTATTAAACAGCTTGATGCTAAAAAACAAATAATAGTAGTTAAAAAAGAAGTTAAAGTTCAAGCTGAAGATAAATTCGCAAGTCTTAGTCCAACAACTGCTCCAAGTTATGAATTTAGCATAGATTTTAAACACCCAGCTATTCAAAAACAAAACTATACCTACATAGTAAATAAACAAAATTTCATAAACGAAATTGCAAGTGCTAGAACTTTTGGATTTTTAAAAGATGTAGAGTATTTAAAATCAATCGGTTTAGCTTTAGGTGGTAGTTTAGAAAATGCTATTGTTTTAGATGATAATGGCATATTAAATCCTGAAGGCTTAAGATTTAGCAATGAATTTGTTCGCCATAAAATACTTGATGCTATTGGGGATTTATATATGCTAGGTAAGGCAACTTTTGCAAACTATAAAGCTCACGCAAGTAGTCATGATTTAAACCATAAGCTAACTTTAGAATTATTAAATAATCCTAATGCTTATGAAATTGCTACATTAGATAGCGACACAAATAAAGATTTATTAAAGGCATTCACATTAAACTTTTAATTGTGCCTATGGCAGGACTTATCGGAATATACGATAAAAACAATTCTTTAATCAAAGAAATAAAATTAGAGAATAAAACAAGTGAGTCCTTGCCTACTCTTATGCAAGAATTATTAAATACTTATAGTTTTAGTGAATTAGCTTATGCTAATGGACCTGGCTCATATATGGCTTTAAAAATAGTTTATGTTTTTTTAAGCACAATTGCACTTGTTAAAAACATTCCTTTAAAGGCTGTTAGTGGATTTACTTTTAGTAAAAACAATCTAATTAAAGCTAATAATAATTTATTCTTTACACAAGAAGATGGCAAAATAAAATTAATCAAAAATGATAATTATAAAGATGAGTTTTTTATACCACAAGAGTATAAATTTGATTTTTGTGAAAGTAATTTGCCTAATTATTTTCTACCTGCTATTTAGGATTAACAATGAAAAATGAAATTATTTTAAAAACACCAGCAACAAGCGCTAATTTAGGTGCTGGATTTGATTGTTTGGGTTTGGCTTTAGATTTTTATAATAAAACTTTAATTAAAAGAAGCAATATCTTTAAAGTTTCTATAAAAGGCGAAGGAGAAGATAATCCTTATCTTAAAAAACACAATCTATTTATAAATATTTTTAATGAAACTTATCAAAAACTAACCGGCAAAAAAGATACTTTTAGTTTTTCATTCATAAACAATATTCCTTTAAGTCGTGGTTTAGGAAGTTCTAGCTCGGTAATAATTGGAGCAATTACAAGTGCATACTATCTAGCAGGACTTAGCATAAATAAAGATAATATATTAAATAATGCTTTAGTGTATGAAAATCATCCTGATAATATTAGCCCTGCTGCTTTGGGTGGATTTGTGTGTTCTTTGGTTGAAGATAATGTCGTTAAATATATTAAAACCGATATTTTAGATGATGTAAAAGCAGTTGTTTGTATTCCAAATAAACCAATTTCTACGAATGTTAGTAGAAGTGCATTGCCTAAGCATTTAAGCCTTGCAGATACTAGCTTTAATATAAGCAGAAGCTCACTAACTACAGCAGCATTTATGAGTAAAAATTATGAAATGCTAAAATACTCAAGCTATGATAAATTACACGAAAATCGCAGAATGAAGGCAATCCATGAGCTTTTTAAAATCCGTGAAATCGCTCGTAAAAATGGAGCTTTGATGAGTAATTTAAGTGGTTCGGGTTCTACATTTTTTAATCTTTGCTATAAAGATGATGCTAGTAAATTAAAAAATATATTAGAAAATGAATTTTCTTCTATGAAAATCTTAGAACTAAACTTTAATAATACAGGTGTAATTTATGAATAAAGCAAATTCCTAATTCAAATTCTTTGAAATTTTTATGGAATTTGAAATAGGAATTAAGATTTTAATTCTTTAAATAAAAGCAAAGAATTAAACACAACAATAAGCGATGAAATACTCATAAGCATGGCACATAGAGCTGGATTTAAATGCAGATTAATCTCGCTAAAAATCCCACAAGCTAGAGCAATCCCAAAAAAATTATAAAAAAACGATATGAATAAATTTTGTTTAATTTTTGAATACGATTTATCAAATATCTCAAAAAGTTTTTTGATTTTGATTAAATCATTTTCTAAAAGCAAGGCATCGGCTTTATTTTTAGCAATCGCATTTGCCTTGCTAAATGATATTCCAAAATTAGCCTTTCTAAGTGCTTTTATATCATTTGCACCATCACCTACAAAAACCGAGCTTACACCTAATTGTGAGATTATTTCAGCTTTTTGCACAGGACTTACTCTATAATAGTATTCATCTATATTAAGCTTTTTAGCTAAATCCTCTACCTTGTTTTTGCTATCTCCACTAATTATTATTATTCTTTTTCCTAGTGATTTTAAAAACTCTATTAATTCTTTTGCGTTTTTATTTAGCTCATTTTCTAAAGTGATTTTGCCTATAAAGCCATCATTTTTATAACACATCAAATCATTTTCAAGGGGTTCTATCCTTACTTTTACACTCTCATCTTCATAATGCAATACATTATCTTGCAAATAACTTTTGCCATTTAATGCCAAAAAATCATTAAAATTATTTGTGATACTTTTTGCAATCGGGTGATTTTGCAAGTTTTCTATACTTGCAATTAGTCTAAAATCATCATAACTTAAATCATGTTTTATTGCTTGAATGTCGCTTGTAAGAGTGCCTGTTTTATCAAATATAAAGCATTCTATGTCTTTTATAGAGCTTATTAATTCTGGATTTTTTAAAATTATCTTTTCTTTAAAGCATAAATTAATACAAATTGCTATTACCATTGGAATTGCAAGTCCTAAAGCACAAGGACATGAAATTAATAGCACACTACTAACATAAAAAAACACCTTAGATGAATCTATAAAATACCATGCAATTCCTGTAATACTAGCAATAATACAAATGATTAATACAAAATATCTGCTAATTTTATCAACCATTTTAAAGGCTTTTAGCTCTTTATTACTAGCTTTCATTGCTTCATCTTTTAATTTTTCAAGTGAGCTTTCATAATACTCGCAACTTGCTCTCATCCTTAAAACTTCGCCATCATTAATGCTTCCAGCGTATATGAAATCTCCTGCTTTTTTAACTAAACTTACACTTTCTCCACTTATAACGCTTTCATTTATTAAAGCATCGTTTAAGCAAATCCCATCTACTAATATTTCTTCGCCATTTTTTATGATTAATTCATCATTTATGCTTATTTCATTAGCTTTTAAAATCTTGCTACTTGCTAAAGTAATGTTTGGAATTTCGTTTGGAGCAATTAATGAATTGGCTTTTGCTTTTGCCTTGTTTTCAATAAATTTGCCAAGTCTAATCACAAAGCAAACAAAAGTGCTCTCAAAAAAGAAATGATGATGAATGCTAAAAAATGAATAAAAATAATTTATGCTAATTCCAAGCACTACTAATAAATCCATTCCATAACTTTTATGAAATATCACTCTTTTATAAAAATCATAAGAAAGTAATATGGCAAAACTTGCAATCAAACAAGAGGCAAAAAAACCAAAATCAATAAAAGTTAAAACGCTAAAAATAGCTAAAAATACTAATCTAGTGCCTTCATAGGTGTTTTTGGCTTTGATTTTATCAAGGCTAACTTCAAAGCCTAATTTTTTGATAGCAAAAATTAATTTCTCGCTATCAAAATCATCATTTACACTAAATTCGCCAAATTTATTTATGAAATCAACATTCGCTGTCAAAGCGCCTTGTTTTAAAGCAGCTTGTTTTATAGAATTCGCACAATTTACGCAATGCATTCCGTTTATAAAAAGTTTTATATTTTTCAAATTATCTCCTAAAAAATATAAGTTTCTCCATCTTCTGGAATTAAAACTCTATTGTTTAAATTATTTTTATTTACAAAATCTCTTAAATCATTTCTAGTTAAAACACAATGATTTATTGCTTCTAAATGAACGGCTATTATTTTGCTTGTTGATATTTTTGCAATATTTTCAATATCGTTTTCATTCATAATAATACTATCATCAAATCCTAAAACCTTAGCATTTCCTGCATTTACTATGACAATATCATGATTTTGTTTTAAAGTTTTTACAACATCAGCTGTTAAAACACTATCTCCTATCAAATACACACTTTTACAATCTTTTGCACTAAAAACAATTCCCATAGTATCGCCTAAAAGTCTTGCTAATTCATCATTTTTATATATTTCTTCACTTCCGTGCTTTGCTTTTGTTTTTCTTAATTTTACCCCTTGAAACTCTAAATTATCATTTAAAATCTCAATATCATTAAAGCCGTATTGTTTTATAAACTCATAATCTTGTTGATTTTGAACTATCATTTTTAGATTTTTATTCATTTTCAAACATGCAAATTCATCAATATGATCTAAATGATTATGAGTAATTATTAAAGCATTAACATTACTTAAAACTTCTTCAAGACTAAAAGGCAAATCCACTAAAGGATTTTTCAAATGCGAATTATAAGTATTTGCAAATCCTTCATAAGAGCCTTTTGGTGCTAACATAGGGTCTATTAAAAAACAGGTATTATTGATTGTAATTTTCACACATGCACTTCTAATTAATTGAACTTTTGTATTCATAATTTCTCCTTAGATAAAATTAAAAATACATATTAATTTTTTTGAAAATAATTGTCAATTACTTACTTTTTTGTAAGTATTGCAAAGCTTCTTCGCTTAATAAGTGATAGGTATTATTTTCTTGCATTATTTGAGTTCCGATTTGCTGAAAAATCATAATAGCGTTTAACATTTCTTTTCCTCTATTAGTAAGAAAATATTCTACCTTTAAAGGATAACCATCATAATTTATTTTATCTATTAAACCATCTTCTTTTAGCTCTTTTAGGTGTTGAAGGAGCATTTTTTGGCTAATTCCAATTATTTCTTTTTGTAATTTTGACAAAGATGCATTACCTAAACTTAATTGAAAAATAATTATGCTTTTCCACTTTCCACTTATAGTTTTTGCTGCAACTTGCAAAGGACAAGTGATTGTTTTCATAATAACTCCTTTAATAAATATTACATAATTAAAAACATTAATTCAATACAAACAAAAAAGTAAGTAATTTACATTATTTATAATATGTATTAAAATTATTAAAACTAAAGGAGCTAAAATGAATACTTTAATTCACGAGCCTATCAAAAAGCATTGCGAACATTCACACGATCATTCTCACAAACACTCGCATAATCACTCTCATAATATAGATTTTTCAAAAAATAAAAAAGCTTTATTACTTAGTTTTATAGTAACTTTTGTAATTATGATAGTTGAAGTAATTTATGGATATTTAACTAATTCTTTAGCCTTAATCAGCGATGCGTTGCATATGATAACACACGCATTTGCATTAATAATTAGCTATTTTGCAATAATTTTAGCTAAGAAAAAAGATGATTTTAAAACTTACGGATATTATAGAGCTGAGATAATCGCCGCTTTTATTAATGCTATTTTAATAGCTATTTTTACACTTTTTATAATTTATGAAGCAATAGAAAAACTATTAAATCCAAGCGAAATTGATATTTCTACAATGCTTATTGTAGCTAGTTTTGGAACATTAGCAAATATTATTAGTGCTTTACTATTAATGAAAGCAGATACAGATAATTTAAATATTAAATCAAGCATAATTCATATGCTAAGCGATTTGCTTAGCTCGGTTGCAATTATTGTAGGTGGAATTATCATTTATTATACTAATTTTTATTTTATTGATACGATTTTGGCTTTAATGATTGCTTTAGTTATTGCTAAATGGTCTTTTAATCTTTTTAAGCAAAGTTTGGATATTTTACTTGAAGGCTCTTTTATTGAAATAAATAAAATAAAAGAATTTATCTTAAGCAAACACTCTAGTATAAAAGATATTCATGATATTCATATTCACTCAATCTCGCAAGATTATCACATACTAACAGCTCATATTATGATTGATGATTTAAATAATTTTCAAGATATTATAAAAGTTCTTTCACATTCGCTAAAGCATGAGTTTAATATTCATCACATTACAATTCAACCTATTTTAAATTCTTAGAATTTAAAATAGGAATTTAGCAATCTTAATAATCTTTTCTAGTAAATACAAAACCTTGCATTAAGCATCTTGCAGTTCTAATCACGCTTACGCTTTCATCATCAATAAAGCCTGTAATTGTGCCACTTGGATGAGCTATTACTAATTCATTAGAAAAATTACTTAAATGCTCGTTAATTAACGTTCCTTTTGTCTTTGCAGCCATTGAAATACACACAGTTCCTGTAACTGCAATTGATGGGTGTGGGCGTTGCATACTCATCATTCTAACGCATACATTAACACTATCTTTACTAATCTTAGCGCCATTGCTAGCTTCATAATCTTGCACGAAATCTACTAAACAAGCTTTAGGAACTGAAGGGTTTTTCGCTGTTGCTTCTTCTTTTTTTGCTAAGCCTATTAGCTCACTTGCTATACTTCTTACTTCTTCAATTTTATCAAGCTCATTTTGTGGAATTTCTCCGTATAAATCGCCACTTAATAAATCTTTAGCCTTCATAAATACAAGAGCAGCACCTGCATCAACTATGCTAATCTCAATATTGCCAAAACTTGTATTTACTACTTGCTTAGCTTCTTTGGTTGGCAATAAGCCTTTATTCATAGAGCCTTCAGGATTAATAAAGCCTAATTTAATCTCACTAGCACTATTAGGAACTCCTGCTATTTTTGTATCGCCGTCTGGATTAAAACTCTTTAAATCATCGCTTAGTTTAAATCTAGCTTTTAAATACTTATTTGTATTAGTATTTAGTATCCTAACGCAAATAATATTATTTTCTAAATCGCATTCATCTTTAATAATTATTTTTTCATACATTTTAGGATTATTTAAATCAATTAAACCCAAATCATAAGCAAAAGCACCAACACAAGAACTAATATTTCCACAATTACTATTAAAATCAACCACTTCTTTATCAATACTAACTTGAGCAAAAGTATAGGTTAATTCATCGTTTTTAATATCAACAATAGCCACCTTTGAAGTTACCGAAGCAGCACCACCAAGCCCATCAATTTGCTTTGTAGCAGTTCCCATTACATCAGGCAAAAACTCGCTCCATTTTTCTCTTGCTGGCATATCTTTTTCATAAAAACAAACAGCCTTAGAAGTCCCACCTCTATAAATACTACATTTAAACTTTCTCATTAAATCTCCTTTATATAAATAAATCCGTCCATTATTCTTCTTGCACTTCTTTTAAGTCCAACACCTATTATTTTACCATTTTTTATTTCAACACTAACGCTTACAACGCCTAAAAAGTGTTTAATTCTTACATCTTGAATGCCGTTTTCTATCATTTTTAATTCGCTTAACTCATTTGCTAAAGTTCCAACTTCTAGTGCTGCAACAGCTAAATTATAAAGCCCACTAGCAGGTGAGCTTTTGTGAAGATTTCTAAGGCTTAAAACCCTAATTCCTATATCAAATTCTTCTTTGTTATCGCTTTTAAAAATAGCAGCTATTTTTGGAATTGCTTGATTTTCACTTAACTTGCTTTCATCTTCTGCAAAGCCTAATTTTATAGTGTAAAAATCTCTTAAATTATTTAATTTTTCTAAACTTAAATCCCTACTAAATTCATCATAATTTTTAGAAAAATCCAAATCAAAATCAAGTCCATTTACATATAAAAATGGATTTATTAAATCAAGTAATGTCGCTCTAATACCATTAAAATCACTAATTTTACCTAGTGGATATTTTTCTCCTGTTTGCTCACCACCTGCATCTTTTATAAACACATTAGCAAGCGAGCAAGTGCCACTTACTCCTTGCATTATTTCATCACCTATTTCAGCAAACTCGCCATTTTTTAGCTTTGTGCGAACTTCAATGATTTTTTTAATATTTGTATTAAAAATCCTAATACAAACATTACTAGCCCTACTATCAAAACTAAATAATTTTTCATTAATTGCATATGCTGCAACAGCTGCAATTAAATTACCGCAAGTGCCTTTGTTATCAACAATATCCTTCATCACGCCGACTTGATAAAATTCCCATTCAATATCATAATTTTTATTATTAGTTTGTTTAATTACACAAACTTTATTAGTAGATGATATCGAACCACCTAATCCATCAACTGCGTTTTGATTTACACAATCTATTGCACCTTTAAAGATATTTGCCCATAATTGCTTATCTTTAGGCAAATCGGCTTCATTAAACATAAGCCCTCTGCTAGTGCCACCCCTATAAACACTGCATTTAAGTTTCATCTTTTATCCTTTATATTTATTTTCTATTTCCATCCATTTATCAAACTCGCAAATTCTATTGCGTTCTTTCATAGATATCATTAAATGCTCTGCATTTGCTGTTGTGCCAGTAGTTTTTAAATGATTTAATAAATCATTCATACCCTTAACTGCTGCTTTTAGCGTTGCATTTGCATAAAGAACTATATTAAAGCCCATTTTTTCTAATTCATCATTTGTTAATATCGGAGTTTTTCCACCTTCTACCATATTTGCTACATGATAGCCTTTTACTAATTTTGGCAATTGCGCCATTTGCTCAACACTAGTAGGCGCTTCAATAAACAATATATCAGCCCCGCTTTCTAAATAAGCATTAGCTCTAGCAATTGCATCATCAAAGCCATTTACAGCAATAGCGTCAGTTCTTGCGATTATTAAAGTATCATATTCTAAAGCGTCTTTACAAGCTTTGATTTTAGAACACATTTCTTCTTGACTTATAATCTTTTTACCTTCAAAATGTCCGCATCTTTTAGGAAGTTGTTGGTCTTCTAGCTGAAGTGCTGCTATTTTGTTTTTAGAAAATTCTTTTGCAGTTCTATAAACATTTAAAGCATTTCCGTAACCATTATCTATATCTGCAATTACAGGAAGATTTGTTGCATCGTTTATTCTTTTTGTATTTTCTAGCATTTCATTCATGCTAACTAAACCTATATCAGGATAGCCAAACTGCATATTTGCCATACCTGCACCCGTTGCATACACTACATCAAAACCTGCTAGCTCAATAAGTCTTGCATATAAAGCATTTGCAGCTCCGGGTGCTACTAATAATTTGTTTGATTTTAAAGCTTCTCTTAATATTTTTGCTTTCATGAAACACTCCTTTTTGTTATAAAGTGTTTCATATTAACATAAAATAATAAAACTTTATTTTTTAAATAGCTTTTAAATATTAAAAGCTATCTTTTTTACTAAAAATTTCAATTATGTAAGAAATAACAAACATAATAATAACAGGAACAATCCAGCCAAGCATTGATGAATAAAATGGCAAGATATTTAAAAACTTATCAATTCCTAAATAAGTTAAAATCTTAACTTCATTAATACTTAAACTTGAACTATCAATTGCATTTAATATACCTATAAATGCTGCAGTATAAACGCTAAATCTATAAATAATCTTGCTCTCATTTATTAAATTATTTATTAAAGATAAGATTATTAAAACGATAGCAATAGGATAAATAGCAATTAATATAGGAATACTAACTTTTAAAATCTGAGTTAAACCTTGAATTGATAATAAAAAGCTAGCAACAACCCAAACAATAACCCAAGTTTTATAAGAAATCTTAGTAACACTACTAAAATAACTAGCACTTGAGCCAATTAACCCTATCGTAGTTGTAAGACAAGCAAGTAAAGCTGTAATTCCTAAAATAAATCTTCCAAAACTTCCAAATAAATCATTGCTAATTAAAGATAATAAAACAGCTCCATTACTAGCGTCTTTAAAGGTATTGCCATAAACATATCCTAAATATCCTAAAGCAAAATAAACTATTATTAAAATAACTCCTGAAAATAAACCTGCTTTTATAGTAAGCAATGATAATTGATGTTTGTTTTTTACTCCTAAAGATTTTAAAGCACCAACAACGCTAATTCCAAAAACTAAAGCTGCAAGAGCGTCCATAGTCTGATAACCTTCAACAAAAGCCGAAGCAACAGGATGATTAATATAATTTGCATTAGGTTCTGCAATATTAACTTCTGCTAACACAAAAGCTGATATGAAAAATACTGCTATTAAAATGAGTAAAGCAGGTGTTAAATACTTTCCTAAAGTATCTAAAATAGTGCTTGGATTTAAACATATATAATAATTAAGTGCAAAATAAATAAAACTATAAAAAGCTAAAAAATATATATTATTTTCACTAGGAATAAATGGTAAAATCATTATTTCATAAGGCATTGTGCTAGCCCTTGGAATTGCTACTAAAGGACCTATTGTAATATAAATAGCAGCTACAAAAATTATAGCAAACGATACATTCACCCTACTAGCTAATTCTTTTAGCGTTCCTGCCTTAGCAACTGCTGCAACACCTAAAACAGGTAAAGCAACTCCGGTTACACAAAAAAATAAAATTGCTAAATAAAAATTACTACCTGAATCAACTCCTAATTTTGGTGGTAAAATGAAGTTTCCTGCACCAAAAAACATAGCAAATAGCATTAATGCTACAACATAAAATTCTTTTTTTCCTATTTTTGTCATAATTCTCCTTGGATTTTTATAAAAGTGTTCTAACGCCTTTTGCGTTAGGTTCGCTCAAAATTCCTTGCTTTTCACATTGCTCTACGATATTAGCAGCTCTATTGTAACCTATGTTTAATTGGCGTTGGATATAAGAAATACTTGTTTTTCCACTCTCTTGCATTATCCTTACGGCTTCATTAAATAATTCATCAACATTATCATTATCGCTTTTTACATAGGTTTGAGTGTAGCTTGAATCTTGCAAAATACTTTCATCATAATTTGCTTTTTCTTGCTTTTTTAAATGTTCTACAACTTTAATTATTTCTTCTTCACTAGCAAATGGAGCATGAAGCCTTACTATTTGGCTTGTTCCTGGTGGGGTAAATAAGCTATCTCCACGACCAAGTAAGCTCTCAGCTCCTTTAGAATCTAAAATAACCTTACTATCAACTCCCGTTCCAACCTTATAACTTAATCTACTAGGTAAATTTGCCTTAATAAGCCCTGTTATAACATCTACGCTAGGGCGTTGCGTTGCTACTATTAGATGAATTCCTGCTGCTCTTGCCATTTGTGCAAGTCTTGCGATATAAACTTCTACTTCTTTTCCGCTAGTCATCATCAAATCAGCTAACTCATCAATGATAATTACAATATAAGCAAAAGGCTCAAGCCCTATTTTAGGAGCTTTTTCGTTAAAGCTTTCAATGTTTTTTGTTTGAACGCTAGCCATTAGCTCATACCTTCGCTCCATCTCTGCAACCATATTTTTTAAAGCTAAGGTAGCTTTTTCTGCTCTTGTAATTACTGGGGTTAGCAAGTGTGGAATATCGTTATACATTGAAAACTCAAGCATTTTAGGGTCAATCATCAAAAACCTTAAAGTCCTTGGGCTATTTCTATATAAAAGACTTAAAATCATAGCATTAATTCCAACGCTTTTTCCACTTCCTGTTGTTCCTGCAATTAATAAATGCGGTAAGCGTTTTAAGTCGGTTACAAAGGTATTTCCAACTATGTCTTTACCTAAAGCTATTGTTAATTTACTTTTGCTTTTTGCAAATAATTCATCTTCAAAAATAGTTCTAATATTTATTGTTTGTGAAGTCTTATTTGGGATTTCAATACCTACTACATCTTTTCCTGGAATTGGTGCTTGAATTCTAATGCTTGTTGCTTTAAGTGCCATTGCCAAATCATCTGCTAGGCCTGAAATTTTACTAAGTTTTACATCAGCAGCAGGTCTAAACTCAAATGTAGTAACCACAGGACCCCAGTAGGTTTTAACCACATCTCCATCAATCTTAAAATGCTTTAATTTTGCTAAAAGCTCATTAATCTTTTCATCAAGTTCATCTTCATTTATTATGATTTCTGTTGTTTTAGCCTTGTCTAATAATTCTACGCTTGGTAATTCAAAATCTTTAGGGATTTCTACTGCACCAAGTTCAAGCTCACTTAAGATAGCTTTGTTTTCTGCTAATTCGCTTAAAATTTCTACTTTTTTACTAGATTTTGGAACAAAACTCTGGCTTTCGTTTTCAGCAACCACTACAACATCGTTAAAGGTGCTAGAATTTGAAATAGGAATTTCGTCTTCTTCTATTTCTTGATTTTTTTCTTCTACTTGTGGTTTTTTAATTATTTTGATTTCATCTTTATCATTGATTTTATTAATTAAAGGCTCTAACACAATTTTTGGCTCACTTACGCTTACGCCCTTATCGTTTGTAAAATTAATCTTTGTTTTTTCATCTATTATTTCTTTTTCTACTTTAGGAGATTTTACAAATCTAATATCGCCTAAATCACTTAAAATCTCTTCTTTTGCACTTGTTTTAGTTTGTTTTTTAGGCTTTTCTTCTTTTTTGATTGTTTTTGGTTTTTCTTTTAACTTAAAAAGATTTTTAAAATCGTATTTTTTATTAAATAAGGCATATATAAAAGAGTAATTACAATATATTAAAACAAAAACTAATAAAAGAAATAAAATAATATTAACCCAACCAAGAATACTAATTAAACCTAAATTAAAAACATTAGCAAAAGGTAAAGCCAAAATAAGCAAAATACAAAATATATTCATAGTATATTTTAAAGCCACTTTAAAAGGATTATAAATATATAAAAACGCTCCTATAAAAGCTATAAAAAATATATAAGATAACTTTCCAAAACAAAATCTTAAAGCTTTATTAAAATATGAACTAACAATAAAAATCCCATTAGCTTCGGGTAAAAATAACCCGAAACTTAAATAAAATAATATAAATGCAGTAAAAATAAATATAAGTTCTTTTTTCATCTTACATATAATTTAATAAGCTTAGTTTAGAAACTTGCGCTGTTGCTTGTAAAGTAGCTTGTAAAGTAATGGTTGCTTGCATTAGCATAAGTTGGCTTTCTGCAGGATCAGCATTAATTACATCAGCTTTTACTTGATCAACATTTACTTTCATTAAATTTGCTCTATCTTGAGAGTTTTGAATACTTGTTTGAGTTGCTCCTATTTTTGTATGAATTTTATTAATGTGATCTTGTATATGGTCAATTCTTTTTAAAGCACCTTGAATACCAACGCTCTTTAATAACTCTGGATTATCACTATCTGCTCTATAATTTCCATTCCTAACTGCTTCTATCATTTTGTCTAAATCTTTAATAATATCAACATGACTTTCATCAATTATTAGGCTTGAGTTTGTATTAAAATTAAACAAATCTCCTTTTTTAGTGCCTTCTTGTATAGGATTTCCATTAGCGTCAGTTCCGAAATCAAATTCATCAGCATTCATAGTATTAGCATCAAATATAGCTAAATCTATTTTAGTTGTAGTTGCTCCTTTATCAGTTAAAGTCATTTGACCTCTTTCATTAAGCCCTACATCAACTGCATTTTTAGAGCTAATTAATAAACTCTCTAACTCAGCCTTATCTGCATCATTTAAAATCATAGGAGAATTAGCTTGATTAGGATATTTTGGAACCAATTGATAATCTCTTGTAGGAATATTATCAGTAGCAAACATAGAAATAACATCTCCTAATTGTTTATAAGTTATGTCTTTGTTATCAGTTTTAACACTATCTGAAATATGTTGATTATGATCATATACAACATTTGTAATTGGCATAGTTACGGTTCTATCTTGTCCGTTTTGTCTATAATTTGCAGTTACCGTTCCTTGAGTGATGTTAAAATCTATTGAATAATGAACCTTGTTTTTAGAAGTAATTTCAAGTTTTAATATACTATCAGGTCTTGTGTTATCATTAGGATTTAATTTAATAGCACCTTGAGCTGTATTTACTAATTTTGTTTCATCTGTCGCTACATTTTTGTTTTTATCTATTTGAGATATATTTGAACTTAATACATTATCTTTTTTAGCAAATAAAGACCTTGAATAATCAATTCCATCGCTAGTAAAAGAAGTATCAATATTACCCGTATTTGTAAATTCTAAAACAAAAACATTATCATTATTTCTTAAATCACTTGGATCGCTTACACTTGCTCTTTGTGAATTTACAGGTTGTGGAACTACTGGAAGCGTTGGAACTGGCATTAAATCTTTTGGATCAACAGGCACACCAGCTGCAGCCGCTGCATTAGTAACTTGCTCGTTATGTGCTACCGCTGCATTTACAGCATCAATTTCTGCTTGTGTAGGTGGTTTTGGTGGATATATTTGACCAAAATCACTAGCTTGTGCTGTGCTAGCAAACATAGAAAAATTAATTTGACTTTCTTTGTTTTTTAAATCAGTGATTTCAATAGTTCCATTTTTGCTAAGTGTAACATCTACTACTTTATTTTCTTTAGTATTTCCATAAAGTTCACCGATTTTAGTAAGCATAGCTCCTACGCTTTCATTTGCTTCCATTTTAAACTTAGCCTTAAAGCTTTCTCCATTTCCTTTAGTGCCACGAACATAAAAATAAGTATCAGGAAATCTAGCTCCATCATTATCTAAAAAATGGTCATTTACATTTAATTCTTTATTGTCATTATTGGGTTTTAAGTAGTTTTTACCTATTAAATCTCTTATTTTATTATCTTGAGTTATATAATGCACTTCTTCAGGTTTATTTATATCATATCTTCTATCAACCAAACGAACATTGGTGCTTATAACTTTCTTATAGTCATTATCAACACCTTTAATTAATTCTTGACCTGAAATATTGTATTCTGTATAAACATTCGAGCCTAATAAAACTTGCATATTTTCATTATTTCCAAAATAATTTCCTTTTTCATCAAAAGGCTTAGTTCCTATGCTAGTTCCACTGAATAAGTATTGTCCGTTAATACTTGTATTCGCAATATTTACAATATGATCTCTTATTTTTTGTAAGTCATTTGCTAAAGCGTTTAATGAAGTATCTGAATGAACCTCGTTTGCACTTTGAATTAATTTATTTTTAAATTGATCAAGCGACTTACTCATCTCATCGATTGCTTTATCCGAGTTTTTAGTAATATTTATAGCCTTACTTGCAGCTTCGCTGATTTGTTGAAAAGTAGCTAATTCATAAACAAGTCTTGAGCCTTCTGAAAACATACCAGCATCTTCGTAAGAATTTGAAATCTTTAAGCCACTTGATAATCTATTATTAGCATCATTGATTAAATTTTGTTGGCGTTGAAAATTATTTAAATTTTGAGAGTAGATATAAGAGCTTGTTATTCTCATTTTTGTTTCCTTGTTTAAAAATTTTTAATTATATCGGCTAAAAAATTATTTTATTAAGTCTAAAACTTCGCTAGGTGTGTTTGCAATGCTAAAAATTTTTAATGATTCTTCATCAATTGCACCACATTTTAAAAGAGTATTTTTAAAAAACTCAACCAAAGGTTTAAAAAATTCTTCGTTATATAAAATGATTTGATAGTTTCTTAATTTTGTTTGAGCTAGGGTTAAAACTTCAAATAATTCATCTAATGTTCCATATCCACCAGCACAAACAATCATTACATCATTTTGCATTAAAGCTTTTTTTCTTAAAGATAAATCACTATGTTCAATAGATTTAGTGCAATATGGATTTAGCTTTTGTTCCATTGGAAGTTTTATGTTTATTCCAACGCTTTCAACACCACCAACTAAAAAAGCAGCCTTATTTGCAGCTTGCATAATACCGCCACCGCCACCTGTTGTAATTGAATAGCCATTTTTTGCCAAAACTTCACATAAAGCAAAAGCTTCCTTATAATATTTACTATCTTCATTAAATCTAGCAGAGCCAAAAATTGTAACCGATTTCATCTAAGACTTTCTAACCTTTCTTTTTTATCTCCGATTTTAGTTATTTGAACGCCGAAGTTTCCATCCACAATAACAACTTCACCTTCAGCAAAACATTTATCTCCTACTAAAATCTCAAGTGGGTCATTTGCTAATTGATCAAGCTCTATAACTGAACCTATATCCATTGTTAAAACATCTTTTAATAACATTTTTTTACTTCCAATTCTTACTCTAATAGGAAGTTTTACATCCATTATTAAACCTATGTTTTTAAGCTCGCCTAAGTCCATTTTAGAAGCACTTGCCTCACTTTCTTTGTTAGAATTTGAATTCGGATTTAAGAGTTTGTAAGCTTTTTCATTCATTGCTAAGCTAACTTGCTCATTAAGTCCATTAATACTTACATCATAAAAATAAATTTTATGAAATTTTGATAAGTCGCATTCATCGGTTAAAAAATCGCAAGATTCTAATGAAAAATTCATCTTAGGTAAATCTTTTTGAGCGTTTAATGAAGTTGAAAATGCTGAAAATATATTATTAATAGCTTCTTTACTTGCATCAAGCTCATCATTTCCTAAGTTTTCATTCATAGAAATTTCTTCTTCGCCCATCATCCATTCTGATATTGCACTCATTAAAACAGGGCTTGAAAGAAAAGCAAATTCCTTATCATCGCTTTTAAAAACAGCTTTTAAAATAGGTGGTTTTAAAGCATTATTTTTAATATCAAACTCACTATAAGAACTAAACTTAGCACTCTTTCCAGTAAGTCCTTCAATAGTAGCTACACATTCATTTACAAATAGACCTAAAAACTCATCAATCATTTATATTATCCTCATCTTCCATAGCCGATTCTTCTTGAATTTCTACAACCTTATCAAATTCTGCAGCCTTAGTCTTACGCTCTAGTTCGTAAGTTTCAAGAATATTTTTAACCTCATCTTTATCTGTTTTAATTAAATCTAAAATCTTTATTGATTTTTGGTATCTATGTATTCCAAATTGAGCTAAAAACACATCTTTTCCATCAACACTTACAATAGCCTTATCATCTGCATTTCTATTTAATTTAATAATATTACCATTTTCAAGACCTAAAAATTCTTCAACACTAATAAAAGCCTTGCCTAAAATAACTTCATATATCATATCAGCACGGCCAACAAGGGTTTTTATCTCTTTGTTTCTACTTTTTTTAGCACTCGTTTCGCCTAAAATAACATCACGATTTGCAAGGCGTCCTAATATAGGTTCAAGATAAATTACAGGATAGCATATATTAATCATACCACTATTATTTCCTATGGTAAGCTCCATAACAACCATTATTACGATTTCGTTTTGACTTACTATTTGAACAACGCTTGGACTACTTTCTTTAGCTTCTACGCTAGGATACATATCAGTAATTATTGACCAGCTTTCTTTAAGCTTACTCATCATAATTCTTAAAATACTATCAAGTAAGTTGATTTCAATATCTGTTAATTCTCTATTTTTTTCGCTACCTTCACCTGCTCCACCTAATAATTTATCAATCATAGGAAAGGCAATACTTGGATTTATTTCTAAAACGCAAGTTCCATCTAAAGGCTTTATTGAAAATACGTTAAAGCTAGTAGGATTAGGTAAAGACATCAAAAACTCACCATAAGTCATTTGATCAACCGAATGAAGCTTGATTTCAACCATTGATCTCATTATTTGTGAAATTTGAGTTGCAAGGCTTCTTGCTAATTTATCATGAATGCCTTTTACTGCACGAAGTTGCTCTTTACTAACACGATTAGGACGCTTAAAATCATATATTATTATTTGTCTTTCATCGTTTTCTTTCTTTGCTTCCGTTACAACATCGGTTGAATCAACGGAGTTAAGTAGAGCGTCTATTTCTTCTTGAGATAAAATATCAGCCATTCATTAGCCTTTTTCTTAATGTATTAATTACCCTTGTTTGTAATTGACAAACCCTTGATTCGCTAACTTGCAAGATCTCACTAATTTCTTTTAAACTAAGTTCTTCATAAAAATATAATTGAATTATTAATTGCTCTCTTTCGTTTAATGTTTCTAAAATTTCACTAATTTGCTCTAATAAATTTTCCCTATCAAGCCTTTCGTTTGTATCTTCATTGCTAAGAACTTCTAATTGTTCATCAAGTGGAATAACATAGCTAATAGAATTAGCAATTCTTGCTTCTTTTATCTTTTCAATATCTATACCTAATTCATTAGCTAAATATTCATCACTTGGTTCTTCATCATTATCATTTATATAATCATTTATTAGCTTTTCTACATCTTTTACGATTTTTCTATTATTTCTACTTAAAGTATCAAGACTTCTTAAAAAATCAAGCATAGAGCCATATACTCTTTTTCTAGCATAACCCCAAAAATTATCATTTTGCAAATCATCATATCTTCTTGCTAACTTAATTAATTCTTCAGTTCCAACGCTAATTAAATCATTTACATCAATACTAGCAGGCAAACGCTCCTTTAGTCTAAAAGCCATAGCTCTTAAAGCAGGTTGATATTTTATCGCTAGCTCATCTTGTGCGTTTTTTATAGCACTAGCGTAAGCATTAAGCCGCCTTTGCATTATGTTTCCTTAAAGGTTTTTGTTTTGTTTGTTTTTTAATTATATCTAATTCACTTTCTACGCTTTGAATGATTTTATCCATTCTATTTTCTCTAATTTCTAGCTCTTTTATAAAATGGTTAGTATTTACTTCGTAAGTATGCTTATCAAATGACCTTGTGCCAAGCTTTTTTGCATCTATGAAATTAATTACAATTAAATGGATTAATATATAAAATACAAAAGTTGTAAATATAGTAAATCCTATTATCATAAATGGGTCATCTATCTTAAATACTGCACAAATAAAACCTATAAAAAACCCACAAACAGTAAAAAATGCAATATAATTATCAGTTCTCATTAAGCTTAAATCCTATCAATTAGCCTTTTGAAAAAGCTTTTAAAATTTCTTGAATCAGAGTCTTTAAGCACATTTCGTTCCAATTTTGATAAAAGATTATTAACAATCTTTTTAAGCTGATTTGTCTCTCTTGATGAACTTTGAGAAAACAATACTCTACTTTTTATGCAATCAATTACATTTTGAGAACTTTCTAAATAACCTAAATATTTTAATTCAGGATTGTTTTTAATGTTTGCAGATGCAACTTTTGAAATATTTGCAAATAAATCAAGTGCTTCTTTTTCGCTTTTAACAACATTAAAAATCATTAAAAAATCACGCCTTACTTCAGATGTTACTTTAATCGTAGCATAAGCATCAGTAATTGCAGCAGGATCAGGTGTAGTAACCACAATAACTTCATCAGAAATTTCTAAAAAGTGTAAAGTTGTCCCACCAATTCCAGCACCAGTATCAATTATTAAAAAATCTAAATCTTCTAATAATTCAGCATCATCTAAAAAAGCGTCAAAATAATTTGAATTATTATATTTTAAAATCTCTCCGCCACTATCTCCTGGAATAAGCTTTAAATTCGGCTTTACAACCTTAATGATATCAGCTAATTTACATTCGCCTTTTAATACATGAAGTAAATTTTTGCCTATTTTTACATTTAGTATTACATCTAAATTAGCAAGTCCTATATCAGCATCAAACAAGCCAACCTTATAACCATCATTTGCTAAAAGATTTGCAATATTTGCACTTACAGTGCTTTTACCAACACCACCCTTTCCACTTGTAACAGCTATAAATTTTGTGTTTTTCTTATTTACTTTATGCTCATTTTTCATAAGCTCTTTTAATCTATCAGCTTGTGTTTGCATAATTTATCCTTTAAATCCGTCTAAAACGCATTTTATTAAATACTCGCTATTAGCAACTACTATATCATCAGGCACATTTTGACCTGTTGAAAAAAACGAAACAGGCTTCTTAACATTGAAAATAAGTGAAAAAATATTACCAAAAGCCCTAGTTTCATCAAACTTAGTAAGTATTAAAGTATCAATTTTTAAAACATTAAACGCATTATAAGTATGTTCCATATCATCATACTTCATACCTGCATTTAAAACCAAGGTTACTTCAATTTCACTTTGACTAGCTTTTAAAAAACTTTCTAGCTTTTCAATCTTTGCTTTATCATATTGTGAATTTCCTGTTGAATCAATCAAAACCACATCATATCCACTTAAAGATTCAAGGCTTTTTTGCAATTCTTCTTGAGTATTTACAAAATGAATTGGTAGCATCATAGTAGTTGCGTATTCTGCTAATTGCTCTTTTGCCCCTAGCCTAAAATTATCTAATGAGATTATGGCAGTTTTATATCTTTTAACGCCATAAGCATATCTATGAGCTAATTTAGCTAAAGTTGTGGTTTTTCCAACTCCAGTTGGACCTACTAGCATTATTATTTTTTGTTTTCTAATAGGAGAATCAACCCTACATGGAATCATACTTTTAAGCAAGGTTGTAAAATATCTATTAATAGCATCTTTATTGGCTAACAATGCTTTAGGCATATTTTTAAGAGTTGCTCTCATAATCTCGTTTAAATGGCATTCTAACATATCGCTTTTTTTGGCTTTATCATAAATTAGAGCAAATTCAGGTGGGATTTCAAGATTATTTCTAGCAGGTGCAAGCTCACCCCATCTCATACTCATTAAATAATCAACCTTGCTATTTAACTCATTTAATAATTGCTTATCATCTTTTACTTTTTGGCTTTGAGAATTTGAATTAAGCTTTAGTCTTAAAGGTTCTTTTTTGATGATGTTTTCTTCTACTGGCTCAATCCTTTTTTCAAATTCTTTTACGCTGTTTTCGTATTGCATAACAGCTCTTTTATTTACTAAAGGCTTTTTTTCTTTTGTATCATCAATAGCAACAACTACTTCAACTAAAGCAGGACTTGTAGGGGTTCTTCCTTCTACTTGAGTAATTGTTACAATCTCTGCATCATCACCATAAAAATCTCTAACATAAGCTAAATAATCCTGACCTTTTTCTACTCTAAAACTATCTTGCCTAATTGCCATTTTAATTCCTTACATTGTTCCTAATACTAGCGTTATGCTAATCCTATCATTTGCTCCCATATGTGGCAAGGTTAATCTATCATCACAATAGGTTTTTTCACTAAAATAAATAATATCTAAATCAAGTGTTCTAGGTGCGTTTTTAAAACTTCTTTTCCTATGAAAAATATTTTCATAATGTTGCAAGACTTTTAGCAATTTTCGTGCATGCAAGCTAGTTTTAACAAACATTAAAGCATTTGTAAAATCCTTTTGTTCTTTGTATCCAAATGCTTCATTTATCAACAAAGATGAAGTTTGAATTATCTTTATTCTTCTATCATCTTGTATTTTTCTAAATAATTTTACAAACCTTTCACACTCAGGCTCTATATTGCTTCCAAGAGAAACTAAGGCTAAATATTTATATCTTTTATCATCTTTTGTAAAAAAGGGATAATATTTTATTCTTTTAAAATATCTAGCCTCGTTTATCTTTAAATTGCGCATTAAGCGTTATTTTGGTTCTTTAAAGCTTCTTCTTGAGCTGCAATAAACGCTCTTTGTTGTTGTATCATTTGAATTGCACTAAGTAATGCTAAATGATAGCTAAATGGTCCAAAACCACTAATTGTTCCAGCACAAACAGGACTTAAGAAACTCTTAGCTCTAAAATCTTCTCTAGCATAAATATTGCTAATATGAACTTCAATAACAGGCATTCTAGTAGCTGCTATCGCATCAGCAATTGCAACTGAAGTGTGAGTATATCCACCTGCATTTATAATAATTGCATCACAAGTTCCTACACATTCTTGAATTTTATCAATTATTTCGCCTTCATAATTGCTTTGATAAAACTCAATATCAACATTGCTTTCTTTAGCTGCTAAACTCATTTGCTCGTGAATTTGAGCCATAGTCATTGTTCCATAAATTCTAGGGTCTCTTTGACCTAACATATTTAAATTTGGTCCTTGAATTACCATTATTTTCATATTTATTCCTTTTGATAAGTATTTTAATGATTGATTATAATTTTTTAATTTTAATATAAGTTATTTAAAAATACTTTTTAAACTACAATTTATTTTAAACTTTTAAAAAGCCTAATTCCTATTTCAAATTCCACAAAATTTTCAAAGAATTTGAATTAGGAATTACAAATCAATTCTAACTAATTTATAATCAGGGTCAAACCTAAATGCTAAAAGGTTTTCATAAATCCCAAAAAGTATCATAAAGGTTACAAAAGAACTTCCACCATAGCTAAAAAACGGCAATGGCACACCTACAACAGGAGCAAAACCTATTGTCATTGATATATTAACCCCAACATAAATAAAAATCAAAATGGATAAAGCACTTGTAAAAGTTCTTGCGAAATGATCTTTTTTAAGCTTATTATTAAAGCTTAGCAAATGCAAAATAAGTAATAAATATAAACCCAAAAGCAAACAAGCTCCTAAAAATCCATACCTTTCAATAGTATAAGCAAAAATAAAATCACTCGTGCTTATCGGAAGGAATTTAAAATGAGTTTGAGTAGCATCATCTTTGCTTTTGCCATTTATTCCGCCACTTCCTATTGCTATCATACTTTGTCTTACTTGATAGCTTGGTTTTTCGCTTAAAAAATCATTAATTCTTTTCTTTTGATAATCATTTAAATTATCATACACAATAGGTGCTAAAGGAGCACAAATTCCTACGATTAAAACTCCTGTTAAAATAATCTTTTTATAAATGCCTACTAAAAATAAAGTAGCATATCCTACTATTAAAATAATTAGTGCAGAACCTAAATCAGGCTCACTTTTAATGAGTATAAAAGGAAGTATTATGTAAAAACTAATCTTACAAAAATCTTTAAATCTATAACCATCATCAGGCGGGGGATTGTTTTTAATCAAATACGCAAGCATTAATAAAAATGCAGGTTTAAAAATCTCACTAGGTTGAATAGTAAAATTAGTAAAAGGTATTTCAAGCCACCTAGTAGCACCTAATTTAGTAGCTCCTAAAACATCAACCAATAATAATAAACCTATGCAAAACCAATAAAAAAATGGTATGAGCCATTCTATTTTTTTAATAGGCAATAAAAAGAATATAAAAAAAGCAAAAAATCCAACGATTATATAAACAATTTGTTTATGTGCTAAAACTTCATTAGCTTCATTAATTAGCAAAAAAGAAAACACAATTATAGGAAAAATAAGCATTGGCAATATAAAATCAAAGTGAGTTAAAATTTTACCATCTAATTTTATCAATTTACAACCTTTTGCTAAATTTGTTTATGAATATGATTTAAAAAGGTTAATATTGAGTAAGATTATTGCAGATGAAATCAAAAGATTAGATGTATTTTTAGCCGAAAAATTAGGACAAAGTCGCTCACAAATTTCAAATCTAATAAAAAATCAAAATGTATTGGTAAATGATAAAAGCACAAAATGCTCTTATATGCTTAATTTAAACGATGAAATCCTTATAAATTATCCAGAAATTCAAGATATAAATGCAAAATATGAAGCTAATTTTGATGTAGAAATAATCTATGAAGATGAGCATATGCTAGTAATTAACAAACCAAACGGAGTTGCAACTCATGGTTGCTCTAGTTTAAAAGAAGCTTCGCTTGTTGAATGGCTGATTGAAAAAAATTATAAATTAGCTGATATTAATGGTAAGGTAAGAGCTGGAATTGTTCATAGATTAGATAAGGATACAAGTGGCATTATGCTAGTTGCAAAAACTAATGAAGCATATATAAGCCTAGCAAATCAAATCAAAAACAAAGAAGTTAATAGGATTTATCTAGCAATAACAAATCATACAATAAATCAAAAAAACATAGAAAAATACATAAAAAGAAACGAAAATAATAGACTTAAAATGCAGTCTTTAAGCAAAGATGAATGTATTAAAAAATATGGCTTAAATGAAAGTAGATGGGGCAAATGGGCTAGAACTCATTTTGTAAATCTTGCAAGTTTAGATGATAAAGCCCTAATTTCTGCAAAACTTGAAAGCGGAAGAACTCATCAAATAAGAACTCATCTAGCTAGTGTAAATAGATATATTCTAGGAGATACTATATACGCTGATGAAAAGAGCAAAAATAAAGAAAATAGATTAATGCTGCATTCATTTTATATAAATTACAAGCACCCTATTAGCAATGAATTTATGGAATTTTATACAAAAAACTGCTATGACTTTGCTTATTTAGATTTTAAAGAATTCAAACTAAATTTAGAACTAGCACATAATTTATTAGAATTATTTAAATATAATTTGGAATAGATTATGCTTATTTATCTTACTTAGTATAATAAAATCTTTTTTGAAAGGCATTGTATGAAAAAAAGTATCAAAGCAAGCTTATTTACAGCTTTTGTAATAGGATTTAGTGCATGTTCAAGCACGGCAAATTTAAGTGAAATTACCCCATTAGAAAATCTTACAATGGTTAATAATATAAGAACTCTTCAAGGTATGAGAGAAATAGGATTTGAGTGGGATCCTATATATGATCAAGCAATTGATGGATATAAGATTTATAGAAGAGTGTTAAATGATGAAACATCTACTGATAAATTAATCGCGACTATTAACGATAGATATGCAACTCATTATTCTGATAATAACCTTACACCAGATACAGCATACGCTTATACTTTTGCTACATTTAATAAGCACGGGCTTTCTAAATTATCAACGATTAATGTAAAAACAATTAATAAAATAGAGCCTGTTAGCTTCATTCAAGCAATTGCAGGGCTACCTAATAAAATCAAAATTATTTGGAGACCACACACTGATTCAAGAGTAGTAAAATATAATATTTATAAACAAGATGCAAATTCTAGCAAATGGTATAAATTAGCTACCGTTAATAATCGCTTAAGTGCTGAATATTTAGATGAAGTAAAGCCAAATTTATATGCAAAATATAAAGTTACAGCACTAACTTATAATGGAGTAGAAAGCGATGCAAGTGCTGAAGTAGAAGCAATAAGCAAAATTTTACCACCACAAATAGTAAATATTAATGTAACAACAAATCTTCCTAAAAAAATAATCCTTACATGGGATGCACCAAAATACGATGATTTTTCTCATTATAAAATCTATTATTCTAAAGCTTCATTATTACCATTCTTTGAGCTAGCAACAACAACTGATAATAGCTATGAAGACAATGTAGCAGATGATGGAGTTAGTAGGTATTATTATGTAACTATGATTGATAAAGATGGGCTTGAGAGCGCAAAAACTGGTGTAAATGTAGTTGGAATGAGCCTTGATAAACCAAAAGCTCCTGCATTAACAGGCTTTGAATTACAAAACGAAAATACATTAAAAATCAAATGGATTAGCACGGATAATCGTATAAAAACCTATAAACTAATCAAAAATTCAGCAGAAGTAGCAAGCAATATTCAAGATGATTATTACATAGATACTACTTATTTAGCTGGAGATGTTTATCAAGTAATAGGCATTGATGAGTTTGGAATTGAATCAAAAGCTAGTGCTAAGTTGAGTGTTAAATAATGCCAAATTTTAAAGCAAAAAAGATTAAAGATATTAGCCTACCTATTAAGGTGGGCGAAACTGAGTTTGTGTTTAAAACTAAGGCTCAATTAGGCAAAACTTTAGTTTATACAAGCATTGATAATGCTAGTTTTTTTATAGAAATTAATGAAAAAAATAATGAATTTGTTATAAAAATTGATAAATTAACAAAAATTACAGACCTTGCACTAATGCAAAAAGCTTTAGAATGTTTTGAAAAAACTTTTTGTGAAGAGATAATTTCAAGAGCTTATCACTACAATCAATTTAAAGAATTAGCAGGAAATGTAATAACATCAACAAATGATTTTAAAGAGCTGATTAATTCTTTAGATAATGCTTATTTAGAAATAGGATTTGGCTCGGGCAGACATTTGCTATATCAAGCGAGCAATAACCCACAAAATACTTATATAGGAATAGAAATTCATAAACCTAGCCTTATTCAAGTTAGTAAATTAGCAAAGGATTTAAAGAATATTTATTTGCTTGATTTTGACGCTAGAATTGCTATTAAAGAACTAAAAGAAAGCTCATTAAATGGTATATTTTTACATTTTCCTGTGCCTTGGGATGATGCTCCTTATAGAAGAGTGGTTTCAAATGAATTTAAAGATGAATGCCTAAGAGTATTAAAAGAAGGAGCTTTCTTTGAATTAAGAAGCGATAGCTTAATGTATGCTAAATATACAAAAGAAATTTTTGGCGACTTAGATTATGATTATTTTAAGAATAAAGACGCAAGAATAATTAGCAAATACGAAAGCCGTTGGCTTAAAATGAATAAAGATATATATGACTTCGTTTGCTATGTAAAAAATAAAAAGAATTTGAAACAGGAATTACAAAATCAAAAAATTGAATTTATAATTGACTTTAATAAGCTTGATTTTATAAAGCATATTGATAAAGATTTTTTCGTAAAAATCTCAAGAATTTATGATAGTGAAAACGCTAAGATAATTCAACTAGCTTATGGTGGATTTGATACTCCTAGTAGCTCATATATTTTATGCGAAAATAATAAAGAGTTTAAAATATTATTTCATGATTTTTGCCCAAATGCCTTGAATATAAAAGCATTTAACAAATTAAAAGAGTTTTTAGAATGAGAAGTAATGCGATTTTAATTAATGCTAAAAATCTAACACTAGCTTACAATAATGAAGTTGTTTTAAATAGTGTTAATTTTAGCGCTAGCGAAGGGGATTTTATTTTTATAACTGGAAAAAGTGGTAGTGGAAAAACAACCTTGCTAAAAAGCTTTTTTGGAGAATTTAGCGAATTTAGCGGGGATTTGCATGTATTGTTTAAAAATATGAATAATATTAGCAATGCAGAATTACTAAAACTAAGAAGAAAATTAGGAATAATTTTTCAAGATTATAAATTAATAAATGAGCTAAATGTAAGCGATAATATAGCATTACCTTTAAAAATCGCAGGAGTTAAAAACGAGCAAATTACAAAGCATGTAGATGTATTATTAAAATACACTCACCTTCAACATAAAGCAAAAAAAATGCCTTTAGAATTAAGTGGGGGCGAACAGCAAAGAATAGCTTTAGCTCGTGCAATTATTCATAATCCAAAAATAATAATTTGTGATGAGCCAACAGGAAATCTTGATATTCATTCAGCAGATATTATTTGGCAATTGCTAAATGCAGCAAGAAATACTTTCAACGCTTGTATAATCGCAGTAACTCATCAAATACCGCCTAGAATTGATTTTAATTATAGACATTTAAATATTGAAAACGGGGCTTTAAATGAATTCATTTAAAATACATTTTAGTTTTATATTTACTTTATTTATTATTTGTTTTTGTTTTCAATTTAATTTCTTTATAAATGAACTTACTAAAGATTATGAAAAAAACCTTAATAAAGATTACAGCGTGGTATTAGTTAGCGAACAAGAAGTTCAAGCAGTGGATTTAGCTAGTATTGAGTATTTTTCAAGTATTAAAGAGCTAGACCCAAGTGAAATCTTAGAAAAAATCAAAAAAGACATCACAAAAGCTAACCTAGAAGCCCTAAAATCAAAATTGCCTAAATTTTATAGCATAAGCTTTACTAAGTTTATAAATGAAAGCGAAATTATAAAAATCAAAAAACAATTACTAAAAATACCAAATGTTTTAAAGGTAGAAACATTTTCAAAAACACATTTAAAAATATATAAATTATTAAACATCATCAAATTAATTTCTTATATTTGCTTAATTTGTATAAGTATTTTATCAATTGCTGTATTTTTAAATCAAATAAAAATATGGAAATTTGAGCATGAAAATAGAATTTATATATTAAATTTATTTGGTGCAAGCTTTTTTCAAAGAGCTTCAACAATGCTTAAAATAGTTTTTATAGATAATATTATTTGTTTTGCTATTTTGTTTGCAATATTTTTTAACTTTAATAATATTTCATATATTAAAGAACTTTTAGCCAAATTTGATATTGAATTGCCTGTGATTGATTTTTTACCAAGTCTTATTGAAATATCAAGTTACACATTAATTGCAAGTTTGTTTTGTGTTTTAATAGTAATGTTTAAGGTTAAAAGACAATGAAAAAAGTCTTTTTGCTAATTTTTAGCTTAATATTGTTTGCAAATCAAATTGAAACAAATACAAAAAAATTAGAAAAAACCGAAAATGAAAAAGAACAAATCTCAAAAAAACTAGAAGACTTAGCAAGTGAAATAATAGAAGGCGAAAAAAAATTAAAAGAAATAAACGAAAAAGTAAGTAAAACAACAGAAATTACAAAAGAATTACAAGAATTAGTAAATGCTCAAAATGGAGAGCTCGACACCTTTATTACCCAAAATAAAGAGCTTATGAAAGATAAAGAAATTTTAGGAAAAAAGCTTGTAGATATAATAGCAAAGGATTTTTCTTACGATTTAATAGCTCCGAGAGATTTAATAGATAGCTCAATGAGTATTGTATCAACCGAAATTATTAATACTTTATCAGATGTATTAAATGATGAACTTTATAAGATTTCAAAAGATTATGCAAGGACAAAACAACAAATTGATTATAAGCAAAAAAAAATAAGCGAAATGAATGCTAATATTGATAATTTTAAAAAACAAGCAAAAGAATTAAGCGAACTTAAAAAACGCCAAGAAAACTTAATATCAAAACAAAAAGAAGATGAGAAGATTTATAAGCAACGCCTAGTAAATCTACAAAAACAACAAGATGAAATAAGAGCAACTCTAGCAAAATTAAAAATCATTGAAAGCGAAAAATCAAAACCTAGCGTTAAAGCAACAGCAGAAGTAAAGCATAAAGACACCCTAGACTATGATGGCAAAATAGCTAAATATACAGGCAAAAAAACAATAGCGCCTTTAATAGATTTTAGCGTAAAGCAAAAATTTGGAGATTATATAGACCCTATTTATAAGTTAAAAATATTTAATGAAAACGTAGTTTTACGCTCAAATACTCCTGATGCAAATGTTAGGGTTGTATTAGATGGAAAAGTTGTTTTTGCAAACGATACAGCTGTGCTTGATAAAGTTGTAATAGTTGAGCATGCAAATGGTATTCATACGATTTATGCGCATTTATCTAAATTTAGCAAATTAGCAAAAGTAGGAAGCGTGCTTAAAAAGGGCAATATAGTAGGCAAAGTTGAGCGTGATTTGACATTTGAAGTAACGCAAAAAAATTATCATATAAACCCACTTGATTTTATTAGTTTGAATTAAGAATTTGAATTCGGAAATTAAAGCTAGATTTTTATAATTTCATTGATTGTTTTTATAAAATCTAGCTTATTTTATTAGCTTAAGTTTTGTGTTTTCTCCTTTTTATAATTTTAAATACCATTATAAATCTCAATTGCTTCTTTTTCTGGATTAAAATTTGAATAACCACAATTATCAAATTTGCGTATATAACTACGTTTTTCCTTTATATCAGCTTCGTATGATAAAAGCTGATGATTAAAAACTCTAAGTCTATATTTATACTCTTTTTCTTTATCTTCACGCTCATCAAATTCATCAATAAGATAAAAGCTATAGGTTCTATATATATTATCTTTAAATTCAAAGGCTATATCCGTATAAACTGAAATTGAAACAGAAGCACCCCATCCAAGTAAAATAATAGGTTTAGTAAATCCTGCTATATTATTTTTAACTACTAGATATTTAGTGTAATCAACCGGTTCTAATTCTTTATAATTAACATATTCTTTAGAATAAACATTTTTTCTTAAGTAATCTTTGTAATTATCTAGATTAATATCTTTATGTATCTCGTATTCATGACTTGTAATGCCATTATAAATCATTTTATAAAGATTATCTTTACGTACTAATAACTTTGTAAAATCATCAACCACTACTCTTTTATAAAGCTCATCTTTAGGTAATATCCTATCTTCTTTTAAGCAATAGCCTTGCTGATATTTTTTATAGCCATATAAGGTTACTATTTTTTCGTGAGTTTTACTTGAGTAATCAGGTATGGTTCTAAAAAAATAATTATATAAAGCAAATATTATTATCATAGGAATTATACTATAAGTAAAAGCAAGTTTGTTATTAATTTTTTTTCTTAATTTAAAGAAAAGTATTATAAAAAATATAATTATAAAAACTTCAAGATAAATTAGTGGATAAAGTATAAGTCCTTTGTAAAATAAAATTATTATTTGACTTAAATTTTCATAAATAAAATAATTAGCTGCAAAAAAACAAACAATAATTGAATAAATTACATTTATATCTGAGCCAATGCTAAAAATAACACCTGCAAAAACTGAGTAAAAAGCAATCACTATTTCAATTATTATAAAAATCATAAAAAGTATTTTTAAGATTTCTAATGTTTTTTTCATACTATAACCTTAAATGTTTTTCATATCATAGCATTTAATAAAACAATTATCAATTTTAATATTTAAATTCCTATTTCAAATTCTAGTGATTTTCAAAGGAATTTGAATTAGCTTTTTAAATTATTAAGCATACTCTAAATAAATTATATAATTTTACACATATTATCAATTTAAAAACAATTTTTTAAACAACTATAAAAACAAAATTCCTAATTCAAATTCTTTTATCTTTATTAATTTAATAACCTTAAACATATTGTTTTAATATAATTATAAACTTAATCTTCCATTACACCCAAACACTCCATAAACATTCAACATTTAAAAAACTCTAAAATAATAAACCTACTCTTATCCACTTAAACATAAAAGCACATAAATTAATCCTAACTAATCTATCTAATTTAATTCCTTTTACATACTTAATCAAGCTTTAACTAATACAGCTTAATAAAAGAACTAATAAACCATAAAAATACTTTTTGAGTAAAGAAGA
>NZ_JBYJAU010000053.1:0-530 GCF_057802535.1 Campylobacter sp. DY7
AGGCACCGCCGCCTCTCCCGTCGACGCCTACAGGGAGCGGCGATGAACACCATGATCCAGAGGCTCCGAGCCAAGTTCCGCGACGACAAGGGCGTCGCGACGATCTACTTCGTCATCATGACCGTCGCGTTCCTCGCGATCGTCGGACTCGTCGTCGACGGCGCCGGCAAGGTGCAAGCCAACCAGCAGGCCTACACCACCGCAGCCAGCGCCGCCCGCGCCGCAGCGAACGCCGTCAGCGGCCAAGCGATCAGCGACGGCACCACCGCGATCGACAGCAGCCGAGCCGTCAGCGCCGCCAACGGCTACCTCGCCGCCGCCGGCGTCGGCGGAAGCGTCGCCGTCAGCGGCGACCGCATCACCGTCACCGTCGACACCGACTACTCGGCCACCTTCCTCCCCGTGCCGTTCCCCGTCCAAGCCACAGCCACCGCAGAGCTGATCACCCAGTAGGAGAGCCCCACCATGAGCATCAAGCGCCTCGCCCTCGCCGGCATCATCGCCGCCGCACTGACGCTGACCGCATGCAC
>NZ_JBYJAU010000054.1:0-523 GCF_057802535.1 Campylobacter sp. DY7
GTTGCGCACCATGAGATCTCGTGGCCGGCGAAGTCGGGATCTTCCTCGGTGGCGCCGATCGGCTCGACGGCGTAGAGGGTGCCGCGGGATGTCAGGGTGCCGGAGGGTGTGGTGATCTCGGTCTGGAATGCGAATGCGCGAGCGAACTCCTGGCGGGTGCTGAAGTAGACGCGATCGGTGCGCGAGACGAGCCCGATTTCCGGCCGATCGCTAGGCGTGTGTGAGATCGGGATTCGCGCGGCCGTGGCGTCACGGGGGTTCAGGAGGCGTGAGCCGATCGCGAGACCGGGGAACCCGCCATGCCAGAACGTAGGGCCAGTGCGCCCCTCGCTCACGGGTTCTCTTCTCTGCCGACCGCTTCGGCTTCGATGCCAGTGGCGAGGATGCGTAGCGCTCGAGTCTGCTGAGCGGGAGCCATTCTGAGCGGGGCGTCGACGACGTTGTGGATGCTCAGGCTGTACTCCCCGGCGCCGTCGAGTGCGATCGTGGCGACTGCGAGCAGCTCATGCTCCTCTGGGATGTT
>NZ_JBYJAU010000055.1:0-520 GCF_057802535.1 Campylobacter sp. DY7
TTGGGCCGAGTCATTTCGTTGTCGCCGTGATAGGCGGCACCGATCGAGGCATAGTTCAGCTCGGTGCCGAACACGGCATAGAGCGCCATGTCGACGAAGTTCATGAAGTGCGGCGTGCCGCGCAGATGCGTGTCCTGGGCGATCAGCGCGACGAGATCCTCGCGCACGAAGGAGAGCGCTGCGAGATCCTTCACCACTTGCTCGAAATTATGGTCGCCGTCATGATGGACGATGTTCCGGCGGCCGCGCTCCTCGAGCATGACGTGGCGGACATAGCTGGGCACGTCGCCATGGAAGAGCCGCATGCGGCGCGCAGCCTCGGGGAACATGCGGCGGACGCGCTCATGGGCGAAGCGCAGATAGTCCGGAGAGATGTCGATCAGATCGAGATCGAAGTCGAACGCCTCGATGCAACCCGCGAAATAGGCGGTGGAGCCGCCCATGAACACGCCGACTTCGACGACGCGGTCGAACTGGCCGTTATAATCGCGCAGCGTGCGGACGATGTCGTAATAATATT
>NZ_JBYJAU010000056.1:0-519 GCF_057802535.1 Campylobacter sp. DY7
TGACGGTGCGCTCGGTGACCACGACGGCATCCAGATAGTCGGGGTCGCCCTGCCCGCCGAGGGGCACCCACACCTGGGGGTCGTCGTCCGGGTGGTCGGCGTCGATGCGAGCGAGCAGGGCGGGCATTGCGGGGTCGAGGGTGAACGGGTCGCTGAGGCTGTAGTCGTCCCAGGCCTGGCGCAGCTCGTCCGGCTCGATGGTCGTCCATCCCTCGTCGAACTCGGCGCGCAGCGGAGCGTGGAAGCGGATCGCGCGCTCGACGGCTGCGCGGATGTCGTGGACGTTGTTGATGGTCTCGGTCATGGAGTCCTCCCGGAACGATTGCTAGTGAATGTGACATTCATAGGCTACGGGTGGCCTCCGACATCGCGCGGGGACATCGCGAGTGCGTCACGGGCGAGTGCCCGCCGGGGTGACCGGCGGGCACTCGGTGACGCTCAGCGGGCGAACGCCCAATCCGGGAGCACGGCTGCCGAGCAGAGGGTCGCGACGATCTGGCTCATGCCGTGGTCGGGGTC
>NZ_JBYJAU010000014.1:0-38779 GCF_057802535.1 Campylobacter sp. DY7
TCCTTTTGAGCGTCTAGGAATGCTGTTTTTATTTCTGATTCAAAACTAGCATTTGTAGATGTGATTTTATTAGTTGCTGTTGTAGAGCCTTTAAAACTTGAACTTTGGTTTGCCACAATACTATCGTTTGCTGTTGTGGTTCCATTAAATATTGAGCCACTATTTGCTGTAATTATATTAGCTGTAACATCTTTAGTAAATGTTGTATCGCTTGATGTGATTGAGTTGGTGATATTTACAATTCCATCGAACTTAGAACCTGCTCCGCTACTTATCAAATCATTCGCAGTTACTTTGCCACCGAAAGTAGAACTTGTAGATGTTAGGGTGTTAGTAATATTTGTGCTTCCACCTATATTTGAAGTCTTGATATCTGCTACATTTGCTTTAATTTCACTTGTAGCGTCTAAAGTAGAACTTGTCATATCAAGTTTAGTTTGAGCATTGATTTTAGCACCTGTTGCGTTTGTGCCATTTGTTATGGTAATGTTTTGAGCTCTTAGGTTATGGTTAAGATTTGCCACGCTAGAATTATTGATAGTTACACCACTTAGGGTTAAATCTGAAATATTTGTATTTGCAGAATGAGAACCTATTGTTGTATTAGCTAATGTTCCACCACTTATTGTTAGTTTATTGTTAGTTGAACCACTACCATATCCATTTATAGATATATTGTTTAAAGTGCTATTTGTAAAAATAGTTTCTGTGTTAGAATCTAGAACTACATTATGTTTTGACT
This sequence comes from Campylobacter sp. DY7, assembly GCF_057802535.1. Lineage (NCBI taxonomy): Bacteria > Pseudomonadati > Campylobacterota > Epsilonproteobacteria > Campylobacterales > Campylobacteraceae > Campylobacter > Campylobacter sp. DY7. The sequence goes on from NZ_JBYJAU010000014.1 coordinate 743, forward strand.
GATCTGCTGTAGTTTTATGCATATTAACATCTGTAAATTCATTTTTTCCTTTTAAATGCATGAAACCGTTAATATCTGTATTTATATCAGTACCTGTAAAATTTGTATTTGTCAATTCTGCTTCAGATTTTAAACTACCGTTAGTAAAAGTTGTTCCATTTACTACTATTTTATTATCTGAAGTTATTGCAACATTTTCAAAACTACCACCTATTATACTATTATCTCTATTAAAATTAGTATGACCTTGATTGTTTTTAATTTCTAATTTACTATTTTTAAAAATATTATTTGTAGATTTAATAGAACCTACACTTATATTAGAATCTGTAAAAGTATTTCCGTCTAAAACACCTTTAGCATATAGAGTAACATTTGAATTTTTATACTCATTACCTGTTGATTCTAAATACCTTATATTAAAATCAGTATCAATTATAAACTGATTATAAATTCTCATACAAGCTATATCTAAATTACCTAAAAAATCAAAACTTTCAATCGTTCCTTTTGATGTAGCGTCTTTTTTGCCTATATTTGTATAACTATTTTGCGTAGCCATCTTAACTTTTTTTGTTTTATCTGTACTAGTAGTATTTATAAGACTGTTAATAAATGTTTCATTTCCTATATGCTCAAATGTTGATGTATTATCTATTCTAAGCTCGCTTATAGTCATATTTCCTTTGTTTTTTTCAAGATGAGAACCATTTTTTAATTCAATTTTATCTATATTAGTTAGTCCTCCAACCCATAATTTAGAACTATCTGCTGTAATATTTTTAAAACTTGTATCAGTTATATTTACGCCATCGGTATTGTTTGATATTGTACAATCAGTTCCACCACTTGTGCAAATTTGATCGGGTTTTATCAAAGCAGCGTTTAAATACCCCCCCCGCTGATTGCTAAACAAGTTAATAATGATAAACTTAATTTATATTTCATGAGTTTTCCTTATTTTGTAATCGTTATTTTTCATAAAAAATTAAATGTTTCATTTTAACAAAATTATGATTAATTACTTTGCCCTAAAGTCCATTGATTAAGATAAATTCTTATTTGAAATTATTATAAATTTTTACATTAAAATGCATTGTTTAAATTATAAAGTAAATGCGAAAATTTTAAAAAGAATTTGAATTAGGAATTTAAATTTTTTTATTAGCTAGTTTATCAATGCCTATTTTATCTAATCTTAGCATACCCCAATCATCTTGCCTAAATGCTCCGATTTTTTCATAAAATTTTAAACTTGGTTCATTGTCATTCAAACAGCAAAAATCAATTCTTTCATAATTATTCTCGTAAGCAATCTTAGCTAATTCACGAAAAATAGCCTTGCCTATTCCTAAACCACGATAATCGCTATCTACGAACAAATCTTCTAGATAAATGCCACATTTTCCTAAAAATGTTGAAAAATTATTAAAATACAAAGCAAAGCCAACAGGTTTAAAATCATAATATGCTATTAAAACATAAGCTTTTTCTTTTTCAAATAACCATTCTTTTAATAATTCAGTAGTTGCAACCACACAATCTGATAGTTTTTCGTATTCTGCGAGTTTTTTAATAAAACTCAAAATTAATTCTAAGTCTTTTTCTGAAGCTTGTTTAATTTCAATCATAAGAAGAACGGAGAAAATCTCCGTAATATTAGCGTTTAAGTTCTTTAATTCTTGCAGCTTTACCGCGTAATCTGCGTAGATAAAATAGTCTTGAGCGTCTTACTTTACCACGGCGAACAACACTTATGCTTTCTAAACTATCTGAATAAATTGGGAATATTCTCTCAACTCCAACACCATTTGCACCTATTTTGCGAACCATAAAAGTTTCACCTGTGCCTTGACCACGGCGAGCTATACAAATACCTTCAAAATTTTGAACTCTTGTTTTATCGCCTTCTTTAATATGAATAGCAAGTTTTAAAGTATCACCAGCTCTAAAATCTGGAACATTTTTACCTTCAATTTGCTTAGCTTCAAATTGCTCAATATATTTATTTCTCATAGTTTTTCCTTAAATTATTGTGCTTGGCAAGTAAATCCGGGCGGTGGAATTTAGTCTTGCAAAACGATAGATGATTTTTTAAAAGGTTAATATTAGCGTGATTACCCTTAACAAAACTTGAAATTGAATAAAATTTATTAAAAATATTATTTTTTTTGTATTCGTATATAAAAGGTTTGGTAAAAGATGGTGCTTCTAGCAAATAATTTTCAAAACTTTCTTCAACCAAACTTTCTTCATTTAATACGCCTTTTACATTTCTAGCAATGGCATCACACAAACATAAAGCACCTAATTCTCCACCAGTTAATACAAAATCTCCTATACTAAAAACTTCATTAGCATAATTTTCAAAAACACGCTCATCAATTCCTTCATATCTTCCACATACGAAAGTTATTTCATTTTTTAAAGCCAATCTTTTTGCATCAATTTGCTTAAAGGGTTTTCCTGTTGGACTTAAAAAAATAATATGAGTATTTTTATAATTTTCTAAACAATCAAACAAAGGCTGACAAGACATAAGCATTCCTGCTCCACCACTGATTTTTGTATCATCTACTTTGTTATGTTTATGTTTTGAATAAAGTCTTGGATTATCATAATTTAATTTTATAAGTTCTTTTTCTTTTGCAATTTTTAAAATACTTTCATTAAAGTAACTCTCAATTAAATTTGGAAATAAACTTATAAAATTAAATGTCATTATGAGTTTTCTAAAATAACCTTAGAATTTTTTACCTTGATACACTCATTTACTGAGATTATAAAATTATCATGAAATGGGATATAAAAACTATTTGGCATTCCCTGATTAAGCAAATTTATATCTGTTTTAATTTCTAACAAATCATTAGCTCCAGTCTCAAGAATATCTACAACTTTACCTAACAATTCATCTTCTTCATATACTAAAAGTCCTATGATATCAAAATAAAAATGTTCGTTCTTATTTAATTTAATATTCTTTCTAGTATTCTCAACGCTTGAATAAAGCTCCATATTTACTAATTCTTTAGCACTATTTATATCTTCATATCCTACAAATTGAATTAAAGAATTATTAAAATCAAAAGATTTTATAATGAATTTCTTACCATTTTTATCAAAAAATTCAGCCTTTGGCTTAAATTGTTCGTAAAAATCACTTTTATTATGAAGTTTTAAAAACCCAATTAATCCATGAGTTTTACCTATTTTTGCAACAAAAACCAAATTATTCATCAAAAGTTTTTACCGTGATTTTATAATTTAATTTTTGAGTATTTTTATTATTAACAGCTATTGTTTTTATAGCAGTGATTATTTTACCTGACTTACCTATAAGTCTTCCTGCATCAACTTTAGTAGCCATAATAACAATATCTACTAAATTATCTTGCTTTTCTTCTACAAAAATCTCTAGCCGCTCAGGATTTGCGGCTATTGTTTTTGCATATGTAAAAATAAAATCTTTTACCATTATTTTGTAATTCTTGCTACACGATCGCTTAGTTTTGCACCAACGCTCTTCCAGTAAGCTAGTCTTTCAGCATCATATTTAATTGTTTCTGGTTCGCTCATTGGGTTATAATATCCAATACTTTCAATCCAGCCACCATCTCTTCTTTTTCTGCTGTCTGTTACTACTATACGATAAAAAGGACGTTTCTTTCTACCCATTCTTGTTAGTCTTACAACTGTCATTTTTTCTCCTTGATTGATTTAAAGATTTTTTATAAACAAAAATTGTCTATAAAAAAGCTTTAAATAAGTTTAAAGCTTTAAAAATTTTTTATTATTTTGGAAAATTTCCTTGATTTAACATAGAACTTAAACCTTTCATGCCACCTTTTGAAAGTTTTTTAGCAATTTTTGAAGCATTTTCAAATTGTTTTAAAAATCTATTAACTTCCATTTGAGAAAGTCCTGCGCCTTTTGCAATTCTTGCTTTTCTTGCATTATTTAAAAGACTTGGCATTTCTCTTTCTTTTGGTGTCATTGAGCTAATCATAGCTTTAATATGTATCATTTCTTTTGAACTTTCCAAATCTATATCTTTTACTTTATTTGCTACTCCACTAAGCCCTGGTATCATTCCAACTAATGAGCCTAAATTACCTAATTTCTTAACACTTTCTAATTGATTTATAAAATCGTTAAAGTTAAATTCACCTTTTTTAATCTTTTTGCTTAAAATTTTTGCTTCTTTTTCATCAAATACAGCAGAAGTTTTTTCCATTAAAGTCGCTAAGTCACCTTCACCCATTATACGGCCAACAATTCTTTCAGGCACAAAGCTTTCAAAATCTCCTACTTTTTCTCCAATACCTACGAACTTTAAAGGTAAATTTAATAATTTTGCTATACCTAAAGCAACCCCACCTTTAGTATCAGCGTCAAATTTGCTTAAAATAACACCACTAATTCCTATTTTTTCATTAAAGATTTCAGCAGTTTTTACACCTTCTTGACCACTCATAGCATCAGCTACATAAAAACTCTCATAAGGATTAACAATTTCTTTTACACGAGCAAGCTCATTCATTAGTGGCTCATCAATTGCTAAACGACCAGCAGTATCTACTAATAAAACATCGTATAAATTATCTTTTGCTTTTTTTAATGCTGCAGATGCAACTTCGCAAGGATCTTTGCTATCCATTGAGAATAAATCAATTTCATTTGCTTCACATAATTGTCTTAATTGCTCTACCGCTGCAAGTCTTTGTAAATCGCACGCTGCAACTAAGACCTTTTTCTTTCTTAGTTTTAAATAGTTAGCCAATTTAATTGTGCTAGTAGTTTTACCGCCACCTTGCAAACCTATCATCATAACTGATGTTAAGCCACTTGGAGAAAATCTAAATTCGCTAATCTTATTCTCTGGTGTTAATATGTTTGTAAGATTGTTTTTAATAGCGTCTAGGAAGTGTTTTTGACCTATTCCTTTTGCTTTTACTTCGTTTTCTACATTAACTAATAATTCTTTTGTTACTTTAAAATGAACATCAGCTTTTAATAAAGATTTTTTCAGCGTTTCCATTGCGTTTTTTAACGCTTTTTCATCATCTATTGTTTTTAATTTATTTACTGCTTGCTTAAAAGAATCACTAATTAATTCAAACATTAAAAACTTCCTTATATAAAAATTTAAAAAGAAACAATTATATATTTAAATGCTTTATAATTGTTTAATATATTTTTTTATAGTTTTGTAAAGGAAAATTATGAAAAAAAATTATTTTTTAATAAGCATTTTATGTGTAATTTTTATATCACTTAATTTAAGAGCACCGATAACTGCAATAGGCCCTTTGGTTGATAAAATTATGCTTTCTTATGAGCTTAATTCAACCCAAATAGGAATATTAAGTTCTTTGCCACTTTTATGCTTTTTCATATTTTCTTTAATAGCTCCTATCTTACCAAACACAAAAGCTATATTTTCTGCAATTATTTTGATTATTATAGGTTTATTTACAAGGGCATTTTTTAATACTTTCTTTTTATTTTTTGGAACTATTTTAATAGGCTTAGGAATTGCAATTTTAAATGTTTTAATGCCAAGTTTTATCAAAAATAATTTTAAAAATATAGGCAAAATTATGGCAATTTATGGAATGATTTTAAGTGTTTCTAGCTTAATTGGAGTTTTTGGGCATTATTTGGTTGAATACATAGGCTTAAGTGGAACTTTGTTTTGTTGGGTTGTTTTTGCAATTATTGCATTGTTTTGTTATCTTCCTTTTATTAAAAACAACAGATTAAATAGAAAACAAAGTCTTAAAAAATTTAAAGATTTTTTAGGCATTTTTAAAAACCAAAAAGCTTGGATTATAACAGGATTTATGGGCTTACAAAGTTGTGTGTTTTATACGATAATTACTTGGTATCCTAGCATTTTAGCAACTAATTTAAGCAATGATGCAGCCACAAATATCGTTATATTATTTCAATTTTGCGCTATGTTTTCTGCATATTTTATCCCTAGTAAAATGGCAAACTCAAGCAATAATACATTGCTTTTATGCTTAGTTTGTTTTAGCAATATATTTGCATTTTTTATATGCTTACTTAGTTCAAATATCTATATTTTGATATTTTCTGCTTTATTATTTTCTATTCCTGTTGGTGGGATTTTTGGAGTTGCATTAACTATGATAGCTATAAAATCAAAAAATAGTGAAACTACCGTGTATCTTAGCTCAATGGCACAGAGTGTTGGATATCTAATCGCAACCATAGGTCCTATTATTTTTGGATATTTTAAAGATTTGAGTGGAAATTTTGATATTTCAATTATTTTTATGATAGCTATTAGCTCTTTATTGCTTATTTTTGCCTTACTTTCAAATAAAATAAGCTATATATAAACTTTTTATGCTAAAATCTGTTCTTCTTTTTTAGAAAATTCAACAAAAAGGAAAGCTTATGCCAAAAATGAAGAGCGTAAAAAGTGCTTCTAAGCGCTTTAGAGTAGGCAAAAACAAAATTAAACGTGGTTCAGCTTTTAGAAGCCACATTTTAACTAAAAAGCCTGCAAAAAGAATGCGTGATTTAAGAACAGCAAAATTTGTTCATGCTACAAATGAGAGCCGTGTTCTTAAAATGCTTTGTATGAAATAAGAGTTTTTGATTTTTTAATCATTCGTTACCCCCGTTTCGGGAAAGATTTGCTTTAGGCAAACGCCATTAAAAGGAGAAATTATGGCAAGAGTAAAAACAGGCGTAGTAAGACGCAGAAGACATAAAAAATTATTAAAATTAGCTAGAGGTTTTTATAGCGGTCGTAGAAAACACTTTAGAAAAGCTAAAGAACAATTAGAAAGAAGCTTGGTATATGCTTACCGCGATAGACGCCGCAAGAAAAGAGATTTCCGCCGTTTATGGATTATTAGAATTAATGCGGCATGCCGTTTAAATGATTTAAGCTATTCAAGATTTATGAATGGTCTTAAAAAAGCTGGAATTGAACTAGATAGAAAAGTTCTAGCAGATATGGCAATGAACGACGCAGCAGCATTTGCAAAAATTGCTGAAGCAGCTAAAAAAGCACTATAATTATTTCCTAGCTAAAATTAGCTAGGATTTTCTTTATTTCTTATTTTTTTCATATATACATTTTCAAAAATTCGATAAAATTACTAACTTTAAAAAAAGGAGTTAGTATGAAAAAATTATCAATTTTATTACTTGGTTTAACTTTAGGTGCAAACGAATGTGCTAGTTTGCAAGAGTGTATGCAAAATGCAAATTTTTATCAATTTGATAGAGAAGATGAAAAAAACGCTAGCGTTTATTATAAAATAGCTTGTGAAAAATACGAAAGTTATAACGCTTGCAAGGCATTAAGCGATATTTACAAATATTCTGATATTTTAGAAAATTCAAAATTAAGCAAAAAATACAAAAATAAGACTATTAAAATAGCAAAAGAACAATGTAAAAATAATAACGCAGAAGCTTGTTATGATTATGCAAATTACTGCGAAGTAAATTATACAAAATGCGAAGATTATGAAAAAATTTATAAACAATCTTTTGACTTATATACAGCAGAATGTGAAAACAAAAATTACTCATCTTGTTATTATCTAGCAAATATGTATTTCAATGGAACAGGCACTAATATAAATGAAGAAAAAGCACTTGATTTATATAAATATGCTTGTTTTAACAAAGATAATAAAAGTTGTTATGAAGTAGCGCAACATTACGAAAATAAATCTTTAGAATTTTTAAGAAAATCTTGTGAATTAGGATTTAAATACGCTTGCGAGAAGTTAGATAATATAAGATAAGCTTTTTAATAACTAAAAAGCTAAGAATTTGAATTCGGAATTAGATTCTAATTCCTATTTCAAATTCTAATAACTTATATTACTTCCACCTACTGGAATATAAACAATATCGCTTTTAGAAATATCGGTAAAATTAGTATTTGTTTTTGAAATTCTACCTGTTAAATTAGCTATTGTCTTACTATCATCTAAAACTAAATCACATACTTTATCTTGATTTTTAGCTTTTTTAATTACCACATAATATTCATCAAGACTAATTTCTAAGCAAGGCTTATTTTTTACTTTATATATACCTTTATCTAATGCTACATTAGTCATTGTGTTAATATCACTTGCAAATTCATTATGAGCTGTGTAATAACTTGCTAAATCGCCTATTAACAATGTAATATTTTGATTAGCTTTAACAAGCTCAGCATCATCTCTTGTAGCGTTTAATTTAGGGATTGCAACTGCTGCAATTATTCCTAAAATTACTATTACGAAAATTAATTCAATCATAGTAAATGCTTGTTTTACCATAAAACCCCACTGCCACCTAGTCTAAAATATATTTTACCCGTATCTAGAGTACTTTTTGCTGTCGTAAAATTAGGATCTGAATAACCATTACCAAATATACCTGAGCTACTAATACTATCTATAAATTTTTGACAAGTAGAATCCTTTGTAGCAGCTCCATTTTTAGCAGAAAAAGAATAATAAGCTTCACTTTTACTATTAGTTCCTATTTCAAACAATAGACATTCACAAGTATTATTTACTTTCATCCAAGCAGCACCACCTGCTCTTGCTGAATCACAATTTTTATTATGATATAAGGCTACACCAGTTAAATCTTGAGGATTAGTACTTGTTGGCAAATTACCTTTAGAGGTATAATAGCTTGTAACATCACCTATTAAAGTTGTAAGATTTGTATTTGCTTTTGCAAGTTCAGCATCATCTCTTGTAGCGTTTAGTTTAGGAATTGCAACTGCTGCTAAAATTCCTAGAATTACGATTACGAAAATTAATTCTATCATTGTAAAAGCTTTTTTCATTTCTATCCTTTTAAATTTAAAAAAGCCTAACAAGGATAACCTTGTTAGGCTTTGTTATATATTTAGACTTCAAGGTTATTAGAAGTTCACACCGCTTGTCGCATAATCAAAATCAACTGCTGTTGTTTTAGTACCATCTACAGCTGTACCTGCACTACTAGTTAACATAGCTTTGATATTATCTTTAGCTAATACATCAGTACAAACCTTATCAGCTGCTGCACTACCAGAAGGCGTTATTGTAATAGTATGATTATCTTTTACTGCAAAAGTTAAGCAAGGTTTAGATTTTACTTGCATTACTCCACTTGCCAAAGGAACGTTAGTAATAACTTTTAAATCAGCTGCTGTTTCTTTTTTAGTTGTAGGATCAACTACATTAAAAGTACCCTTTGAAGTATAATAAGATGCAAAATCACCCATAATAGTAGAAATGTTTGTAGCAAGTTTTGCAACTTCTGCATCATCTCTTGTAGCATTTAGTTTTGGAATAGCAACTGCTGCTAAAATTCCTAGAATTACGATTACGAAAATCAACTCAATCATTGTAAAGCCCTTTTTCATGGCTATCTCCTTAAAATAAATTTCACTTTATTTACACAAAAGTAAAATTAATTTAAGGCTATTATTAAAGAAAATAATAAGTGTAAAAATGATTTTTAATCTTTATTTAGCATAGGATAAATCGTTTGGATATCAAAGAAATTTAAAATAGGAATTTAAAATAGGAATTAGAACCTAATTCCGATTTCGTAATTGTTAGAATTATTTAGACCAAAAGCCTTTTTGGAATGGAAATTCGTTGCATAAAAGTTTATTAATCTTGCAACCTTTATAAATTGCTTTTCTTAGTTCTTTTTCATATTTTTTTAAATACTTTTCATCTATATTATTGTTTGAATTACAATGCATATAATCGCCCTTTTCGCATAGCTTAATAAGTATTTTAACCCTATTATCTATATCTTCAATTCTTCCATAAGCATGGTATAAATAAATACATTTTTCTACATCTTTTTCGCAATTTTTATCGGTATTTTTCAAAGCTGTTTTAAGTAAGTCATCATCATCAATAATATAATAATCCTTACAGCCCATACAAGATTTTAAATCTCCACTTTTGCAAAGATTTTCACATATTAAAGTAGCTTGTTCTATATCACCATCACAAGAAATTGCATTAAATAATAAAGCAGCTTTATGTAAAGAATTTTCACTAGCTAACATAAAGGCTTTTTTGCCTTCTTCGCTATATTTTGCCTTATCAACAATAGCAAGGCTTATGCAAGAACTAATATAACCTAAATCACAAGCTTTCTTATCGTATTCAAGGCTGGTTTGATAGCTTAGTTCATCAAAATAGCTAAATGATATATGAGAATAAAAAGCACACGCATAGCCTGAATTATCTTTATCACATAGATTTTTTGACATACCTTTTACTACAAAGGGCTTATTTATATGTAAGCCTAGCCTAATTGCTAAAATACAAGCATCAGAGTTGTTATTTTTGCACGCATTTATAACGCTTGAAAAATTACTTTTATCATAATCTTTTGCATACAAGCTAAAAATTAGACAAAAAATAATACAAATTATTCTCATCAAACTCCTTTAACAGCTCTTAACTCCTTTTCTAAAATTGATTTTGGAGTTAAAGAGATGAACTTTTTTACCATTTTACCATTGTTATCATAAATAAACATAGCAGGAACTCCATAAACTCCCCCTACTACATTGCTTAAATACTCAACATCTAAACTATCATAAATAGTTGTAAATGTTACACCTTTTAAATTCTTAACAGCCATATCCTTATTTTTCATATTTCCTAAGACAGCTATTATTTTATAATTCTTGCTTAATTCATTTAATATAGGAATTTGTTTTTCGCAAACTCCACAATCTTTAGAATAAAAAAACAACATAAAAGGCTCATTAAGACCTTTTAAAGCCTTTTCTTTGGCATTATATTTTAAACTAAGTGGCTCTTTTGAATTAAGTGTTAAAAAATACTCATCCTTACAAGCGCAAAAAATCAAACATAAAAGCATTAAAATAATTCTCATAAATATCCTTTGATTTTTTCTTGTATATAATTAAATCCCCTATCACCTAAGATTTTTTCAACATAAACTCCATCTTTTAAGATAAATAAAGTCGGAACTGCAAATATTTCATACCTTGACCAAGTTATATCTTGCTGATCTTTTAAAAAAATCATAGCATCGTAATTATGTTCATTTTCGTGCTTTTTAATAGTTTTTAAATCATCAATTGAATTAATTGCATAAATTTTTATATTATTACTTAGTGCATAATCATTAAGGCTTGCCATTACTTTAAGACAAGCAGCACAGCCATTCTCCCAAAACTCAACTATTTCAATACCTTGCCTTGTAAGCTTAATATTATTACCTTTTGTATCCTTAGCTAATATTTCAGGAGCTTTTTCATTAAGGCTAAGCTTTGCATTATCACAAGCTACAAAAAATAAAGCAAAAACTATTAAAAATAATTTATTCATTTACAATAAGACCATCTTTAATAGTGATAATCTCATCAGCTTTTTTTGCTAAATCAGGGTTATGCGTGATTAAAACTATTGTTTTACCTTCGCTTCTTAATTGTTTAAAAATATCTAAAACAATTTCTCCATTTTCTTCATCAAGATTACCAGTAGGCTCATCAGCAAGTAAAATGCTAGGATTATTTATAAGACTTCTTGCTATACAAAGACGCTGTTGCTGACCACCACTTAACTCGCTTGGCAAATGCTCTAATCTATCAGCTAAGCCAACTTTATCTAAAATCTTTTTTGCATCGCTTTCATCAATACTAGAATGATAATATTGAGCTAGCATAACGTTTTCTAAAACACTTAAATATGGAATTAAATGAAATTGTTGAAAGATTAGTCCTATTTTTTCACGGCGGATTTTTTGCTTATCAACTTCGCTTAAATGAGTTACATTAATGCCATCTAAAAAATATTCGCCCTCACTTGCATTATCAAGCAATGATAAGATATTTAAAAGCGTTGTTTTACCGCTTCCACTCTTACCTACAATACTAAGCCAACGACTTTTTTCTAGTTCAAAACTAAGACCTTTTAAAACATGTGCTTTATCAAATCTTTTGTGTAAATTACTAACTTTAATAATACTCATTTATTCTCCTCTTAAATTACCTACGATATCTATACTTAAAGCTTTTTTGATAGGAAAATATGCAGCAAGAATAGCAAAAATAAAAGAAATTAAAATCGCTATTACAAACGCACTTAATCTAAAATCAATACTAGCATTAAAAATAATTGCTCCTAAAAATTGTGCTAATAAATACCCACCAACTGAGCCAAATAATGAAGCGATTAAGGTAAGTATGAAAACTTCACTAGCAAATAATTTTACTATATCGCTTTTAGCAGCCCCTAAGGCTAAATGTAAAGCGATTTCCTTTTTTCTTGAAAATATAATTGAACTAAGCGTTGTATTAACACTTGTTGAGCTAATTATTAAGATTACGATAGAAATTAAAAACATTAAGCCTTTAATTTTTTCTAAAATTGCACCTTCTTTAATACTAACGCTAGGAATTGTTTTAAGCTCTGCATTTTCATTATTAATACTTGCGCTTAGCTTTGATAGGTTTTCAAAATTATCATCAATTATTAAAGAAGCATAAGAATATTTATCCTTTACGCCTGAAAACTCTTTAGCTGAATCTAAATTAATAAACGCCATTGCATCAATTTCATCTCCACTAGAAATTATGCCTTTTACTACGAAAGTTTTTTCAACTAATCCTAAATCTTGCTTATAGTTTAAGGTTAGTTTTGAGCCAACTTTCTTATCAATTGTATTTGCTAAATCAATTCCTAAATAAATACTATCAGCTTTGCTGTATTCGCTAGGACTTAAACTACCTTTTAAAATAGTTAAAAATTTATTGATTTTTCTAAACTCATCAAAACTAACTCCAGCAACTAAAATCTGCCTACTAGAATAACTCGGAGTAAAGTATAAATAAGGCGAAATTGCTAAGATTTTTGAGCTTGTTATTTGTGATGTTATATTATTAACATCGCTAATATTTACATAATCGCTATCTTTAGCACTTAAAATCATATTAGCACCATAGCTTTTAAGCTCTTTGCTCATTTTATTATCTATATCAAAATAAATATTTAAAAACGCATTCGCAACAGCAGTTCCCATAAAAATAGAAATTAAAATTATAAGTAATCTTTGTTTTGAAAACCCTATACTCTTTTTAACTTGAGTTATGAAAAAATTATTTCCTGCCATAAAGCACCTCTACTATTTCTAATTTTATAAAGTTTTTTGTAGCTATTAATGAGCCAAGAATTGAGATTAAACTAGCAAAAAACATACAAATAAAAATAATAATAAAATTATAAGCAATGCTATGAGAAAAGATATTTAAAGCTATTAAATCACTTACAAAAAATCCAAAAATACTTCCAAACACACTAGCAACCAAGCTAACACATAAATAATCAACCATAAATATCAAATATATTTGCAAGTTATTTGCCCCTAAAGCCTTTAATAAGCCTATTTCTTTTGAGCGTCTATAAACATCGCTATTTATAAGCGAAGCTTGTGCTACGCTTGCAACTACTAATGAAATTAAAAAGATTATTCCCATTAAGCCTTGAATTTTTTTAACCACTGAGCTTTCAGCATCAGCAACCTTGCTAAGTGCTTTTGCACTTGCACCTTTGTAGTCTTCTTCTATTTGATAAGCAATTGAGCTAACATAAGCAGTGCAATACCATTTATCAAACTCAACTGCATCTAAGCTATCTTTATCATGTCTTGCACGCATTGCAAGGTCGTTTTCTGGAATTGTTAGCGCTGAAACTTCGGCTCTTTCATAAGTTGGCTTTGAGCCTAAAATCTCATTTAATTTATCAATATTTATAAGCAATTTATTATCATATTCGCCTAAATTATCAATAATTCCTACGATTTTAAAGTTTTTAATTCCTGATTCAAATTCCACATCAATTTGATCGCCTGATTTAAGATTAAATCTAGTTGCAAATTCTCTTCCTATATTTGCTTCTAAGATATTACTTTCATCATTTACAAAATCTTTATCGCTTTTCCAAAAAGGAAATAAGCCTGTGATTCCTGTTTTATAATCTTCTTCGCCATCAATAGGAATATTTTTATCAAAATAAGTGCCTAAAACTTTAATCTCTTTGCCATTAATTTTTGCTACTTCATCTTTAAATGGAGCAAAAGCTGTTATATTGTTTCTCCAAAAGATTTCTTTTATTTTATGTAAGTCTTTTAATTCTAAATATGTTTTATTCTCAAATGGTTTAAAAGTCTTATTTCCTACTTCAATGCTAAGTGCTGAGCCTTGTGGCACAACGCTAATATTTGCACCATAATTTCTAAGCTCTTTTGTAAGCTCATTACCAACGCCTAAAGTTATATTTAACATACAAGCAAGTAGCAAACAAGCTAGAAAAATAGTGCCAAAACTAAGGAGTTTTTGAGTTAAGTTGCCAAAAATTGATTTTTTTATAATTCTTAAAAACATTGCTTCTCCTTAACTTTGATAACCATTTAATCTAAAAGGTGCATTATCGTTTGAGCTTACATATTTGCTAGGGTCTTTTTTAAATTCTTCATAGCTTTCATCAGTGCTAAAATAATAATTTATACCTTTATACATATAAGATTTTTTAGCTTTTGAGTTTAAAAATTTATCTTGATTTACAGGGTCAATTACTTCAATTTCAACAACTTCGCTAAAATAATTTTCCCCATCTAAAACATCTCTTACTTTAATTAATAATTTATTATTTTTTTCATCTATTTCGTAATTTAACGGAATTGGATTACACCCACCTGCCTTGCCTACACTTGGTAAAAATAATCTTACGTTACAAGCAACGCAGATTAATTCGCCTTCTTTTAAAATATATCCTAAATCTCCACAAATCATACAAGAATCAAACACAGCAACAGGAGTGATTTTGCCAGCAAAACGATTGATTATAAAAAATCTAATCTTTTTACCTGAGCTTGAAATATAAGCATATCTATGTAATTTTCCATCGCTTACTTTATCTAATTCAAACTCAAAATGAGTTTTACTCTTTGGAGCAATTACTAAAGGCTCATCTATACTAATAGGCTTAGACGCAACTAGATCATAAAATAAAACGATTATAAAAGCTAAAACACTTAAAATAAATGTAATGCTAAAGTGAGTGTTTATTGTGCTTGTAAGGTTTTTGTTTTGCCTATAAACAATATCAAAATCGCCTTGTTTTTGTGTATATTTAGGGCGAAGTTTTAAGCATAATCCAACATAAATAATGCCTAAAATTAAGCAAATATAATAATAAAACTCAGCATAATGTTTGCTCTTTCCTATATAGCTTAAAAGTGCATCACTATCACTTAAAGCTCCGATACTTCTTGTCTTCATTCCATATAAAGCAAGTTCAGCTAAACATTCATTTATAAACATTAAAGCCAAAATAATTGCTATTAAAATACTAATTTTTGATTTTACATGCTTAGTAGAATATACAAAACTTATAAAAAATACAGCACATATAAAAAAAGCTAATAAAATAAAACCGAAATTTAAAACCCCTTCAGTATCTATTAAATTAGATTCAAATATAACAAAATTTGCACTTAATAAAAAATATCTAATAGCACACGCAAAGGCTATTAAAAATACGCTTGATATTGCAAATATTTTTATATTTCTTAAAAATACTAATAATAAAGAAATTATCAAAACACTATCGGCAATGATTAATCCTATTCTGTTTTGCTTTTCGTAGTTTATGATATAAAATGCAATATATCCAAAAATAAAACCAACAAATGCAGAAATTAAAATCTTATAAACTGAATGATTTTTGCAAGCAAATGATGTAAAAAAGCTAATAACAAAAGCTTCAAGAAATAAATGTATAAAATAAATACTCATTATTGTCCTTATTTTTGTATATTTTTATAGAAAGCTAAATTAGCTTTCTATTTTTTAAGGCTTATTTATCAGGTGTTCCGGTGTATTTGAACTTATATTTTACGTTAAATGTATCAAACCACTTATCAACACCTGTTTCTTTATCTACGTGGCGACCAAAACCTTGTTTTTCAGGATTGTCAATTACGAATTCTAATTCATAGTTACCTATTCCTGTATCCATTTTAATGTTTGCACCATAGTGTGGGCCATCATCAGCTACCATTGGCATAAGCTTTCCAACTTTTGTTTTACCATTATCTAGGTTTGTTAATTTATAACCTATTGTAAGATATGGCATCCAAAAACCTTCTGGAAAACCATTTGGATTTTCTTTAAGAGCGTGAATATCAGCTTCTAAGTGAATATCAGCTAATGATGCAGCTAAATCAATTCCTCTTGGCTCCATTTCAATTGGTTGTAAATAAACTGCTGCTATTTCCATACCATGTAATTTATAGCTTTCTGCTCCATCAATTGTTGGGATTTCAACTTCACCAGCGAATGCTGAAGTAGCTAAGAAAGCACCTGCAACTAAACTAAGCAATGACTTTTTCATTGTTTCTCCTTTGATTTGATTTGCATATAAAGAACTCCTCCTATTAATAGAAGAAGGATTATTGCCTGTAACACTAAGCTCTCATAATAAGGGTAAAGCCCTAGCCATGTAATACTTTCAAATGGCGTTGATATGAGATGTGGAGTTAAGACCTTGCCCTCAACAAGTTCCATAATTCCTTTGCCTGTAAAGACAAAACACATATAAAAAATCACAATTGAGGTTAATAAGAAAAATTGTTTTATAGGTATTCTAATAGCTCCTGCTTTAAGTAAGAAATATAAAATTACTAAAATAACTAAGCCTAATGCTAAACCGCCTATTACAGCACCTAAACCAGCACTTGAGCCTGAATCTATAAGTAACGCTTGATAAAATAATATAGTCTCTGCACCTTCTCTAAATACTGCTAAAAACACGGTCCACCATAGAGTTTTTGCACTACCACTTGTAATTGCCATTTTTGCTTGCTCTTTTAGATTACTTGCGTATTTTTTATTTCTTGCATTACTAAGCAACCAAAAACCAACATAAAACAACAAGGCTACTGCAATTAGCATTGTAACACCTTCTATAAGCTCTCTACTTTGACCTGAATTACTAATAAAATATGAAACAATAAACGCTGTTATAAATGATAAAATAACGCCCGTTCCTAAAGCTGAATATGCTATGTTTAATCTATCTTTATTACCACTTTGAATTATGTATGAAATTATTGCAACTACTATAATTAAAGCTTCTAAGCCTTCTCTTAGAATAATTGTAAGAGATGATATAAATAAAAACCATACACTAGTATCACTAATCTTATCAAGTTGGCTTGCAATTAATTTATTTAATTCATCAAAATTAGCTTGTAACTCTTCTTTGCTTGCCTTGCTTTTAATTAAAGCTGTTCCTTTTGTAAATTTCTCTTCTATCGCTAATTTAACGCTTGAATCAATTGCACCTATTTTACTCTCCATACCTTTTGCTTCAAAAATATCTAAATAAACACTTTGAAGAGAATTGATACTTGCTTTTTCGCCTACATTTTCATAATCTTGAACTATTTTTGTAAGTGCGATTTTAATATCGGTTGCAACTTGAGTATAATCAACATTCTTTGTTTCATCAACATATCCAACTAGCTTTAATTTACCAAGATTGCTTTCATCAATTTCTGTCATTACATCAAATATCTCATTAAGCAATTCTTCGCTTTTTTCTCTCATATCATTTTCACTAACTTTACCACTACGAATATCACTACCAAAACTTCTTAATTTGCTTCTCATATTGATATTTTTTGTAGCATTTATTAGTATTTCTATATTTGTGTTTATATAAATTTCTTCTCTTGCTGAACCTATTGTATCAGCAGCTTTTGTGTATTCTCCAAGCTTGTTATATTGCATTGCTTCATCAAATTTTTCGCTTAATAAATCATAAACATGTTGAAGTCTAGGATCAATAGAAGCAGCAGCTTGAAGACTTTCAAGACTATCATACACTGGCTTTTGCATTACAGGTTTTTGCACTTCTCCACTCGCTTCTTTTGCTAAAAGTGCAATTTCAGCAGCTTTTTGCTCTTCACATTTAGTTCTTGCATCACTTTCATTTGAGCCAAACATCATTTCGCCTTCAATGCAAGACTTTAATAAATTTTCTCTTGCATTAATTTCTGCTTTTGCTTTATCATAATTTGGATCAGATGCTACGGCTTTAATCTTAAAACCATCTTGAATAATAGGCGTTACTTCTTCTAAATCTAATTTAAGACCATAGATTAAAGCTTCAATTTTATTAATATTTTCGCCTTTTCCATAATAGCTTCTTAAATTAGTAAATTTTCTCTCCATAAAAAAGCCTTTTTTTCCGATATTTCTACCGATTGGCCCTTCCATGTTTTCAAAATGCTGAAAATATGCTTCGCTTGCAAGTTGTCTTGCTGTAGCTGCATCGCCTTTTTTATAAGCTTCTAAGCCTTTATCAAGCTTTTCAATAATCAAATCTTTTTCTTTAAAATAATCAACATCATCTCTAGCAATTACTGAAGTTACTAAAATACAAATAAGAAATAATAATTTTTTCACAAGTAAGCCTTTATAATTTTTTCGCATATTCTAAAACTTATAAATAAATCAAATCTAAATGATACTTATTATTTTTTTCATAATTTATCAATTAGGAATAAAATTGATAAAAAATTTTTCAAGTTATTAACCATTTTTAATATTTCGCTCTTACAATTTCGCCACATTTTTTAGAGGAGAAGAAAAATGAAAAGATTATGTTTAGTATTAGTTGCCTTTTTAGGTCTTAATTTATGTGCTGCTGAAGTTGAAGCAGTAAATACTGAAGAATGCAAAAGTGCTGAGTGCGTAAATAGCACAAGCGAGCAAACAACAACAGAAAATGTTCAAGAACAAATGGAAGTAAAAGAAGAAGTTAAGTAAAACACAAATTTCTACGATTTAGCTAAGCTAAATCGTAGTATTAATTAAAAAATCCGAGAATATACGATTTTAAATTCTCAAATCCACTAATAAAAATAATAATAATTACAACAGGAATTATGTATTTTATATAATAAAACCATGCTTTATAAATAGGGTTTTTTAATTCATAATCATTGCTAATTTCTCTTAAAGCTTCATCTTTACCTAAAACAAATGCAACATATAAAACACATAATAATGCAGTAATTACAAATAAAATATTTCCACTCACAAAGTCAAATGTATCAAAAATATTTCTTCCAAAAATTAAAACATCATCAAGCACACCATAACTAAGCAATGCAGGAATATTTCCTAAAATAAAAATTCCACCTAAAACTAAATTAATTGAAGTTTTCTTTGAGATTTTAAACTTTTCTTCTAAAACCGAAATAATTACTTGATAAATCGGCAAACTTGTAGTAAGTGCTGCAGTAAGTAATAATACAAAAAATACAATAGCAAAAATATTTCCAAAATGCATATTTGAAAATACAATAGGCAAAGTCTTAAACACTAGCGAAGGTCCTGCATCAGGACTTAATCCGAATGAAAAAAGTGATGGAAATATCATAAAACCTGCTAAAACTGCTACAAGAGTATTTACAACACCTGTAATTACTGCTGTTTTTAACAAATCTTCTTTTTTATCAAGATAACTTGAAAGCGTAATCATCACGCCAAATCCAAGTGATAATGCAAAAAATACTTGTCCTATAACATATAAAAAAATGCTTGGAGTTATCTTACTAAAATCAGGGTATAAATAAAACTTAATTCCTTCTAATGCTCCATCTAAAGTAACATTTCTAATAACCATAGCAATTAAGCATAAAAATAATAATGGCATTAAGTATTTAACCGATCGCTCAATCCCATCAATAACTCCACGCCTTAAAATAATCCAGTTAATTAAAACAAATACAAAAGTATAAATTGCTATCATTAAAGGAGATTTTTCAATATGATTTACATAATGTAAGCTTGTTTGCTCAGCCGTTATAACTTGAGTTAAATCTAAATTATTTGTAATAATATTTACAATATAGCTAATTACCCAAGCACCTAAAACCATATAATAAGCCATAATTGCATAGCTTCCAAAAAGTCCTAAATACCCTATAAATTGCCATTTTTTACTAAAACAATCTACACTATTTTTATGAGCGCGTCTTCCTATAATATTTTCAACCAAAATAATAGGAACACCTACTAAAAACATAGCTATTATAAATAATAAAACATAAGCACCGCCGCCGTTTTCTCCAACCATATAAGGAAATCTCCAAGTAGCTCCAAATCCTATGGTAGCACCTGCAACGGTTAAAATATATGTTAATCTATTTGTCCAAGTTTGTCTTTTCATATGTATCCTTTGTGTAAAAAGGATACATTTTATACAAAAAACAATATTAATTGCAAGTAAATTTTAAATAAATTTTACAAATAAAAATCCTAATGCAACACTTAAGATAATCATTAAAACCCCTGGAATAAAGAAAGAATGGTTAAATACATATCTTCCTATTCTAGTAGTTTTCGTATCATCCATACCAACAGCACCAAGTAAAGTTGGGTAAGTTGGTAACACAAAGAGCGCTGAAACTGCTGCAAAAGAAGCGATTATTATCTTTGCATTTTCTGGATTTTCACTAAGTCCTAGAGCAACTATTACTGATGGAACAATTGCTTTTGCTGTTGCTGCTTGAGAATATAAAAGCATGCTTGCAAAGAAAAAGGCAAATGCTAATAAGAATTGATATTGCTCTACTAGATTTTTTGCAAAATCTTTTATTTCAGCTGAATGAGCGCTTACATAAGTATCACCTAGCCATGCAACACCTAAAACACATACGCAAGCATTCATACCGCTTTTAAATACACTTGTATCAATGATTTTAGAAGTATTAATTTTACTAACTAAGACAATAAAAGTTGCAATGCTAAGCATTACACACATAATCGCACTATCTCTTGGAATTATTATTTGCTCAGCTTTTAAGCCTGAAAGATAAGTCGCATAACAAACTACAGCTAAAACTCCGATAATAAAAATTGCAACGCTTAATTTTGCTTCTTTGCTAATTATTTGAGTTGATTTTTCTTTTTTTACGATTTCACCTTTTTTTAATAATTCTTGATAATACTCATCGCTGCTTAAATCAAGATTGCTAAACTTAGTTACTAAAAATGCTGTTATTATGCAAGCTAAATATGTGCTAGCTATCCAAACCCCAAGCATTGCAATATAAGAATATCCAAAACCTTCTAAAACCCCACTAAGATAAACAACAGCAGCGCTAACAGGACTTGCTGTAATTGCTATTTGACTTGATACAACTGCAAGGCTAAGCGGTGCTTTTGGCTTAATATTTTGCTCTTTTGCAACTTCAACAATTACAGGAATCATAGAAAAAGCAGTATGACCTGTGCCTGCTAAAATCGTTAGAAAATAAGTAATTGTAGGCGCTAGATAATTAATCTTTTTAGGATTTTTTCTAAGGATTTTTTCAGCAACATTTACTAAATAATCAAGCCCACCAGCAAGTTGCATAGCCGAAATTGCTGCGATAACTGACATTATGATTAAAATTACTGAAGTTGGAATCTCACCAGGCTTTATCCCACATAAAACACCTAGTAAAATAACGCCTATTCCACCAGTATATCCAATAGCAATTCCACCAAGCCTAACGCCTATGAAAATTACTGATAAAACAATTGCAAGGTCTAAAAAACCAAAAGAACTCATCAAAACACAAAATAGCAATAATGCTATCATTAAAAACGAATCGTTTTTCATAGCCACTCCTTTAAAATAATGCAATTTTACAATTAAAAATTTTAATAATAAATAAAAATTATTAAAAAATAAAAAAGAATTTGAATTAGGAAATTAAAAATTTAAATTAAGATATTTTTAATAATAATCAAGGAATTTCTTTGCGAAATTCCTATTTTAAATTCTTAGTTTTTCATCTCATTTAAGCCATCGATATCTAGCACGCCACCATTGCTTGCATTGCTAACAAGCGCTCTATACATTCTAAGCCATCTTGAATTAAGTGGTTTTTGTATAGGTTTAAACTCTGCTTTTCTCTTAGCCATTTCTTCATCGCTTATTAATAGATTTATAGTGCATTTGATAGTATCAATTTCTATAATATCGCCATCTTTTATAAGCCCTATTTCTCCACCTTCAGCAGCTTCAGGCGAGCAGTGTCCTACGCTAAAGCCCCTTGTTGCACCACTAAATCTTCCATCAGTAAGCAAGGCAACCGAAGCACCTAAACCCCTACCCATAATAAGGCTTGTTGGACTTAACATCTCTTGCATACCAGGGCCACCCTTTGGACCTTCATAGCGAATTACAACACAATCACCTGCTACTACTTTTCCACTGCTAATTCCTGCGATTGCTTCATCTTGAGAATTAAAGCAAACGCATTTTCCACGAAATACCTTATCTCCAACAATTCCTGCAACCTTAATTACAGCACCTTGTTTTGCAATATTTCCAAATAATACGCAAAGTCCCCCACGCTCTGAATATGGATTTTCAAGCGTTTTAATAGCCTTACCATCAGGATTAATATCTGCTATTAATTCGCCGATACTTTCTCCACTAATAGTAAGTGCGTCTTTGCTAAAGAATTTGCTTTTTTTGCTAACTTCATTCATTATCGCATATATTCCACCACTACTTCCAACATCTTGCATATGAGTTCCTGGTAAGCTTGGGCTTACTTTTGCAATATGTGGGGTATCTTGAGCTATTTCGTGCATTAATTCTAAGTTTATTTCATCAGCATAAGCTTCTTTTGCAATTGCAAGAGTATGCAAAATTGTATTAGTACTTCCACCCATTGCCATATCACAAACTAGGGCGTTTTTAAGGCTTTTATTATTTAAAATATTTCTAATTTTATATTTTTCGCTTAGCTCTTCGCTTTTTGCAATTTCGCAAATTCTTCTTGCCGCAGTTCTTAATAATTCTTCTCTTTGGGCACTTAGTGCTAAAATAGTGCCATTTCCTTTAAGTGCAATACCAAGGCTCTCCATTAAAGAATTCATTGAATTAGCTGTAAACATTCCACTACAGCTTCCAGCACCTGGACATGCAGCGCATTCAATTTCTTTTAATTTCGCTTCATCTATTTTGCCAACTTCAAATTCCCCAACTGCTTCAAAGGCTGTATTTAAATCAATCTGAGAGCCATCTTTTAGCTTTCCTGCAGCCATTGCTCCACCACTTACAAAAATGGTCGGAACATTTACTCTTAATGCTCCCATTATCATACCTGGAGTGATTTTATCGCAGTTTGGGATTGCTATCATTGCATCTAGGCTATGTGCGTTCATTACCGTTTCAACACTACTTGCTATTAATTCACGACTAGGAAGTGAATAAAGCATTCCGCTATGTCCCATGGCAATACCATCATCAACACCTATGCAGTTAAACTCAAATGGAACACAGCCGTTTTTGCGGATTTCATCTTTTATAATCTCTGCGTATTTATTTAAATAAAAATGCCCTGGGATAATCTCAATAAAGCTATTGCAAACTCCTATAAATGGCTTTGCAAAATCTTCATCTTTTAATCCAACAGCTCTAAGTAACGACCTGCTAGGTGCTTTTGTATAGCCTTTTTTAATAACATCACTTCTCATTCTTGCTCCTTTTTAAATTAATAGATTTTCAAATTCCTAATTCAAATTCTAAATAAAAATATTGTGCGGTTCTTCAGGTTTGCTAAGCTCATAGCCTTGAGCCTTTTCTATCCCATAATCTTGAACTATTTTTAAAATCTCTTGGTTTTTAACAAACTCAGCAACAACTTCATAACCTTGCTTATGAGCAAAGCCTACTAGCGTTTCAAGAACGGTTCTAGCATTATTATCAACAACCAAGCTTTCAATAATAGAACCATCAATTTTTAAATAATCAAACTTGATTTTTAATAATCTATAAAAGTTTGAATATCCACTACCAAAGTCATCAATTGCTATCTTACAACCCCTTAAAGAAATTGAAGTTAAGAAATTTGATAAATCATCGTATTTATCAATACTTTCACTCTCTAAAATCTCAACACATAAAGCTTCAGGGCGAGAGCACCTTGCTAATCTGCTCTCAAATACATCTCTAGTTTCTTTATTGATAATATCTGAGTTTGCTAGGTTTATACTAAATTTTGCTTCAGGATAATTTTCTATCAAATCAAAAACTTTATTAATAACTACTTCTTGAATATTTTTATAAAGACCCACTTTTCTTGCAACATCTAAGAAAAGTCCCGGAGAAACTATATTATTATGCTCATCTTTTAGTCTTACTAATACCTCATAATAACTTACTTCTTTTGTAAGTGAATTATGAACGCCTTGACAGACTACAAAAATCTTATCATTATCAAGAGCATATCTTATTTGAGCTACTACTCTTTGCTGTTCTGCGTGTTGTTTTTCTATACTTAAGCCTTCTCTATAAACACAATAAGGCTCTTTTGTTTTTATGGTTTCATAACTTGCAAGAATTGCTTGAGCAAGTCTATTGATTACTTCTTGATTTGTCTTTCTAATATCACGCTCGCTAGAAATTCCTATGTTTAATTCTAAGTCTTTAAGTTCCATATTTTGATTAATTTGAAGCTCAAACTTGTTTTTCTTACCCATTATAGGATTTACATTTTTTGCTTTAAAGTGTTTTTGGATTAAATCAGCTGCTGCCATTGCTTCTTCGTGATTTTTATAAACTATACAAAACTCATCAAGTTGTAAATGATATATATTTGTAGTTTTTAAAACCTCATCGTTATCTTTAACATTTAAAGCATTTTTTAAAGACCTTGCAAAAGTTTTTATGATTTCATCAATCATAATTGTTGAATAGTTAAGTCTTAAATCATTGAAATTATCAATTTTTAAATATAAAAATATGTTATTTTTATTTGACTTATCATCTTTTAATTCTTTATCCTGTAAAGCTTGTAATGATAATAGACCAGTTAGGCTATCGGTATCTAACTTCTTTTGCATATTATCAAGCTTGGTTTTATAGTCTTTAATTTGTAAAATCTTTTTGGTTACATCAACCTTATTAATAAGCTCAATATTATCACCTATGCTTTTTCTAAAAATAGAAAAAAACCTTGTTTCTTTTCTACCAGTAATATCATTTTCATTATATTCTTGAATTTTGTTATGGCTTTCTTGAATAAGCGTTCCGTAATCAAAACCCTTTGCATTGTCATTTAAATCAATAACACCATGTAAAGAATCATAAAAGTTCATAGCTTGAGCTTTTCTTACATTTTCGCTTTGTTCTGTTGGTGTGTTTATATTAAAGGTAAAAGTATCATTTACATACTCAATATATAAATTCTTTTTGTTTTTTGTATTAATTAAAATTTGTTGAATTGGAGAGTTTAAAAAAGCCTTGTATAAAATATCTAAAGCCCTTGTTAAATCAAGGCTATACTTGAAAATAATAAAAGTAACAAACACAAGTAAAACAGCAAAAATAGCACCAACTAATATTAATTGCTCGTTTGTAGTTTCTAAATGCTCTATTTTTGTTAATACTTGAAGTTTTAATTGAGTTAGAATATTTTCAAAATCTGTGAAATTTTTGATTTCTTCTTTTTCTTCATGAAGTTGTTTAACACCATGCAATAATTTTCTTGAAAGAATTAGATAGGTTTTTTCTTCATCAACTGCTTTTATCCTATCTTCTAATAATTTTATATCATCGGTTTTTATTTTACTTTCTTGTTTTAAGCTTGCTATTGTGTTTTTATATTCTAAAATTAAATTATTATTATTTTCAATCAATGTATCGAGAAAATCAACATAGTTTTTAATAGAACTAATGCTTATTTTAGTTGCAAAAATAAATTCCAAAACATTTTGCTTTACATCAATTAATTTAGATTGAGCATATAAAACGTTAAAGCTTTTAAAATCACTTCCACTAGTTCCTAATAAGCTATTAAATTCTTTTACATAATTTTTTAATTTTTCTAAACTCTGTGATAATTTTTCTTCTTCTGCTTTGTTTAATTGCCTATTTTCTTTCAATAAAGCTATTAATTCACTTGTTTTAGTATCAATTTCACTTAATTTTCTTCCACTACTTTCAAAATTTGCATAAATACTTGGTCTTTCAATATTTAACATTAACTCTTGATTATCAAGCATAATTTCATGGATATGATTGTTTATATCGTAATTTACATCAATTTTATGAAGTTTTGTAAAAAATATTCCTGTACAAACAAAAATACCAACCATTAAAGCAGTTATAAAAATCTGTAAAATTCTTTGAACGAAAGTTTTTATTTCTATATTTTTATATTCTCTATTCATTATTATTCCAAAATTTTAGGTCTTTTTCCTTCTAAAGTTTTTAAAAACTCAACTATATCATCTACATCTTCATCAGGCATAATTATTCCTAATTGACACACCGACATTGCTCTAATCATATCGCTAAGATTTACAAAAGCTCCTATATAAGTGTAAGGCTCGGTTATTGTAACATTTCTTAAAGTTGGAACTTTTACTTTTCCATCACTAACATTACAACCTACTGAAAAGCTTTTATTAATTTCTGCCATTATATTTCCGCCAAAATTATTTCCATTATGGCAAGATGAACATCCGTAAAAGTTAAATAATTTTAAACCCCTTTTAGCCTGCATACTAATTGCATTTTTATCGCCTTTTAAATATAAATCAAAAGGAGAATCTAGCGTAACAAGAGCTTTTTCAAATTCTACTAAAGCATTTACTAAATTATCGTAATTAGCACTTAAACCTATACTATTAAATAATTTTTGATAAGCAACATTAAATTTAACCCTATTATTAAATTCTTTAGGAGTAATATCCATATCGGTTTTTAAAGTTCTTTTTACTTGTTCTTTTAGATCCGTTATGCTAGCGTCTTTAAAAAATAGATTTGAATAAGCTATATTTAAAACAGTAGGAGGATTGTTTTCATTATCTGTATTTATACCTGAATTATTTGTACCATTACCACTTAAATTTAGATTATGACAGGAATTACAAGAAAGCTTTTTTGGGCTTAAATTAACATCAAAATATAATTGCTTTCCTAAATTAGCCAAATCTTTATCATAAGGAATGCTAGCAATTGGTTTATAAACATTCTCATCAGCAAATAAGGTTAATAAAAGAGCAAAAATAAAAAATATTTTATTCATTATTATCCTTGCAATCTTTGCAAACGCCTTTTACCAAAACAGAGCTAACTTGAATTTTATCAATACTTGGAAATGCTAAATCTTGTGTATGATGACAAATATCACAAACAAATAAAGCATTATTCCCCTTATTTATTTGATAATAACCCTTGCCATCAAGCTCAATTTTATTTATTAATTTTGCCTTTTGAAACTGCTCCATTGTCCTATAAAATGTAGTTTTATTTGCCTTTGTTTTGAAATCATCAAAACACATAGGCTCTTTAGCAGCTAAAAGCTCATCTAATAATAAAATCCTAAGTTCTGTAATACCGATATCGTGTTTTTTTAATAACTTAACTGAATTCATCTCGTGAATAATAGCAAAAAAAATTAAAATTTAAACCTAATTTATTTTTTGCAACTAAGTTGCATTTAAGCAACTATTTACTACACTAGCAACTTTAAAACATTAATGAAAAGGAATTGCAATGAAGAAACTATTATTAAGCTCAATCGCTTGCATTAGCTTATTTGCTAATAATGTAGGCGTTAGTATTTTGCCACAAGCAGAAATCGTAAAAAAATTACTCCCTAATACAAAAATAACAACCCTAATGCCAGCAGGCGCAGACCCTCATACTTATGAGCCAAAACCAAAGCAAATGCTAGAATTAAGCAAAGCTCAAGTATTTTTAGGAATAGGAGTTGAGATTGAAGAAGTTTGGCTTAAAAGATTAGCCGAAAACACAAATATAAAGATAATTCAAATTGATGAAAATATCAAAAAAAACACATATTTTCATAAAGAATTAAACGAACATCACCATGAACACGATGATGACGCTCATAATGGAATATTTGATGATGTTAATGTAAAGAATAGAGATTTAAGTGATTGGATTGGAGCTTGGCAATCAATTTATCCTTACGCTTTAAATGGTGATTTTGATGAGTATTACAAATTAAAAGCAGAAGATAAAAAAGACAAAAGCAAAGAAGAATACAAAAAGTATTATTTAGATGGTTATAAAACAGATGTTGAAAAAATCATAATCACAAAAGATAGCATTGAGTTTATTCAAAACAATAAAAGCATAAAATCTAATTACAAATATGTAGGATTTAAAATCTTAACCTACGAATCAGGAAAAAAAGGCGTAAGATATTTATTTGAAGCAACAAACGATAAAAGTCCGTTTAAATATGTTCAATTTAGTGACCACAATATTAAACCTACGAAAGATTTAGAGCATTTTCATATATTTTTTGGAAATTCTAGTCAAGAAGAATTGTTAAAAGAAATGATTAATTGGCCTACATATTATCATAGCGATATGTCAAGCGATGAAATAAAAGAAGATTTAATTCATCATCTAGCACATAATCACAAACATGAAGATAAACACCATCATCACGAGCATTCAAGCATTGATGTGCATATTTGGACTGACCCTATTATCTTAAAGCAACTTGCAATCAATTCAGCAAATGCCTTAAAACAAATTTATCCAAAAGATGCAAAAAATATTGATGAAAATCTAAAAAAATATGAAAAAGAATTAGATGAATTAAACTTAAAAATATATGATTTAACAAAAAATGTGAATATAAAAGGCTTTATTAGTTCTCATCCTGCTTGGGGTTATTTTGCTAAAAGATATGGTTTAAATGAATATACTTTAGAGCTTGAAGGAAAAGATATAAAACCTAGCGAATTAGCAAAAATCATAGAAATTGCAAAAGACAAAAAAGCTTGCATAATCTTAAAAGCACCACAATTTGATGATAAATTAGCTAAAAGCATTCACAATGAAAGTGGCTTAAAAATCATTGAGATAAACCAACTTTCAAACGAAATATCAAAGGAGCTTTTAAACTTTGCTAAGATTATTAACGATAATTGTTCTAAGCATTAATATATACGCATGTGCTTTGTGTTCTTTATACACACCAACAGCACATGTAAGCTTTAAAGGAAATTCCATTTCTTGGGAATTTTCTTCAAATTTTTCACAAACCTTGCTAGATGGCTACGATACAAATAATGATAAAACTTTAGATGAAAACGAATTAATCAAGGTTAAAGCTGCTTTGCTTGATTATTTATTGCCTAGAAAATTTTTAACTACTTTAAAATATTATGATTTGCCTTTTGGAGAAAGCATTGATATTAAATTTATTGTAAAAGATGTTAAAGTAAGTTTTAATAAAGAGCTTGTTTTAGAGTATTTTATAGATTATGATTTTACTCCGAAAATTGATAGGGTTTTGGTTTTAAGCGTTGAAGATCTTGATGGATTTTTTAATTTTAAAATAAAAGAAAACTCATATCAAGTAAAAGATTTTAGCATTAATGAAAACATAAATCTAAACGCTGTTTATTATGAATTTAAAGCACCAACTTTTATTCAAGCTACAACTACAAAAATTGAAGAAAAATCAAAGGAATTTGAAACAGGAATTAGCATTTATGAAAATATGCTTAAGTTTTTAGCTGCTTTACAAAGCAAGATGATTTCTTTATTAAAAGATAATAGTTTGCTTTTGTATCCCATTGCTTTAATTTATGGCTTTTTGCACGCACTCTTACCAAGTCATGGCAAAAGCATAACAGCAGCTTATTTTATGAACTCAAAAAAACAAATATTATTTTTTAGTCTAAAAGTAGGATTTATTCATTTAATTAATGCTTTTATTATCGCTGGATTTTTTTCTATTTTTAGCTTGTTTAATCTAAGTAAAATTTCAGGGTTTTTAATAAGTTTATTAGCTTGTATTTTGCTTTATTTAAAATTATCAAAAAAACAAAGCGTAAATATAGTAGAAAAACCAAATAATATAAAAAGCTTTAAACTAGCAAATAATAGTAAAATCTTAAAAGTAGTAAAAAACGAAAAAGCACTTGATAATTTCTTGGCTTTTAGTATAGGATTGCTTCCTTGCCCTGGGCTTATTTTGGTTATTGGTTTTATACAAAGTTTAGGTGCTGTTGCTTTTATAGCAGCAATTTTGATAGCACTTGGAATGAGCCTTGCTATATTTTTGAGTGCATTTATTGTAACTAGATTTAAATTTAGTAAGAAATTAGAAATTATAAGCTTAATTTTTGTTATATTTGTTGGCTTATATATAGGATTTTTTCAATGATAAAAGTAAATGATTTATGCTTTGCATATGATAGTGAAGAGATTTTAAGCAATGTTAGTTTTAGTATAGAAGATAATGAATTTGTAGGAATTATAGGAGCAAATGGCGGTGGAAAAAGCACTACCTTAAAATTATTATTAGGCTTATTAAAACCTAGTAAAGGTAGTATTGAAATTACAACGGATAAATTAAGCTATGTTCCGCAAATTGCTCAAATAAATCCTAGCTTTCCTATTAATGTTTTAGATGTTGTTTTAATGGGAACTATTCATAAATATTCTTTCTTTTTTAATACAAAAGAAGAAAAATCAAGAGCCTTAGCATTGCTTGATGATTTAGGTTTAAGTGGTTTAGCAAATAAAAAATTCGCAAGTCTTAGTGGCGGACAAAAACAAAGAGTATTAATAGCAAGAGCTATGATGAGCGATTCAAAGATTTTATTACTTGATGAGCCAACTGCTAGCATTGATGCTAAAGGGCAGATTGAAGTATTTGAATTATTAAAAAAACTTAATCAAAAAGGCATAAGCATAGTTTGTGTTTGTCATGATATAGCTTTAATTAGCACTTATGCAAACAAATTAATTCATATATGCAGAACTTGTCATATTCATAAAAATACAAAAGGAATTGATAATAATAGGTTGTTGCATTTAGCAGCACATAAAAATAATTTATGTGAAATTGATATATGGGAAAATTATGGAATATCTAAATTATAGTTTTATTCAAAACGCAATTATTTCGGCAATTTTAGTAAGTATTGCTTGTGGAATTATAGGTACTTTGGTGCTTACAAATCGTCTTGTAGCAATGGTTGGCGGGATTACTCACGCAGCTTATGGTGGGCTTGGGATTTCGCTTTATTTTGGAATTAGCACAATGCTTAGCACCTTAGCTTTTGTAATAGCTTGTGCAATACTTATTGCATATTTATCAAAAAATTACAAAAATCAAGATGCAGTAATAGGCGTGGTTTGGGCTTTTGGAATGAGTGTGGGGATATTGTTAAGCGACTTAAGTCCTAATTCAAATTCCGTAGTTTTTAGTTATTTATTCGGAGCTATTTTAGCGGTTGAAAGATTTGATATTTTGATTATGATAATAGCTGATATTGCTTTTATTTTAATGGCGTTTGTATTTTATAGACAATTAATAGGAGTTAGCGTTGATAGTGAGTTTTGCAAGGCAAATGGAGTAAATGCAAATCTAATTTATTATATGCTAATAATTGCGTCTGCTATTTGTATTGTAATTAGCTTAAGGGTTGTTGGAATGGTTTTAATACTTGCTTTACTTTGCATTCCTAGCTATATCTCATCTATGTTTTGCACTAGACTTTCATCTATGATGGTAGTTTCTGTTATCTTATCTCTTATGTTTTGCCTTGGCGGACTTGTGCTTAGCATTGCTTATGAATTAAGTAGTGGAGCTTGCATTATTTTGCTTGCTTGTTTTTGCTTTTTTCTTGCTTATTTGTTTAAAATATTTAAAAAGATTTAAGGAATTTGAAATAGGAATTTCTAAATTCAAATTCCACTCAATTTCAATTTTAATTCCTTTGTTTTATGAGTAAAATTCAAATATTTTTTGCTTTTTGTTTTTGATTGATTTTTTGAAAAGAATTTGAATTCGGAAATTCCGAATTCAAATTCTAAGATTAAAATGTATATCTAATAGTAGAGTTTATCTCATAATCATTTGTAAGGCTTGAGCCAAAGCTTCTTTCTATACTTAAATTAAGTCTTAGGTTGTCATTAAATTTATATGAACCACCTAAGCTAACGAAACCACGATTATTGCTATCAAGTTTAGTACTTGCATTTGCATTTATTCCTTTTACAATATCACTTATTAAGATATTTGCTGTGTGTTTTTTAGTATCTAATATCGCACCAACTCCAGCTCTAAAAGTAAAGTCATTTACACTATATCCAGCAAAAACTTGTGGTTTAATAATTAGTGGAACATAAGAATCCACACTTATTGTTGTTCTGTTTGTTTTAGCTTCATATTTTCCTACATAACCTGTAATTAATTCTAAACTTGGCTCTAAATAAGTGTTTTGATAAACATTAAATCTATATCCACTCTCAACACTTGCTAAGAATGAGTTTTGAGATTTGATACCAGCTTTATCGTAGCCTGTGTGAATATATTTAAGCACTAAATCAGCAAAATATCCATCATTACTAATATAACTTAAATATCCACCTACATTAAAGCCTTTTGATTTTGCATTTGAATTTACTTTATCATAGCCAAATAATGTACCCGCTATTAAATCGCCGTTATTAAAATCTGTTTTTTTATCAGCACCGATTTGGGTTGAATAGTAATTAAAATGGCTATTATCATTACTAAAGCGACCACCATAAGCTCTAAACCATACGCCTAAATCTTCATTTAAGCCACGAATTTCTCCTAAACGCTTGTTCATATTATTAATGCTTACATTTAAAGAACTTAAAACATCGCTTGAGATTTCGCTTTTTTGCTCGTTTATGATTGTTGTAGCGATTTTATCAACGATAATTTTTGCTTCGGCTTTTACTTCAGCTGAAGCTGTGCTTAGGTCATTGTTTGCTGCAGCTAATAAAATCATTAAATCCTCTGAATCTTTATTATTTAGATTAAATTCTCCTAATTCTTCTTTTGCTTTATTTATACTTTCTTCTGTGGTTACTGAATTTTGTAAATCTTCTAATTCTTTTTTAAGAGTATCTAAAGCAGTAGTTGCACTTGCTAATTCTTGTTTTGCTTGTTCTAATGCTAAGCTTGCAATGTCTAATTCTTTCATAGCATTTGCTTGATTTTGCTTAGTTGTTTCAACTGTTGCTAATGCTTCATTATAAGCTTTTAGTGCTTCATCTAATTTAACTTTAGCTTGAGTTATAGCTGTTACATTTGATTGAATTTTTATTTCATAATTTTTAAAATCAACTTCTTTTAACCCTAAATTAGATTTTAGTAATTCCAAATTTTTAATTGATGTTTCACTGTCTTTTGCAATTTTATCTAAATTTTCACTAGCAACTGTGTATTCATAAAGTGCTTTACCTTTTGCATCAGCTAATGGTGCAATAACATCATCGCTCATTTTAACAGCCAGGTTTGTTTCTTGAACTTTTTTCCAAGCTTCATCAACTTTAGCTTGAATAATATCTTTATCTGTTGTCGCATTCTCTAATTGTTTAGAAAGTTCACTGTGGATTTGAACCGCTTGGTTATAATCATTTACTAATTTACTATGTTTTTCTACTTCTACTGTATGTTCTAAGTTTAATTTTTCATAATAATTTCTTTTTTCTATTAGAGTAGCTTGAGCTAATTCTTGATCTTTTTTTAATTTTTCAACTTCACTCGTTTTACTTGATATCTGTGTGTTTAAAGTACTAATTTCCGAATTCAAATTCTCTTTTTGGGTATTTAATTCTATACCTTGATTTACTAAATTTGTATGCTCCAATTCGGCTTTGTTCTTTAAACCTTCTTTTTCTCCTGCTTGTGTTGTTAATGTAATAATTGCTGTAGATAAATCTTTATAAGCTTTATCCTTTGCTTGATACGCTGTATTAGCAATATTTACACTTTCTTGCTTTTGAGTAACTAGAGTATTTTGAACATTAATTTTATTCTCTAAATCCTTCTTTTGAGTTAAAAAATCTTCTAAACTACTTGTAATAACTGTAGTAGGCTCTGCATATGCGTTAATTCCTAGTAGTGCCACTGCACAAACTGATGAAAATAATACTTTTTTCATAATTTCTCCTTGTTAAAAAGTTTTTAAAAGTTTAGCACTTTTTTTGTTAATTAGTTTAGGATTATTATTAAAAAAATATTGCTTAGTAATAAAATTTATTATTTATTTATTTTAATTGTTGTTTTATTTAACGAAAAGCTACAATTTAAATTACTTGTTTGGTATTCAATATCATCAATTTTTTGTATAAAACCATCTTGTGTTTTTGTGAAATTTTTCTTTTGAAATATACTTTTACACTCAATTATATCTTTTAACAAATCATCATAATACCATTTTCCAAAAAACTTCTCATTAAAGCTTTTTTTAGTATAACATTCGCCATCAAAACAGATTTTTTCATTAATTTTAAGAGTATTTACATATTTTCCAAGAGTATATAAATCAAGGCTTAAATCACCTTTATGATTTCTTAAAAAGCCTTGCCCTTTAAACTTTATCAAAGGACTTTTTAGAGTAATATTAATCGTTGTGCTAGGCGTTTGCTTAACACAAGAACTAAGGCTTAGGGCTAAGATAAGCCCTAAAAATAATTTAATATAAAGCTTTAAATAAAGCTTACTTGCCATTTAAAAAATCCCTTAGATTATTTACCATCATTCCTACAAGTCTTGTTACACACTCACAAGCTGTCCAAGCAATGTGCGGAGTAATTATAAGATTTTGCTTTTTACTAACATTTAGCAATGGATTATCAGCTCTCATAGGCTCAAACTCAACCACATCAAGCCCTACTCTAATATTTTTATTATCAATAGCCTTTGCAAGTGCAACTTCATCAATTATTCCACCACGACCAAGATTTAGTAAATACGCATCATCTTTCATCATTGCTAATTCTTTTTCGCCTATTAATTTATAAGATTTATCGTTAAGTGGAGCGTGAATACTAATAATATCGCTAGTTTTTAGCAATTCTTCAAGGCTAGTTTGTTTAAAGTCAGGATTATTATTCTTTCCACTAAGGCTTGTATAAATTACATTTGCTCCAAACATTTGAGCTATTTTTGCAACATCTCTTCCAATTGCTCCAAGTCCAATTATCCCCCAAGTTTTGCCTTCTATTGTGTGAATTCTTCTTGAATAATCGCAAAATAACTCACTCTTAGACCACTCATTATTTTTGGTGTATTCATTATAATAAAGCGTTTCATTCATTAGGGCTAGCAATAGTGCATAAGTATGCTGAGCAACACTTTTTGTGCTATATCCAGCTACATTTTTAACTGCAACTCCAAGCTCTTTTGCAGCATCTAAATCAACCGTATTCATACCCGTTGCACTAATTAAAATTAGCTTTAAATTAGGACAATTTTGCATTACTTCACGGCTCATTTTTATTTTATTAATCACTGCTACATTTGCATCTTTTAATCTTTCTAGCACTTCGTTTTCTAAACTCTTCTCATATACAACAACTTCGCCAAATTCTTTAAAAGCGTCAATATTTTCTCCACCTAAGGTATTTGCATCTAAAAATACAATCTTCATTAAATCTCCTTTTTATAAATTAAAGCTTGTTTTAAATCTTCTTTATTTACTTTAAAACCTAAGCTAATTAGATTTTTTACATCGCTTGAAGTCAAAATTAATTCAGCAATTTTGCTAGTATCTAAAGTATTTGAAAAATCACTTAATTTTGTAGGAAGATTAATTTCTTTATAAAATTTCACTAATTTTTCATACTCATCATAATTTTTCTCAAGCACTAATTGAACCAACACCCCAAAAGCTACTAATTCTCC
Source organism: Campylobacter sp. DY7 (assembly GCF_057802535.1). NCBI lineage: Bacteria > Pseudomonadati > Campylobacterota > Epsilonproteobacteria > Campylobacterales > Campylobacteraceae > Campylobacter > Campylobacter sp. DY7. Next base: position 36,530 of record NZ_JBYJAU010000014.1, read on the forward strand.
GTGTAAAAACTCTCTTTCAACTAATTTATCATAACTTATCGCATAGCAAGTTGCATGTGCAAAAGCACCATTGTATTCAATATTTATTGAGCGTGAAACATAGCCAGTATTTACGATGATTGACATAACGACATTTTTAAAACTCAAATCATCATTTAAAGATTTTGCATATTCGTAATTTAAATCCTTGCATAAAATACTGCAAATCTTGCCTAAGTGATTTGAATAATTTACTCTTATATTATTTGCTTTTGCGTATTTTAATTGCAAATCAAACTCATAAAATTTAGCCATAGTATCGCCAATACCTGCTATTAAAAATCTCTTAGGAGCGTTTTTGATAGTTTCTAAGTCTATGAAAGTTTTTAAAGGTGGGTTTTTAAATAAAGCTAATTCTTTAAATTTCTCATCTTCATAAATAACTGATAAAGCAGACACTGCAGCACAAGTTGCAGCAATTGTTGGAATGGTTATTATTTCTAAATTAAGCTTATTTGCTATATATTTTGAAGTATCAATAACCTTACCACCACCAATAGCTAAAACCAAATCAAAAGATTTTCCTTCACACTCATTTAAGATTTTATTAATATCTAAATACGAGCATTCTTTAGCATGTGTTAGATAAAAATCACTAGTTAAAGCATAATCTAATTTATGCTTAAACTTAGAATAAGCAGTATTACCTGCTATTATTAAAATATTTTTGTATTTTTGTAATTCCTGTTTTAAATTCTCTTTTATATCTGTATTAACTACAAAAGAAGTAAGAGATAATATCTCTTGCATTTTTTACTCCTTTTTATTTAATAATATGGCCTACGAATTTTGCGTAATTATCAAGTATTGCATTGCCTTTTCTAAAGCCGAGTCCGCAAGCTTCGTAGGCGAAAAATACCCCTGCTTGATAAAACTCTTCATTATAATGATTAAGTTCTGCAAATTCTTGATAAATATAGCCATTATTTTCATACTCGCCGTTACTTTTCGTAATAATTTCGCCATTTTTATCAAAAATCGTAATATTTGCACCTTCTCTTCCAAAGAATGGTTTTTTAACTTGCTTTGTATTTTCTAAAGGCACAAAACTTGTTTTTAATAAATATTTATGATTTGGATAAAGCTTCCATAAAAGCTCTAAAATAGCTTTACTTTGAAACATCAAGGTATATGCTGGATTTAGAATGATTGCTTTTTGATTTTTAATGATTTTTGTTAGCAGGTGTGCTAATTCGCTTTCTTCAATAGCTATGATTTCCCAAGGAATTAGCATAAAGCAAAACTCATAATTTATATCACCTAAAAACACTCCATCTTCGCTAAATTCCACATCTTCAATATAAGCAAACTCACACTCATATCCAGCGTCTTTTGCCATTTGCATAAGAAGTCTTGTAGTAAGCTCTTCTTCAGCGTCTTTTACGCTAGTAAATAGGATTTTCCAGCCTTCATAAATTTCATCAAAATTACTCACATCTTCATCTAAAGTTGCAAGTCGTTTAAAATTATCAACAATAGCTTCATAAGTATGATTAAACTGATTAACTTCTTTTAGATTATTAAGCCTAAGTTGCTCAAATTGTAAAATCGCAGTTTCAAAAAGAGCCGTAGGAGTGTTTGCATTAAACTCAAGCAATTTTATAGGTAGATTATCAAGCCCACCAGCTAAGTCAAATCGCCCATATAAATGCCAATGAACATCGTTTTCCCAAGACATTTTCACAATTTCGTGAAGATTAAAAGGAATGCCAAGTTTATCTAAAAGATTATTTGATATTGCGTATTCACCAGCACTTGCAAACATATCATAAAGCTCATTGCAAGCTTCATAATAATTATTCGCTTCTTTTTCGCTAATTACTATTAATTTATCATCAACATAAGGCGAACCATCAGCATCTGTATGCCAAGTAAAGCCCATATTTTCTAAGTTTTCTTTAGGTAATTTATTTATGTTTAAAAATTGCATTATTTTTCCTTGTATTTGATAAAGCTTAGATTTTAGCAAAGATTTTTAAAAAAGAATTTGAAATAGGAATTTGAATGCTGTAAGGCTTATTTTTAGGCTTAGCATTTACCCCATTTTTGGCTTAAAATTAGCTTAATAATTAGAAAATTTGCTTGATTTTATGAATTTAGCTTTGCATTTGCGGATTTTAAGCTTTAGCTAAGATTTAAAATGCTTATTTTATAGGGATTTTAGAACTTAAAAATTCCTTAAAAATAGAAAATGCTAAGAAATTCAAAAAT
>NZ_JBYJAU010000057.1:0-519 GCF_057802535.1 Campylobacter sp. DY7
CTGCCCACCCGGTGGAGTGCCGGCCGAGCATGATCGCCAGGCCGGCCACGCCGCCGGCGATCGTCAGTGCGAACGGGATCCATGCGATCTCACCGAGGAAGTCCTGCAGGAGGTCGGCCAGTGCGCCGAACGGCGCCGCGACGATGTCGACCCACTCGAAGGAGAGCAGCCAGTTGCAGAACCAGATCATCCACGACACCAGCCCCAGATGCCCGGTCCAGATCGGGTCGATCCACATGGAGATGAAGAACTTCCCCATCGTGAACACGTCACCGCGATCGAGCGGGAGCACGGTGTAGTTGGTCAGCGGGACGCCATCACTGTCGGTGATGTCGCCGCCCAGCATGAACGGGGACGATCCACCACCGTCAGCGGCGAAGGCCCAGTACGTGTTGCCGAACAGAACCAGGAACAGGTCGATCAGGACGACGGCGAGGACCTTGCTCCAACGCGGGTGATCGTGCACCCAGAAGCGGGCCCGCCAGAACGCGCCGCCCAGGGTCTCGAAGGTGTGCCGGT
>NZ_JBYJAU010000058.1:0-519 GCF_057802535.1 Campylobacter sp. DY7
TCGATCGCGCCCTTGCGACCGTGGCGGCCGAGTCGGTCGAGGGTGGCGTTGGCGAGGTGGTAGCCGTCCATCGGCAGCGCCACCGCCGTGCCCGGGTTCCGGGTGTTCAGTTCGGCGGCGAGTGCCGCGGCGAGCGTCGTCTTACCGCTGCCGGGGCTCCCCGCGATCCCGAGCAGGAATCGGGACGGTCCGGATGCCGCGCGCTCGACACGGTCGGCGAGGGCGGCGACGGCGTCCGGTCGAGGTCCGGAGTGAGAGTGCACGGCCCGAACCTACCGCCGCACATGACGAACCCCCGCGTCCCCGGCCGGTGCCGGGCGACGCGGGGGCGTCGTGGGGTGCGGGTCAGCGCGCGCGGGCGCTGCGGCCGCGCGTCGCGAAGACGTAGATGCCGAGCACGATGATCGCGCCGATGATCGAACCGAGGATGCCCGACGGCTGCAGGAAGCCGCCCATCGGGTCGCTGCCGAAAATCAGGAATCCGAGGAAGCCGCCGACGAACGAGCCGACGATTCCGAG
>NZ_JBYJAU010000059.1:0-518 GCF_057802535.1 Campylobacter sp. DY7
GTCGCTTCCTGTAGCGCGGCGACCGCCTGGTTCGTCGTCCCGTTCTTATTGATCCGGAGATCCAGGTGGCATCCGCCGCTCGGCGGCACGTTCCCGACGACGCCGATCTGCTGGCCCGCACTGACGGTGTCTCCGACGTCGACGAGCCGCTCGCTCTTGTACATATGCAAGTACGACACCACGAAGCCATCGGGGTGCTTGATCGACAGCCACAGCGAGCTGCTGAGAGTCACCGTGCCGGGCAGGACGGCGTAGACGGGATCACCGCAGGGGTTCGGCCAGCGCTGCAGGTCGATCGCAACATGCCACGAGGAGGCGCCGGGGACGGTGATGTCGCGGGGCCCGTAGCCGGATGTCATCTGGTAACCGGCCGCGAGAGGGAAAGCGGCCTGGCCGACGACGGTGCTGCTGTCACAGCTGATCGACCCGCCGACCGCGGAGATGATCTGCTGTGCGGCGGACTCCCACTTGTCGTAAGCGGTCGGGAATGCGGAGACCTGCACGGTCTGTGCGGCCTC
>NZ_JBYJAU010000060.1:0-516 GCF_057802535.1 Campylobacter sp. DY7
AACTCAGCAGAAATTAGCAAACTAACCCAAGTAGCAAGCAATACTCAAGAAACCATTAATGAAATGGGAAGAGTAATGAGTGAAGCTGTTAAGATTAGTGAATCTACTGTGAACGATTATTTAAATACAAGCAAAGATATGAGCGATATTTTAAGTGGTGTAAATAATATGAATACAATCACTAATGAAAACGCAAGAAGCGTTGAAGAAATAGCAGGTGCAGCAAATCATCTAAGCGAAATGACAGAGCAGCTAAACAAAAAACTAAATGAGTTTAGAACTTGATAAGGATTTGTTATGGATTTTTTAGATTCTTTAAAGCAAATTAAAAGCGACATTAAAGAAAACGAAAAGAAAAAAGAACAAGAAGCTGAACTTGCAAAAATAAAAGCAAAAGAACAAGAATTAATGAACGATTCTTAGAATACATGAAAGACTTAAAATAAGCCCTTTTTATAAAGGGCTTACCTACTAAAACAATAAAATCAAATTCCTATTTCAAATTCTTTGGTTTTT
>NZ_JBYJAU010000015.1:0-36409 GCF_057802535.1 Campylobacter sp. DY7
TTGGGTTTGCTTGGGTTTGCTTGGGTTTGCTTGGGTTTGCTTGGGTTTGCTTGGGTTTGCTTGGGTTTGCTTGGGTTGTTCCGAGTTTATAATGATTATTAGTAGTGTTATTTAAATTTTCAAAGAATTTGAAATAGTAATTTAAAATAATTTTAGACTTTATAAAATAAAAAGTATTAATTAGTTTTACACAATCAAATTAAAAAGCTAATTTCCAAACTTCTTAAGCATATTTTTGCAAGTATGAAAAATAAACTTTAAAGCAAATTCCTATTTCAAATTCTTGTTTATTTTCTTATGATTTGTTTTAGGCGTTTCATCAAGTGTTTTTAGTATTGTTTCACAGCGTTTAAAAATTAGTATAAAAATTAGTATAAAAAAGCTTAAAAAATAAGTAGTTTTAATGTCTTTACTATAATAAATATAAGCATTGCTAATACATAAAAATATCAAAACTCCGCTTAAAACATAGCCACATTTAATAAGATAAATTTTCATATTATTTTCTTATAAGAATAAATTGCAAAATATATCAAAAATGCTAAAAATACAAGCTCTTTTGCAAATAATATAAATATTTGCATATCAATATTAAATAAAAAGTTAGCAGTAATTTTGATTATATTAAACAAACAAAAAGCACTGGCACCTGATAATAAATAAAAACAAAGCTTATAAAAATCGTTCTTTAGCTTATCGTTTGCTTTAAAAAGTAGTATAGTATTTATCATATAAGCAAAAGAGCAAATCAAACAAAATCCATATACTAAAGTTCTCATAGTAAAAAAATAAAATAAATTAATATTACTAAATGACAAAACAAAAATTATAAAAAGCACTATAAATCTGCATTTATAAAGCTCATAATGTCTCATTTAAATCCTTTAAGCTAAATTATACGCCTTAATTAAAGAGCTTATTTCATTTGCATGTGGAAATCTTTTGTTATCACATCCTATTAATTCATTTTTTGAATATATTTTTTCATCATTTATAATTACTATAAAATCGCCTTTACTTCCTATTTCAAATTCCACTTCAATACCTTTAAACCCGCCTATTAGTTCATCTGCAATCCTTGCAGCTTGTGGTTCGTATTTTCAAGCGTTGCAATAAATGATTTTCGCTTTCATTTTCTCTCCTTACATAATTATTACAAATTTAAAATAAATTAATTAATAATCATAAATATTAAATTATTTATTGTATTCTTTACTAATTAATAAAAAATGTTATTTAGTAAAGGTAAATATGAAGTTTTTAGAAATTTTAAAAGAAAGAAAATTAAAAGCAACACCACAAAGAATAAGCATATTAAGAGTGTTGTCAAAACACGAACATCCTAGCATAGATGAATTATACGAACAAATAAAGCTAGAATATCCAGCGATTTCACTGGCTACTGTGTATAAAAATTTAAGCACAATGATTGATGAAGGTTTGGTTGTTGAAATAGCAATTCCTAATGATAAATCAAAATACGACATTTATGAATACGAACATATTCATTTAGTTTGCAATAACTGCAAAAGCGTATTTGATTTAGATAAGGTTAAAGCTGGACTTGATAAGTATCAAGAAAGCTTACAAGAAAAGCTAGAGCATAGTATTGATAATATAAAAATTACTGCATTTTTAAGCACTTGTTCAAATTGCAAATAATATAAGTTAAAATTAGTGAAAAAAGGAGTTTAGGTGAGCATTTTAAAACACTTTCTCTTTTTTACACTAGAAGGTAATTTAGAGTTCAAAAAGCTTAAAGATAGTTTTTGCTTATACGATGATAGCTTATATAAGCTTGATATTATTGATAATGAATTATATTTTTTAAAAGCTAGTTTAGGAAGATTAGATATAGAATATCAAACTAGCTCGTTAAAATTAGATGATGTAAAAAGCAAAAGCTTAAAATATAAAAGAGTAGTAGCATCTTCAAAACTAATTGAGAGTTTTAATAATTTTTATATTTGCACTATGCTTGATGAAAGTAGTCAAGATGGACTTAAATTTAGCGAATATGAAAGATTAAAAATATTTTTAACCTACGGACTAAAAGCAAAGGATTTAAGCATTAGCATAGGTCTTGCTTTAAGAATATATATGTTTTATTTAAGCATAAACTCAAAAAGCGATGAGATAAAAAAATTATTAGATTTATTTAGTTTTATTTATCAAGAAAATATAGTAGATACCATTAAAAACGCTAATGAATTTTATGATAATTTATCTTGCGTTATCTTAGATGATGCTAATTTTTACACGAATGAATGTGCGAAAGTTAATTTTACTAAGATATTTTCTAAGGTTTTAAGAAAAGAAGCGATTAAGGTATTAAGATACGAAGAAAACACCGATAAATTAATTTTATTACTTGATTTTTTAAGCTTTTTTAAAAGTCATAAAAAGCTAGATTTATCTGAAAAACTATTAAAAAACAAAGCCGTTAAAAAAACAGCTAGAAAAATTAGTAAAATAGCTAGAACTTATTATTTAGGATAATTATGCAAAAACAAGAAAAAATTGTAGAAATGTTTAATGAAATAGCTCCAAGCTATGATAAAGCTAATAAGGTTTTAAGTTTTGGAATTGATGCTAAATGGAGATTTGATGCAATTTCTAAAGTAAAAGAACATATTAATTTAAACTCAAATCTAAATATAGCTGATATTGCTTGTGGAACAGGCGATATGTGTGCTTTATTAAAGCAAATTCCAAACTCAAAAGTAATAGGAATAGACCCAAGTAAAGGTATGCTAGAAGTTGCTAAAAAGCGTTTTTTAGATGTGGAATTTGAATTAGGATATGCAAACAAGTTGCCTTTAGCTGATGAGAGCGTTGATTTGATTACTATTAGTTATGGCTTTAGAAATGTTGTAGAAAAAGACGAAGCATTAGAAGAATTTAGAAGAGTTTTAAAACCTAATGGAGTTCTTTTAGTTTTAGAATTTTTCAAAAGAGAAAAAGGTGGCATCATAGGCTTTTTCCGTGATTTTTATCTTAAGAAAATCTTACCTATAATAGGTGGAATGCTTAGTAAAAACAAAGCAGCTTATGAATATTTGCCAAATTCTATTGATGATTTTTATTCAAATGATGAATTTAAAGAAAAGTTAAAAGAACATAAATTTTCTTTAAAACTATTTAAAACTTATAGTTTTGGCGTTAGCTCATTGTTTATTGTGAGTAAAGATGCTAGCAAATAAGGTAGAAAAAACTTATTTTTCTGTAAGCGAAATCAATAATCTTGCGAAAAATAGCTTAGAAAATACTTTTTTTAATGTAGCAATACAAGGAGAAGTAAGCAAGATTACAAACCATACTTCAGGGCATTGGTATTTTACTATTAAAGATGAATTATCAAGCCTTGATTGCACTATGTTTGCAAACTACAATAAAGGCAAGGCAAATTTATTAGTAGGAAATAAAATTATTGCCATAGGAAAATTAAGCATATATCCAACTAATGGCAAATATCAATTAAATTGCACGGATTATGAATTAGCCGATGGTTTAGGTAAATTACAAGCAGCATTTAATGAGCTTTATAAAAAGCTTGAAAAAGAAGGCTTATTTTCAAGTATTTACAAAAAACAAATCCCAAAACATATAAATAATATCGCAATAATTACAGCTATTAATTCAGCAGCAGCTAAAGATATTTTAAGAGTATATGAAAATAATCAAAGCTATTTAACAAAATTAGTTTTTTATGATAGCTTAATGCAAGGCGAAAATGCTAGTAAAAAAATAATTGAATGTATAAAAAAAGCTAATTTAAACAATCACGATGTAATTTTAATCGCTCGTGGTGGTGGTAGTAAAGAAGATTTATTTTGTTTTAACGATGAAGCTTTAGTAAGAGAAATTGTAAAATCAAATATACCTATCATTACAGGCTTAGGGCACGAAATTGATACTCATTTAAGTGATTTAGCAGCTAGTAAATATTATGCAACCCCAACTGCTGCAATGCAAAGCCTAGTTTATAATAAATTTGATAGATTGCTTGATCTTGATAATTTGCAAAATCATTTTACTTTACAAGTAAAAAGACAAATAAATAAAAAACAGCAAGATTATTTATATCTTTCAAGTAAATTTTCAAAAAAAGAAGTTAGCTTTAAGTTTAATTCATACAAAAACAACTTATTAAATAAAAAGATTTTATTAGAAAAAAATATAAAAAATATTTTAAAAAATAATGAAAATAGCATAAAAAACTATGAAAATAATCTAAAAAATAATCTAAACAAATCTTTAGAAAAAAAGCAAAAAATATGCGAAGATTATAAAAACAAAATAAACATAGGAAAGATTAAAAGCGATATTGCTAATATGCAGTTTAAATTAAGCAATTATGACAAAGCAATAAAAGCAGATTTTAGCAAGAATTTAACGCTAAAAAATGCTAAATTGCAAGAATTTTCTAATATAAAAAACAAAATCAATTTTAAGCTAAAAATAGCAAGTGAAAATATTTTAAATAAAAAAACTTTATTAAATAATAGCTTTAAACCTAAATTTAAAGAAAAATATGTAAAAATAAACAATTATCATCAGATTTTAAGCACTCATCAAGCGTTTTTAGAGAGCATTAAAGAATATGCAAGAATTATGAAAAATAATAAAGCAGTTAGTTTAAAATCTTTAAAAGTAGGCGATGAAATAGTTTTAAAATCATTTGATAGTGAAAAATTAGCAAAGATTATAAAGGAGTAGGGAATGAGACAATATAATTTTAGTGCAGGTCCATCAGAATTACCATTAGAAGTATTAAAAGAAATTCAAGAAGAATTATTAAGCTATAAAAACAATGGCTTTTCAATCATGGAAATAAGCCATCGCTCAAGCTATTATGAGCAAATGCACAATGACGCTATAAAAGATGCAAAAGAGCTTTATGGAATAAATGATGATTATGAAGTGATTTTCGTTCAAGGCGGAGCTACTATGCAATTTAGCTTATTAGCTATGAATTTTAGCCTTGATAATAAGCCATGTGAATACATTGATACTGATGTTTGGACGCAAAAAGCTTGTGAAGAAGCTATCTTAGCAGGAGTAAATGCAAAAATTGTAGCAAGCTCAAAAGATAGTAAATATAATTATATTCCAAAAGTTAGTTTAAATAGCGATAGTTCTTATACTTATATATGCTCAAATAACACGGTTCATGGAACTCAATACAAGCAACTTCCTATTTCAAATTCTCCTTTGATTATTGATGCTAGTTCGGACTTTTTTTCAAGGAAATTAGACTTTTCAAATATAGGCGTTTTATATGGTGGAGTTCAAAAAAATGCTGGTATAGCAGGATTTGCTTGTTTGATTATTAGAAAAGATTTGTTAGAAAGAAGCAAAAACAAATCAATGCCTAAGATGTTTAATTACAACACTTACGCTGATAACAATTCATTATTTAACACTCCTCCTACATTTGCTATTTATGTATATGCAAAAATTATGAAATGGATTAAGGCAAAGGGTGGCCTTGATGTGATAAATAAAGAAAACGAAATAAAAGCTAAATATCTTTATGATATTATTGATAATAGTAGTTTTTATAAAGCTTATGTGAATAATGAAGATAGATCTATTATGAATGTTTGCTTTACAACAGGAAATGATGAATTAGACTTAGAATTTTGGAATAAAGCTGCTAAAGAACATAATATGCTAGGTTTAAAAGGGCATAAAAAACTAGGCGGTTTAAGAGCTAGTATTTATAATAGTGCTAGTTTAGAAAAAGTAAAAATTCTAGGTGAATATATGAAAGAATACGAAAGGGTTCGTGGATGAAAAAAGGCTTTTCATTAATTGAACTTATATTTGCTATGGTAGTTATTGGAATTTGCATTGCTGCAATTCCAAAAATAGTAAATGCGAGTTTAGAAAGTGATGAGATTAGTTATAAACAAGAATATTTTTATGAAGTAAAAGAACTTTATGGGCTTATTAGAAACTTGCCTTTTAATAGCAATAATGTATCTTATGATGATTATAAACAAAATAGTTTATTATCTCAATTTGTTGCAACTTGCAGAGACAAAGCAGCAAATTTTAAGCCACAATATGAAGTAAGTGAATTAAGCTTAATTAATATAAATCCAAGATATGGAAGAGCGTCTAGTCCAAAAAATAGTAATGCAGCTGGAGTTTTATGGACTGGTACAGGCTCTAGGGGTCTTAATAATACAAATTTTACGAATGCTTTAGGTCAAAGCTTTTCTTATGTATTTGCTGATCCGACAAAAGGCTCTAAGGTTGATAGTGCTTATAAATTTAAATCATTAAACACTAACGGAAACACTACCAATATTGATTATAGAAAAGTAACTGGAAATGATTTTTATGCTAGTGTTGCTCCTTGTGATATAGAATTGACATTCCTTTATAAATTACAAATATATGATGATAAGAATGAAATATTTTTATCTTTTGATACATTTTATAATACCTTTGGAAGACTTGATAGTATTTATAGTCAATATTCTATGATGACACAAGATACCACATGGCAAAATACAAATGAAGATAAATTAAAAAGTTATCTTAGTTTATAAGGAAATTTATGAAAAAAGCTTTTACGGTAATTGAATTAATAGTAGTAATTGTTATATTAGGAATTGTTGCAGGACTTGGAGTTGAGATTATTAAATTTTCTTACGATAACGAACAAAGAGTAAGGATATTAAATGAGCTTGAATTAAAATCGCAAGTTACAATGGACTTTTTAACAACACATTTAAATAACGCTATTAAAAATAGTTATAGATTAAAAAAACAAGAAAATTCAGAATGTGCCAACTCTATTACTGATTGTAAATTTGTATTTAACTTAAATAAAACTTCTTTAAAAGATACTGATTTTAAGATTTTTGAATGGGCTAGAATAGCAATAATTGATAAAAAACATGACAAATGGGATGGCTTAAATGAGACAAAATATGTTATTGATAATGCAGTAAATAATAAATCAGATTGTTATGATGATTTAACAAAACCTAATTATTTTCAATGTTTTTCAAAAAGTGGAATAAACCAAAAAATATTTAGAAATTACGATGAAGGAACAATACTTGGCATATATTTCTTAGGAGATAATATTGCGACTTCAACTTCATTTATGGAAAAAGATTTATATGATTTTGAAGTATATTCTATAACTTCTTCTGGGGTTACAAGCAAAGCAACTAGAATTAAATTAAGATTAGATGAAAAAAATTTCACTATGAGTAATGTTTATGTATTAGTTGATAAGATTGAAGGTGTTGTTTATGATGGTACAGAAAATAAGCTTAAATATTATAGTTATGATTATAAGGATAAAACCGCTAATTTTACAACAAATGCAAAACCTAAAGTTACTTTAGTAAATCATGTAAGCGATTTTTCTGTAAGCAGTAATAACGGAGTTACAACGCTTAGATTATGCTTAGAAGCAAAAGATTTGCCGGGTAGTTTTATTAACAAGAAAACAACAATTTCAGTATGTAAAACGGGAGTTATATTATGAAAAAACCTGCTTTTAGTTTGATAACTGCTATTATTTTTATTATTTTAGTAAGCGTTGTTGGGGTTTTGACATTAACTTCTTCAAAAAGCACATTGTCATTTGCTTCAAGAGCTTATTTAAAAGAACAGGTTGAGTTTTTAATGGACGGAGCTAGAGCTAGAGCTTTAGCTGATTGGTTTAATTCAGGCGATCCTACTAAAAATGGTGGTATATATGCAGGTGGTACGCAAACTAGGACATATTATTATCCTAGCGATACTGATAGAAAATATATAATTACAATAGAATATTTTAAAGTTAATCCAAATGGTGCTTTAAAATTTGATAAAAACACTGTTTTAGCAAGAATTAGTGTTGAAACAGGGGTAGAATTATCAAAAATAGCAAAGATTAAATTAGTTAGAGATTACACAATAGGAAATTAATTTCCTATTTCAAATTCCACGCAAAAAAGGTTAAAAAATGCAAGACTTTATACAAGAACATTTTATAAATAGAAAAAACACAAACTCATCTAAATGGGATAATCTAGCGGTAAGATTTAATGATAATAGAGACTTACTTGCAATGTGGGTTGCTGATATGGAGTTTAAAACAGCTAAAGAAATACTAAGTGCAATTAATGAAAGAGTAAATCACGGAATATTTGGCTATTCTCTTACTCCTAATAGCTATTATGAGAGTTTTATTTCTTGGATGAAACAATATCATAATGTAGAACTTAAAAAAGAATGGATTAGATTTAATCTAGGCGTTGTAAATAGTATATATCATTTAATAAATTGTTTTAGCAAAGAAAATGATAGTATTTTAATACTATCTCCTGTGTATTATCCATTCGCAAGAGCTGTTAAAGATAATCATAGAAAATTAGTAGAAAATGAGCTAGTTTATAATGAAGATAATGGCGAGTTTTGTATTGATTATGACAAGCTTGAAAAAGACATTATTACAAATGATGTAAAAATGGTTATATTTTGTTCTCCACATAATCCTATTAGTAGGATTTGGAATGCAGATGAGCTTAAAAAATGCTTTGATATTTTCAAAAAACATAATGTTTTAATAATTAGTGATGAAATTCATCAAGACTTTACTTATAAAAAAAGCTTTATTTCAGCACTTAATTACGAAGAATATTTTGATAATTTAATCATCTTAAATGCAGCTTCAAAGACATTTAACCTTGCTTGTTTGCTTAATTCTCACATTATTATTCCTAATGAAAAATTATTAGCAGTTTATGATGAATTTGCTAAGAGATTTAATCAAATTGAAACAAATATAATAGGTCAATTAGCAACCGAAATTGCTTATAAAAAAGCAAGATATTGGCTTGAAAATGTAAAAGAAATTATTTATAAAAATTATTTATATATAAAAGATGAGTTCGCAAAAGATGAAATAACAAAAAATATCATTATAAGCCCATTTGAAGGCACATATTTGCTATTTTTAAATTTTAGTAAAGTTATAAATGAAAATAGAATGAAAGAATTCATTCAAGATGATTGCATGATTGCAATTGATTATGGCGATTGGTTTGGTAAAGACTATAAAGGTTTTATGAGAGTAAATCTAGCAACAGCTCCTATTCATATAGAAGAATTTGTAAAAAGAGTTAAAAATCAATTAAAAATCAAGGATTATAAATGAGTGTTTTTAAAAGTTATAGACAATCTTTGTTATTGATTTTAGCAATTTTTATTGGTTCGGTTGTAGGGTATTTTATGCAAGAAAAGGCTTTAATGTTTGAAAGCCTTGCGAATTTGTTTTTAAATTTATTATTTTGTATAGTTGTGCCTTTAATCTTCGTATCTTTAGTAAGCTCTATTGCAAATGCTAAAAGTAGTTCAGTATTTGGTAAGACTATTTTAGTGATGATTTTAGTATTTTTAGTAAGTGGGATTATTTCAGGTATTTTTGGTTTAGCATTCTTTTCATTATTTGATTTTAAAACTAATGTGGCTTTATCTACAATTGATGATGTTAAAACAAGTGCTGATGTTTTATCTATGTTTAGCGTAGGTAATTTTTATGAGTTATTTACTAGAAAGAATCTAATTCCTTTAATCGTATTTGCTTTATTTTTTGGCGTTGCACTATTAAAATGCAAAGAAGAATGCAAAAATGTGATTAATTTTTTTAGTGAGTTAAATATAGTTGTTAATAAAATGGTTAATTTTATAATGATGTTTGCTCCTATTGGTTTGGCTTGTTTTTTTGCTGTTTTATTTGGCACAACAGGAAAGCAAATCACAGATGATTTAGCTAAAGCTATAATTGCATTTTTCTTAATCACTCCTGTTTATTTTATAATTCATAATGCGATTTTTGCTTATTTTGCAGATGGTATTAATGGAGTTAAATTGTTTTTTAAAAATATTTTAACAAGCGTTATTGTAGCTTTAGGCACATGCTCAAGCGTTGCAGTAATTCCTAGCAATATAAAAGCAGCTTCAAATATAGGTGTAAATCCTAATGTAAATACTCTTGTAACTTCTTTAGCAGCGTCACTTCACAAACCAGGTTCAGTTGTTTTAGCGATTTTAAAAATGGCTGTTGTTTGTGCTATTTTTAATATAGATTTATTTACGGCTTCTAATATGATTAAAGCAATAATTGTTGCTATTTTAATAGGCTCAGTTGTTGGACCAATCCCAACTGGTGGCTATATTAGCGAAATGCTTGTGGTTGGTGCTTTTAATCTTCCTATTGAAGCTCTTCCTATTGTTATTTTAATAGGAACGATAGCTGACGCACCTGCAACCTTGCTAAATGCTGCAAGTGATGTTAGTGCAACTATGGTTGTAAATAAATATGTAGGTAAAAAAGATGAATAAGCAAGTATTATTAAGTTATGGCGGTGGCGGAATTGAAATGAATGATTTTTTAAATGATTTCATTTTAAAAAATATTAATTCGGATAATTCTCAAGGACTTAGCGAAGATGCGGCCGTTTGTGATGGTTTTAGCAAAATAGCATTTTCTACTGATTCATTTGTGCTTGATCCTTTATTTATAAAAGGTGCAAACATAGGCAAAATTGCAGCTTGTGGCTCTATTAATGATGTTTTAATGATGGGAGCTAAGCCAAAATATCTTACTTTAGGTCTTATTTTGGAAGAAGGCTTTAATTTAGATGAATTAAAAATAATCTTAAATGATTTATCAAAAACTGCAAAAGAATTTGAAATAGGAATTAAGTGTGGGGATTTAAAGGTAGTTCCTAAAGGAAAAGCCGATAAAATTTATATAAATACAACTTGCATAGGTGATGCTTTAGGCTTTACTAAAAATAATAACATAGGAACAAAAAGCATAAAAGAAGATGATGTAATAATTATAAGTGCTGATGTAGGTAGGCACGGAGCTTGCGTAATGGCTGAAAGAGAAGGGTTTTCTTATGATATAAGCAGTGATGCAAAGTGCTTATATAACGAAGTAAAAGACATTTTAAAATACGATATAAAATGCTTAAGAGATGCAACTCGTGGTGGTCTTGCAAGTGTGTTAAATGAATTATCAAGAGCTTCTAAGCTAGATTTTATTATAAATGAAAGCGATATTAAAGTAAGCGATGGAGTTTTAGGGCTTTGCGAATTGCTAGGCTTTGAAGCTTTAGAACTTGCTAATGAGGGAACTTTTGTTTGTATTTGTGATAAAAAAGACGCTAATGAAGTCTTAAAAGAATTAAGAAAATACAACGAATTCGCAAATATTATAGGCTATACAAAAAAATCAAGCAATCCAAGTGTGATTTTAAATACAAATTATGGTGGTAGCAGACTTTTACAAATGCCAAAAGGCGAATTATTGCCAAGGATTTGCTAATGCATGAAATGGCTATTGTAAATAATCTCTTAGATGAGTGCGAAAGAATTAAAGTAGCAAATAACGCTATAAAAATTACTAGAGTAAAGGTGAGTTTAGGTAGGCTTAGTGGTGTTGAAGAGCATTATTTTAAAGAAGCTTTTAAAGCATTTACTAGTGATGAAGATTCAAGCTATTTTAATGCTAAATTAGAAGTAGTTTTAAAAGAATTAGAGCTTTTATGTAATGATTGTAATAAGCAATTTATTCAAGATAAAAACGAGTTTTCTTGTATTTATTGTAATAGTAAAAATGTAAAAGTAATTAGTGGTGAAGAGCTGCTTTTAGAACAGCTTGAATTAGAATAAGCTTTAATTTTAATGATGATTTAAAAAAATTAGCTAAATTAAAGCAAAAAATTTAAAAAGAGTTTTGATATGAGTTTGATGGAAATAGTAATTATTTTAATAGTTGCAGTTTTAGTTTTAGGACCTGAAAAATTACCAGGAACTATCGTAGAAATCGCAAAGATTTTAAAAGCAGTTAAAAAACAAATCAATGAAGCAAAATCAAGCATAGAAAATGAAATCAATATAAGTGAGCTTAAAGATGAAGCTAGAAAATACAAAGAAGAAATCACAAAAGCAAACGATAGCATTAGAAAAAAGCTTAGTTTTGAAGAATTTGATGAGATTAAAAACACTTTAAGCGATTTTGAAAAAGACGCACAAAAGGCTGTAAATAGCACAATTGATAGCGTAAATGCTACAAATGAAATTCCTAATTCAAATTCTAGCGATGAAAAAGAAGAAAAACTTAGCAAAAGAGAACAATTTTTAAAAGAAAAGAGTGAAAATGTTTGAAGAATTAAAACCACATTTAGTAGAACTTAGAAAAAGATTATTTATAAGTGTTGTTGCTTTAATTTTAGCATTTTTTGTATGTTTTGCGTTTTGGAAACCTATACTTCATTTTATTTGCGTTCCACTTATGAATGTATTGCCTAAAGGCTCTGAAATAATTTTTTATAAACCTCAAGAAAATTTCTTCACAGCAATGCAAGTTTCGTTATTTGCAGCGCTTTTGGCATCTTTACCTGTTATTTTATGGCAAGCGTGGAGATTTGTAGAACCTGGGCTTTATGAGAATGAAAAAAGATTTGTAGTGCCTTTTGTATTAAGTGCAACAATAATGTTTTTAATAGGTGCAGCTTTTTGTTATTATTTGGTTGTTCCTATTGCATTTGATTTTTTGATTAATTTTGGTGGCGGAGAGTATAAAGCTATGCCTTCGGTTGCCGAATATGTAAGTATTTTTACAAAGCTTGTAATTGCTTTTGGTTTAGGTTATGAGCTACCTGTTGCTATATTTTTCTTAGCAAAAATAGGTCTTGTAACTGATAAAACTTTGATAAGAAATTTTAGAGTTGCGATTTTAATTATCTTTATTTTTGCAGCGATAATGACTCCGCCTGATGTATTTTCTCAATTTTTAATGGCTATACCGCTTATTGGACTTTATGCTATTTCTATTTATATTGCTAAAGTTGTAAATCCTGCTGATCCTGATATAGATGGCGATGATGAAGATGAACTTGAGTTATTAGAAGATAAAAATGCTTGATAATTTACTAAGTTCTTATGATTATGATTTGCCTAGCGAATTAATCGCTAAATATCCAGCAAATCCAGCTGATAGTGCAAGATTATTGGTGTATGAGAGATCAAGTGGCAAAATAACTCATAGTGTGTTTTATGATTTAGCGAAATTTTTGCCTGAATGTGCTTTGATTTTTAATGATACTAAAGTTTTTAAGGCTAGATTTTATGGCAATAAACTAAGTGGAGCAAAATGCGAATTATTTATAAACAAAATCTTAGCTAATAATGAGTTTTTAGTTCAAATTAGAGCAAGAGTTAAAGAAAATGATTTTTTAATTTTTGAAGATGATTTAATGGCTAAGGTTTTAAGTCTAAATGAAGATGGCACAAGAATTGTTAAGTTTTATAAAAACAATGAAGAATTAAGCACTCAAGAAGTCTTAACAATAAGCGAAAAAATAGGGCATATCCCACTTCCACCATATCTTAAAAGAATGGATAATAGTGAAGATGAGATAACTTATCAAAGCCTATTTGCAAAAAATATAGGTGCAGTTGCAGCTCCTACGGCTTCTTTGCACTTTACTCCAAGAGTTATTGAGAGCTTAAAAGATAAAAAAAGTGCTTATATTACTTTGCATGTCGGTGCAGGAACATTTGCTAGCGTTGAGAGTGAAAATATAAATGAGCATAAAATGCATAGCGAGTATTTTTCATTAAGCGATGAGGCTATAAGCTTAATTGATAGCAAAATACCTATTTTAGGAGTTGGCACTACAGCTACTAGAACCATAGAATATTATGCAAGAACAAAGCTTAAGAGTGGAGAATGTGATTTGTTTTTAAATCCATTTAATAAACCTATTAGGCAAAATTATTTGCTTACTAATTTTCACTTACCAAAATCAACTTTGATTATGCTTGTAGCAAGTTTTATAGGTAGGCAAAACACTTTAAAGCTTTATGATGAGGCTATTAAAAACAATTATAAATTTTATTCATACGGCGATGCAATGCTGATTATTTAAGGAAAAATAATGAAGAAATTATTATTAAGTTTATTTGCAAGTTCTCTTTTTGCAGATTCGATAGATTTTTCTGATAGAGATACGATTTTATTATTCGTAGTTTTAGGTGGTTTAATCGTTTTATTACTTGTATATATTTATAAGTTAAAAATGAAATTAAGAATTCACAAAATCAAAATGTTTGACGTAAAAGATGATTTAGACTTAGAAAGTGAAAGCTTTGAAAAATCTTCTTTATATTTTGATTTACAAGAAGTGTTTTTGTATTTTTTCAAAACCTTAAACTATGAAGCAAGTGTTAGAAATAATACATTTTTAGTTCAACAAGATATGTTTTATATAAACGAACATAATGAAAAAGTTCCGCCAAATAGATATTTTTATGGAGATTATACAAATATTATAAATGCTGTTTGGGCTGCTGCTGATTTGATTAATCAAAATGTAGAAAACGAAACGATTTTTATAAATATTAGCGTTAATAATAATATTACTAATAGAACATTTTTATCAGTAGATATAGGCGTTTGTGGAATAGTAGATGATAAAAAAGCTGAATTATTCAAAAGCTTTACAAATCCTAAAAAGCTCTCAATCGTAGAGCAATTACACAAGCTAAATGCTTATATGAGAAAAATTGATGGCTCAAACTATGCTTTTAAAGATACTAGCGAAAGAATTAATTATGCAATTTGTCTTAGTATTCCTGTTGTAGTAAATGATGGCTTGGGTAGTTTAGCTGATGTTACTCCAAAAGATAAATTAAATGTATTAATAATTCATCCAAATACTGATATTTCAAGAACTCTTACAGCTAATTTAGAAAGTTTTGAGATTAATTGTATTCAAAACCAAACAAGTAATGGACTTTTAGAAAAAATTGAAGATGGAGTAAATTGCACTTTTAGAGCTGTATTTATTGATGCAAATTTAATTAATCAATTTAATGACTATGATTTACATAGATTAGTAAAAGCTCAAGAAGAATATTGTTTTAGATTAGTAATTATTCTAAACAATCACAAAATCACTCCAACTATTGAAAAGATTATTCAAGAAGTAGATTTTCTACCTTTACCATATACTATTGATAATATTCGTTCAGTTATAAATATAATAAAAACCCAACACGAAAAACTATTAAGCTAACAAATAACTACTTATTGTAGTTATTTGTTTTTAATTTGTTACATAAAGTAATATTATTTATTAAAAGTAATAATTTTCTTAATTATTGTGACCTTTATTTTGTATTCTAGAAGTTTTAGCAGAAAGGATACAAAAATGAGTACTTATGTTTCACAACTAGTGTTAAAAAACGAAACAGGAATTGGCGTTATTGAAGTAAGTAACGAGCGTTTTAGTAGGGTTGAGTTATTTTTAAAAGATGATTTTAATAAAAGCATAAAAGAATTATCAAAAATATATAATTTTGATGAAAATGCACAAGATTTAAGAGATAAAATAATTTTTCCATCAGCAATTGATTCTCAAGTACATTCTCGCTCTCAAGCAAATAATGAAGATTTTGAATTAGCTAGCAGGCAAGCATGTGCTGGTGGTGTTAGTGTTATGGTAGAAATGCCTTATGATGCAGGATTATTAATATCAAACGCAAATAATTTTAATAAAAAACTTCAAGATGGTTTAGAAAATTCTTTTTCTGATTTTGCATTATATGCAACGATTTTTCCTGAAGATGGAGTAAAAAATATTAAAGAATTAGTTAGCTTAGGTGCTTGTGGGTTTAAATTATCTTTGTTTGGAACTGACCCTGTAAGATTTCCTAGAATACCACCGTATTTAATGTATGAAGTAATGCAAGAGTGTGCAAAATATGATATAGTGGTAGGAGTTCACAATGAAGATCACGAAAGCGTTATTTATTTAAGCGATAAGATTAAAAATGAAAGAAGTGATTATTTAGCTCATAATCTTTCTCGTCCTGAATGGGTAGAAAATATAGCAGTGAATACAATATATGAATTAGGAGCTAGCACAGGAGCAAAAGCACATGTTGTTCACGCATCTAATGCAAGAGCATATCGGATTGCTAAAAATTACAAAAATGATGGTTATAAAGCTAGTATTGAATGCTGTTTGCATTATTTAATGTGTTCAGAAGATGAAGAAGTTAAAAATTTAAAAGGCATAGCTAAAGTAAATCCACCTATAAGAGATAAACAAACTAAAGAAAAGCTTTGGGAATGTTTAAAAAATGGCTTAGTTGATGTTGTATCAACTGATCATGTTAGATGGAGTTTTGATAAGAAAAATAATGAAAATATATTTTTAAATTCTAGTGGTGCTGCTGGACTTGAGATTTTATTGCCTTTATTTTTAAGTGAATGTGTAAAAAGAGATATAGATTTAAGTACTGCTGCAAGATTGCTTGCTTTTAATCCTGCTAAATTATTTAAACTACCTAATAAGGGTGAATTAAAAGCAGGAAATGATGCTGATTTTGTAATCTTAAGCAAAGAACCTTATGAATATTATGCAAAAAATGGCTTTAGCAATCTTGATTATAGTCTTTATGAAGGAAGAGTAATTGATTATAAAATAAAAGAGCATTATATTAGGGGTAATAAAGTTTTTGATGGCGTTAATGTTTATAAGTTTAATCCTAAATTTATTAGACCTAATAGGAGTTAGCTATGATAATAAGCGCTCAAGACGTTAAACAACATATAGATAATTTATCAAGAATAACAGAGCCTAATAGACCTTTTACTAGAAAAGTTTTTACTTCTTTATATGATGATGGCAGAAGTTATATAAAAAAACATTTTTTAAATTTAGGTCTTGATATTATGTATGATGATTTTGCAAATATATTAGCTATTAAGCAAGGCAAAAGTAAAGAATGTATTTTTATCGGCTCTCATAGTGATACTGTTGCAGATGGTGGTAGATTTGATGGTATTTTAGGTGTTGTTGCTGCTATGGTAATAGCAGAAAAATTAAAAAACACCACATTAGATAAAACATTAATATTTTGTGATTATTTTGGAGAAGAGCCTAATGAATTTGGCGTTTCTTGTGTGGGTTCTCGTGGTATTTCAGGAAATTTATCAAAAGAACAACTTAATTTAAAAATAGGTTCTAATAGTTTATCTGATTTGATAATTAAATCAGGTGGGAATGCACTTTTTAGAACTTTTAATGAATTAAATTTAGGAAAATTATTAGCTAGTTATGAATTACATATTGAACAAGGCAATACGCTTGAGAGTTTAGGCGAGAAAATAGGCATTGTAAGTAGTATTGTAGGTATTTCTAGATTTAGTGTTGAATTTAATGGCGTAAGCAATCATGCAGGAACAACAGCTTTAAATCTAAGAAAAGACGCTTTATTAAACTCATCTAAATTCATTGTATGGCTAAATGAAAAAGCTATTCAGTATGATAAAAAAGCTTACACGGTAGCAACGGTTGGAAGATGTGATGTATTGCCAAATGCAGCTAATGTAATCGCTAATAAGGTTAATATTAGTATAGATTTAAGAAGTGTAAGCGATGAAATAAGAAAAGAATTCATTCAAGAAATAATAAATAAAGCAACAAGCCTAAATGCAAATGCAAAATTATTATCAGATTCTAATTCAACCCCAGCAGATGAAAATATCATTAAAGATTTACAAATAAGCGCACAAGAATTAGGCGTTAAAACCATAACTATGCCTAGTGGAGCAGGGCATGATAGTGCATTTATGGCAAAGCTTGCACCTATGGGAATGATTTTTGTACCTAGCAAAAATGGGCTTTCACATCATCCTGATGAATATAGTTCTTATGAAGATTGCGCTATGGGTATTCAAATATTATTAAACAGCATATTAAGGAGTTATAAATGAAAAATAGAACAAGAACAGTTATAGCAGCTTCAATGGGTAATGCTTTAGAGTGGTATGATTTTTCACTTTTTGCATTTTTTGCGGTATATATTAGTGCTAATTTTTTCCCAGCTGAAGCTGATCCGATTACGAATATGATTAATACATTTTTATTATTTGGAGTTGGTTTTATTGCAAGACCTATTGGAGCAGTATTGTGTGGTTATATAGGTGATAAATATGGTAGGAAAAAATCACTCTTGCTAACAATATCTACAATGGCAATAGGAATTGTGATTATTATTGCTACTCCTAATTTTAACGAAATAGGCTATTTAGCTCCTATAATGCTTTTAATAGCAAGATTGTTTCAAGGCTTTAGTGCAGGTGGAGAAATCGGTGGAGCTACTAGTTATTTATTAGAGAGTGCAAGTAAAAAACAAAGATTGTTATATGCTTCTTTTTTACAATCAACAATAGGTGTTGCAAATATCTTATCAGCTTTAGCAGGAGTTATTATTACAACCTGTTTTGCTGTAAATGAGATTTATGAAGGAGCTTGGAAGTATGCTTTTGCTTTTGGACTTTTGATTATTCCTGTTGGAGTATATATTAGAAATAAATCTCATGAAAGTGAAGTGTTTATCGTACAGCAAAAAGAGAATAAAAATAAAACTCCTTTAAAGGATTTATTAAAAGATCATAAGGGTAGAATTTTTACAGGTATGTTATTTAGCACTTTATGGACTGCTGGTGTTTATAGTTTGGTTATTTTCATGCCTACATTTTATAATAAATTCTTAGGCTACGATATGCAACTTGGCTATACTGCTAGTTTTTTAGGTAATGTGTTTTTAACAATAGGTTGTTTTGGTGCTGTTTTTATAGCTCATAAAATAGGTTTGATAAAATCATTAATGATTTCTGTTGCGTTATTAGCTATTGTTCCTTTCTTAGCTTTATTTATTCTTTTTGGTTCTAATAGTGCGATATTATTATTTGCAGTTCATATTGTTTTATGTTTATTAATAAGCTTTTTTGTTGGACTTGCACCTGCTATTATGAGTTTATTGTTTCCTGCTCATGTAAGAAGTAGTGGTTTAAGTATTTCTTATAATTTAGTTGCAATATTTTTTGCTGGATTTACACCTGCAATTATTACTTATTTAGCTAAATTTACTTTATTTGCTCCTGCTGCTTGGACTTTATTATCTTGTATTTTAGCATTTTGGGGAATTGTTAGAATGAAGAAATTAGGTCTTGATAACTGGCAAGAATTTTAATATAAAAAGAATTTGAAATTCCTATTTCAAATTCTTTTATTTTTTTAGATTTGTCTTATTACATCAATTACACTGCCATCGCGATATTCAACAACAGCTACTATTCTTTTATTTGATTTTTCATACTCGCAAACTCCACAAATATCATTTGCAATACTAGCTAAGTCTTTTATATCAAGGATTTTTAACCTTGAGTTTTTTAGAGTTTTTGCTAAAGTTTTATCATTTAGTGCGATTCCGTATTCACAAACAAGTGCGTTAATGCTTTCGCCTGGAGTTGTAATTGAGTTTATTTTTTCTTTTACGATAGCTTTTCTAGTTCTAATTAAATTAGTAGTAATTATTGCTAGTTTTGCACCTGCAGCAGCGTCGCTATGACCACCACTTCCACCCATAATCATCCCGTTTGAGCTTGTCATTACATTAGTATTAAATCTAGTATCAACCTCAGTAGCTCCTAAAACAACGCAATCAAGTCTATTTACGATAGGAGAACTTGTGTGAATATTTGCATATAAACTTGAGCTAACTTCGTAATGATTAGGATTAGTTTGTAATGATTTTAAAGCTTCTAAATCAAATCCTTGAACATCAAAAATATTACTAAAATAACCTTCATTATATAAATTAACTAAATAAGCAGTTATTCCACCCATAATAAATGAGCCTTTAATATTCTTTTCTTTCATAATTTCTTTTACAAAATGAGCGCTTGCAAGGCTTATTCCACCAGCTCCTGTTTGAAACGAAAAGCCATCTTTTAAAAGTCCGCTCTCATCTATTAAATTAGCTGTTGTTTTAGCAATTTTTAGCTGAATTGGGTCTTTTGTAATATCTGTTGTGCCTGATTTAATACCATTTGGATCGCCTATTTCATCAACCATTAAAACATAATCAATTTTATCTTGAGTAATGCTAGGATTACTTAGCGGATAAGGATAAATTGTATCACTTACTGCAACGCTAACCTTAGCACAATCAGCATCAGGCATAGCATAACCGATTGAGCCAAAGGCATTTTTACCCATTGTTCCATTTATATTTCCTGCGTTATCTGTCGCACTTGCTGCAATAAATGCTACATCAATTTCTAAATCCCCTGCATAAATTGCTCTAGCACGACCACCATGGGTTCTAAAAATAGCAACTTTTTTAAACAAGCCATTAGAAATTGCATTTGCAACTTTTCCTGTGCAATAGTTTGTATCTATTTGAGTAATTATTCCTTTTTTAGCGAAATCAACTATAAAATCATGAGTTGGAAATATAGCACTAATTGCTAATTTTAAGTCTTTTATACCTAATTCTTCGCAAGCTTTTAGAATAATTCCTACAACCTTATCGCCATTTCTTAGATGATGATGAAATGATATTGTATCTCCATTTTTTAAGCCTGTTTTTTTGATTAATTCTTTTACATTTGTATAGACTTTATTATCATTTGGAGTTGATAATTTTATTTGCTTTTTTACTAATCTTTCTTTAGGCTTTAAATTAAATGCTCCGCTAAAAGGAATAACTTCTCCATAATCTTTTATGTAATCAATATTCATAAAATCTCCTTTAATATCTTTTTAGCACGATTTACAATAGGTGCATCAATCATTTTGCCATTTAGTGAAATAACTCCACTTTTTTTACTCTCAGCTTCTTTAATAGCATCTAATACTTGATTAGCCCAAATTATTTCTTTTTGGCTAGGCTTAAAGCAATTATGAATAATATCAATATGCCTTGGGCTAATTACTAATTTACCATCAAAGCCTAGATTTTTAATATAAGTTGTATCAGCTATTAATCCAGCTTCATTATTTGTATCAGTGTAAGGTGTATCTATTGCATCAATTTTTGCAGCCTTACATACATTTAATAGGTAATTTCTAGCATAATCAATCTCAACTCCACTCTCGCTTCTTCTTGCACCAATTTCGCTTGTATAATCTTCTGCTCCAAAGCAAAGCGCACTAACTCCGTCTAAAAACGCTAATTCTTTAGCATTTAATAAACCAAGTGGGGTTTCTATTAAAAGTAAAATTTCAATTTCCGAATTTAAATTCCTTGTGTATTTTATAAGTTCTTTAATCTCTTTTACATTTTCTGCTTTTGGAATTAAAATGCTATTAATTTTAGTTTTTGATAGTGCTAAAATATCATTTTTTGCATTCTCTAAATTAATTCTAACGATTTTTTCGCATTCATAATTTAGCATATTTAAAGCATTGCAAACTAGATTTAAAGCACTATCTTTTTGCATAGGACTTACTGCATCTTCTAAGTCAAATATAATAGCGTCAGCTCCGAATAATCCTGCATTTTGAATATTACCTGCATTATTTCCTGGAATAAATAATAATGTTCTTCTCATTTTCCTAGCCTTTCTATCGCAGTTTTTAGCCTTGCTAAGATACAAAAATCTAAAGCACCTTTATCGTTAATCTCAATAAAAACCTTTGAAATAGAATGCTCTTTGCAATAATTTTTAATTAGGTTTTTAATATGATTTGCATAAGGATTTTCTTCTTCATTTATAAAAATGAGTTCAAATTTATTATGCTTTTTTATATTTATTAGGCAATCATTTGATTCAATAGTTCCAACGCTAATCATCTTAAACTCCAAATTGTGCAAATAAAAATGTAGCAGCTATAACCGTGCAAGCTCCACCAATTCTAGTTGAAATCTGTGCAAATGGCATAAGTTCCATTCTATTGCATGAGCCTAGAATTGCAACATCTCCTGTGCCACCAAGTCCTGAGTGACAAACCATAACGCAAGAGCATTCAATCTCAAACATATTTAAAAATCTTGCACATAAATATCCTGTAAGAGCCATTGTAGTAACAACGCTAAAGCAAATTACGATAAAAGCAATATTAATTGCAGCGATTACATCTTTCCAAGGTGTCCAAATAACTCCAACGCCTACCAAAAGAGCCCAAGTTAGGTTTTTGCTTACAAATTGATAGATAAAATTTGCACCATACTCTAAGCTTTTTGGCATTATGTTTAAAACTTTTGTAATAGCAGCCATAATAATCATAATAATTGGAGCTGGAATTGGAATTATCATATTTAATAATTTTCCTATTAAGAAATAGCACACTGCAACAAGCAAACCAGCACCCATTAATTTAATATCAAAAGGCAAGGTATCATCGTTTAATGAATTGATATTTTCTTCTTTAGTTTTTACTAAAAGTCCGTTTCCACTTAAATGTGGCTTTTTTAAAGCTAGATTTTTTAGCCATCCTGCATAAGCGATTGCAAATAAGTTTCCTAGCATTGCAGCAGGTGCAAGAAGTGCTATTATATTTGTTGAATCAGCATTTCCTAAAATCTCTGAATAAGCAGCACTTAGTGGAATAATTCCTTCACCAACTCCACCACTTAAAATAGGAATTGCTATATAAAATACTGCATGAGCTCCACCAATGCTAGTAACTGAGCCTATTAAATAAGCAACCACAATAGCTAAAAATGTTCCTATAAATAAAGGAATAAACATTTTTAAAAATCCTGCAATTAAAATTGCTCTTTTCATACTAAGAATACTTCCAACTACTAAAACACTTATATAAAGATATAAGAAGTTAGATTGCTTAATGAAAAATGTTATAGCATCTATTGAGTTTTGATTTAATAAGCCATAATAAACCATGCAAGATGGAACGAAAATACTTAATATCGCAGGTCCGCCGATATCTTTTAAAACAGGAACTTTCATACCTATTTCGCCAAGTAATATTCCTAAAATCATAGTAATAGCAAGACCGCCTACCATATCCTTAGGAAGTTTGCCAAAATAGCAAGTTAAAAATACAATAAGTGCAAATACACAAAATGCGTATAAATTTACACCGCCGATTTGTTTTTCTTTCATAAAAATCTCCTTAAAATGATTTGTAATTTCATTTTAAGAACAATTTTTATTTTGTAAATTTAAGTAATTTTAATAAGTATTTAAATAATTAAAATAAGTATTAATTGATTTTATAATAAATCTGAGGTCTTCCTTTGGCTTTATATTCTAATTTTGAGCTTAGGTAATTTGTTTGTTCTAAATAATTTAAATATTTTCTAAGAGATATTTTAGAAATTCCTACTAAGTTTTCTAGCTCATTTACATTAAACCAAGTGCTGAAATTTTTTATATTTTCTTTTATTAAAGCTAGTGAGTTTTTATCAATTCCTTTTGGTAAATCATCAATTTGTTTATAAAGAGCTTTGTCAATATTTTCTTGATTTATTTCACTTAATAATAATTCTTTTCTTAATTTATATTGATTTAGAGAGCTTTCGAGTCTATTTTGTTTAAAAGGCTTTAGAATATAATCAATTACACCTAGATTTAAGCTTTTTTGTAAGCTTAAGCTATCATTTCTAGCAGAAATAACAATAATATCAATCTTATTAAATTCACTTTTTATTTTTCTAATTAGCTCAATACCATCGGTATTAGGCAAAGTTAAATCAAGCAAGATTAAATCAATTTCATTATTTAATAAATAGCTTATCGCACTACTTACTTCACAAAAACTAGCCTTTAAACAAAAACCCTCAACCGATAAAAGTATGTTTTTGTTAATATCTTGAACCATTAAATCATCTTCAACTATTATTGTCTTAATCATTATTAATCCTTAAAGTTACACTAAATGAACTACCTTGTTTTAAATTACTAACACTTATTAAGCCGTCATAATTAGCTGCAATTTTAGCACATAAATAAAGCCCGTATCCTCTTAATTCTCCTTTTGTAGAATAGCCTTTGGTAAATAAATTTGCTTTATCTTTTATACCACAGCCATTGTCTTTGCATTGAATTTTAAGGTAGTTTTTATTGTTTTTTATAAATATTTCTATCTTTTTATTTAATTCATTATTTAAAGCATCTATTGAATTATTTATTAGATTTGAAAGTATGCTTATAATATCGTTTTGCATATTTATATCATCAAGATTACTAAGTGATGATTTTTTATTAAGAATTACATTTATTTTTAGCTCTTGCAAGAATGCAAATTTACTTTCAAAAAAGGCTAATATTACTTTATCTTTTATGTTGTATGTAAGTCTATTTAAATTATCTTGATTTTTGTTTATTAGCTCATCGCAAAAATTCTTTGCTTCATTAAATTTATTATTTTCTATTAAAGCGTTTATTATATGTAATTTATTTGAGAACTCATGATGATTTGCTCTTAGTGCATCTACATATTTTTTAGTATCTAATAATTCACTAGCTAGTTTTTTAACCTCTCTTAAATCTTTAAAAGACGCAACTACACCTGCAAAGTTATTATCTATAAAGAATGGAATTCTAGTCGTTAGAATGGTTATATCATTTAGCTTTTGCTCTTGATTGATTTCGGCTTTTTTGGTGCTTAAGACTTCATTCATATTTGAATGCGGAATTATATTAGCGTTTTTACCTATTAAATCATCATCTACTAAAGCTAGTTTAAAAATCTCTTTTGCTTTATCGTTTATTAGAGTTATTGTGTTTTTGTCATCAACGGCTATTATGCCATCGTTTAAGGTTTTTAAAATTGCGTTTTGTCTTGCTAAAAGATTTGCGATTTGCTTTGGCTCTAAACCAAATAAAACATTTTTGATATTTTTATTTAATAATTTTGCTGAGAATAAAATTATAATTATTAGTGCAATTACTAAGGCGATATTATATTTATTTTCTTCAAAGATAATTTGATTTAGATAATCAACAAAAACACCAACGATTACAGCACCTACAACCTTTTCATCTTTTATTATAGGGCTAAAGCTTCTAATTGAACGCTTTAATGAGCCTTTTGCTATTGATATATAGCTTTCTGCTTTACTAATTGCTCTATTAGCATCTCCGCCTTCAACTAAAGTTCCTAAAAGATTTTTATTTGGATGGGTTAATCTTTTATAAGAGCTATCAATGATTACTATAAAATCTAGGTTTAAGTCTTTGCTTAGTTTATTTATATTTTCGTTTAGATTAGCATCGTTTAGATTTATATTATTTGCTAAGGTTTTAGAAATAGCTTCTATTTTATGACTTATTTCGTTTTCAATTAATTTTTTGCTTTGAAAAAATAAAAATGTAGAAGTAATGCTTAAAACTATAAAAGAAATTAAAAAAAATGTTAAAGTAATTTTTGTAAATAGTTTCATCTATAATCCTAAATAAGATTTTTGATAAAGTATATAAAAAAGGATTTAATTTGGATTTATTTAATTTAGTTTTAGAGCAAAAAGAAAAAAGATATAAAGAAAGATTAGCTTACGAAAATGAATTTAAAAGCCCTGTTATATGCTTTAGTTTAAACATTCCTTATTTATATAAAGTAAAAAATATTGATGAAGTTAAGGCTTTATTTTTATATGGCATTAACGAATTAATTAAGACTTTAAACCCTATTAATTATAAAGTTTATTTAGATGATTTATTTTGTTTGTTTACAATTAGCGATGATGCTTATACTTTAAAAGAGCATTGTATTAGGCTTGAAAATAAGCATAGTTTTTCAAGATTATTTGATTTTGATGTATATTTTAAAAATGAAGTTATTAAGGCTAGAGCAAGTGGTAGAAAGTGCTTTTTGTGTGATGAATTAGCCATAGTTTGTCAAAGAAATAATACTCATACAAAAGATGAAATTTATCAAAAAATTGATGATTTGTTTGATGATTTTTATGTTTATAAAGCATTAAATTATCCTTGCAAGAATGAATTTTCAAGCAAAGCATTAAGAGCATTGCTCTATGAAGTAAGTCTTGCTCCTAAGTTAGGGCTTGTTGAAATTCCGAATTCAAATTCTCACAGCGATATGAACTTTTTAAGCTTTATTGATAGTGCTAGTGAGCTTAAGTGGTATTTTGATTCTTTTTATACACTTGCAATGCTATCTAAAAGAAATGAGTTTAAAAGATTAAAAAGATTAGGGCAACTTGCAGAAAATGCAATGTTTAAAGCCACTAATAATATAAATACTCATAAAGGTGCTTTGTTTTTATTTGCGATTATGATTTATGTATGTGCAAAAAATGAAAATGATTTAAATCCTATAAATATTTCTAAAACTACTAAGCAAATATGCGAAAATTTATGCAAAAACGAGCTAAATAAAAACCTAAATAGTATAGGTGGAAAATGTTTTCATCTTTATGGGATAAAAGGTATTAGAGATGAGGTTGAACAAGGCTTTTTAAATACATTTAAAGCTTATGAATTTTTTAATAAACAAAGTGATTTTAAAGAGCTTAGAACTCTTTTTTATATTAGTTCAATCATTGATGATACAAGCTTACTTAAAAGATGTGAGTATGATTTAGAAAAATATAAAAGAGTTAAAAATACTTGTAAAAAATTAAGCACAAAAAAAAGTAAAAATTATATAAACTTAATCAAAAGACTTAATTATATTTATGTTAAAAATAATTTAAGTTTTGGTGGAAGTGCTGATGTTTTATCATTAGTGTTTTTTCTTGATTTTATATATAAAATAAATTCTAAATAATTGCTTAAATATAGGTTAATTTTTGATTTTTTTGCATAAAAACTATAAATATTGTTTATATATTAAAATTTTTTAATTAAAGTTATTGTTTTAATCTAATTTAAAATACAAGGAAAGAATTAAATGAAAAAAACTTTAATCACATCTATTATTGCGGCTAGTTGTCTGCATGCTGCTGAATATAATATCTTCATTTCTAGTTTTAAAAAAAGCGATTATGATAGCTTAAATAAAATTAAAGCTAAAATTGAAAAAGTTGTAGAAAACAGCAAATATGCTAACGAGCTTGTAGTAAAAGCAAGAGCAAGCGACCCACAAAGTCCAAATAATAGCAAATACCACACGGTAGTTGTTGAAACTGCTGATATGTCAAAAGCAAGAGTTACAGAAATTAGAAATTATTTAAGAGCTAATTCTATTTATAAAGACGCTTATTTTACAACTAGAAAGCCAAATGAACCAAAATTTTCTAAAGATACAAGCAATGATGAATTATTTGCTAATACTACAAAAGAAGAAGTTGTAGAAGTAACAAGCTCATCAGTATCAAATGCATTAGATAGCTTAGATGCTGAAAATGAAAATAGCTTAGATATTCCAACATTTAATAAAGTAGAAAACGCAAATTCAATTACTATAAATAAAATGATTGCAAGTGTATTAGAAACCAATCCACAAATTAATTCTTATAAACAAGAATACTTAAAATCATTAAAAGATTTAGATATTGCTAGTGCTGAGTATTATCCAATGCTTAATTTATATGCAAATGGTGGTTATGTAAGCAAAAACCATAAAGTTCATACAAATGCAAACCAAAAAGGAACAGGAACAACTCACGACGCTTCTATTGTTTTAACAGAAAATTTATTCAATGGTGGCAAAGATATGAATGGCAAAGCAGAGCAAAATCATATCACAAACTCAACTGCATATAAAGTAATTCAAAACTCAAATGAGTTAGTTTATGATAGCTCAAAAGCTTATTTAGATATGATTAAAACAAAATTATTATTAGAAATCGCACAAAAGAATGTTAAAGCTCATGAAGATATTTATGCTTTAATTAAGGATAGAACAAGCTCTGGTTTTGCAAGAGCTAGCGAAGAAAGACAAGCAGGAAGCCGTTTAGCACTAGCTAAAAATAATCTTTTATCAGCAGAAAACGATTATAAAGACGCACATTCAAGATTTACAAGATTATTTGGTAAGAATGTAGATATTAATACTCTTGTAATGCCAGAATTTACCTATGCACTTCCAAACTCACTTGAGAGCTTAGATGAAATCAGTAAGAAATGTAATCCAAGTATTAGAATTCAAGCAGAAAACATCAATGCTCTTGAATACAATACAAAAGTAAAAAAAGGAAATTATTTACCTAAATTAGACCTTGAGTTAAGAGCTGATTATGCAAAAGATAAGGTATTTAAAGATTTAAAACAAGATACAAAAGATACTTCAGCAGGTGCTTATTTAAGATTTTCATACAATCTATTTAACAAAGGTCAAGATAAATTAAATGTAGAAAAAAGCAAATTAAGTGCATTAGCTGGTCAAATGGATTATAATTCAACTTTAAGAGAATTACACGAAAGCAATGCTTACGCATTTAACTCATATCAAATTAGTAAAGATAAATTAAATTATTTAAATGATTATGTAGATTATGCAAAATCAACACTTTTAACCTATGAAGATGAATTTAAAATCGGAAAAAGAGATTTAATCAATGTTCTTGATGCTCAAAGCGAATACTTTAGTGCTGCGAAAGAATTAATAAGCACAAAGAGCAATATATTATTAACTCAATACAAAATGCTTAATAATATGGGCGTAATTTCTGAAGGTTTTGTTGATGGTTATGCTAGACAATACATTAACAAAGCTTGCGCAATTTCTGATATTAAATAATTTGAATGGGTAAGATTTTTTTTAAAAGAGTGATTTTATTCACTCTTTTTATAAGTATTACTTTATTTAGCTCTTCTTTTATAAAATCACAAACTTATACAAGAATGCAAAAGGCTTATGGAGATTTAGCCGTTGCAAGACTTGAAAAGCTAGATAAGTTAATGCAAGATATAAAAAATACCGATGAAGCAAATAAATTAGTAAAAGTTAATGAGTTTTTTAACAACCCTAACATTATTAAATGGCAAGATGATATGATTACTTGGGGTAAGACTGATTATTGGGCTAATAGATTTGAGTCATTAGGAAAAGGCTTTGGAGATTGTGAAGATTTCGTAATTGCAAAATATCTTACTTTATTAGATTTAGGTGTAAGCGAAGAAAAGCTATTTTTTACATACGTTTATGCAAATCTAAATGGCAAGTGGATTTCTCATATGGTTTTAGCATATTACGATAAGCCTGATGATATTCCGTTTATTTTAGATAGTAATACAAATTCAATTAAAAGGGCAAATAAAAGAGTTGATTTAAAGCCTGTGCTATCGTTTAATGCTAAGGACTTATTTTTAGCACAACAAGCATCAAGCGGTAAGTTATCGGCTAAATCTTCAAAATACACAAAAGATTGGTCAAATTATTTGGATAATTTGAAAAAGGGTGATTTATGACTTTATTTAAGCAAATTTTATTAGGTTCTATAATTTTTATTTTAGTTATTATTGCTATTGTTGGTGTTAAAAATTATCAAACAACAAGCGATTTTATAAATGAGCAATTAAGCGCAAATGCAAAGCACACAGCAACTTCTTTAGGTCTTGCAATAGCAACCCAAGAAGAGATTAATAAAGACAGCGTTGAGCTTATGATTAATAGTATTTTTGATAGTGGATATTATCAAGAGATAAAATTCGTAGATGCTAAAGATAATGTTGTATATGAAAAAAATCAAGAAAAAGTATTTTTTGGAGTTAGTGATTTATTTGTAAAACTTGTAAATATCAATACTCCTATTGAAAGTTTTGAGATTAGACAATGGAGCAAAATAGGAACTTTATATGTGCAAATTAGCCCAGCTTTTGCATACGAACAACTTTATAATACCTTAAAAGGACTTTTTGTTAATTTACTTATTATTTGCGTTGTTTCAATGATTTTGATTTATTTTTCATTAAAAGCAATCTTAGCACCATTAAATAAAGTAAGAAAACAAGCCGAAGCAATACTTGAGCATGAATTTATTATCCAACACAAATTACCTTTTACACAAGAAGTTAGAAAAATGGTAATGGCAATGAACTCAATGGTAGGAAAAGTAAAAGATATTTTTGAAAAAGAGAGTGAAACGCTAGATAAATACAATGATTTATTGTATAAAGATGAAAGAACTAAGCTATTTAATAGAAGGTATTTTATAAATAAATTTGAATCTATTAAGAGTAGGGAAGAATACTCAAATGGATATTGCTTTTTATTAAGCATTAAAGAAACTTATAATCTTAAAAAGATTTTAGGATTTAATAAATCTATTGAGTTTTTAGAAAAATTATCAGATATTTTAAGACAAAATGATAAAGCTTACGATGGCGAATGCGTGTTTGCTATAAATGAAAATGATTTTATTATATTAGGTGAAAATTCTTTAGCTTTTGAAGAAAATTGTAAGCTTATCCTTGAAAAAATTAAAGAATTATTTAAAGAATTTAACATTCAAGATAATAGCTTTATAATAAGCAGTGCTTTAACTTCTTATGAAGGCAAAAAGCTAAATGAAGTTTTATCAGAGCTTGACTTATTACTTTTAAAAGATAAAACAAATTATTCATTAAATAAGGCTAATAATACTGATAATATTATCTTAGGTAAAGAGCAATTTAAAGCCTTTATTTATAATGCTATGAATAACAATGATTTTTGTTTTGCTTCTCAAGAAGTTTTAGATAATGATAATAATGTATATCACAAAGAATTATATTTAAGATTAAAATATAAAGATGAATTAAAAAATGCTTCTTATTTTATGCCTATTGTAAATGAGCTTAATTTATCAAAAGAGCTAGATATTTATGTATTAAGCAAGGCTTTAGGCGAAGAATTTGAAACAGGAATTTCAATTAATGTTTCAAATGATTTAATTAAAGAAGAAAATTATTCTAAATTAGAAAAAATCTTTAAAGCTAAGAAAAATAATAAAGTTTTCTTAGAGCTTGCAATGAGTAAAGAATTAAATATTAGAGATTTAATCGCATTTTCAAGATTTTGTAAGATTTATGATATTACATTAGGGCTTGATCACTTTACTTTAAATAAAGAAAACTTAAGTATTTTAAATGAGCTAAATATTGCTTATATTAAAGTTCAGGCTAGAACATTGTTAGATTTATTAGAAGATGTGAATGCTAGTGGAGCGAAGAACGCTTTAGAAATTATTCTTAATTCAAAAGGAGTAAAAATTATTGCAATAGGTATAGAAAATGAAGAAACTTATAAAAAAATTAAGGAATTAAATATTAACTTGGTTCAAGGAAATTACACAAGTAAGGTTAAGGAAGAAAAATGATTAACGCAAAAACAGATGAATTATTAGATTGTCTAGTAATTCTTACAAAACTATACAACAACCCTTATAGTGCTGAAGCACTTACTGCAGGTTTGCCTTATGATACTAATTTAGGCGGTATAGAATTATTTTCAAAAAATAGTAAAAAATCTTTATTTAGTAGAGCAGCAAAAAGAGCAGGCTTTGCAAGTACTTTAGTAAAAAAAGAGCTAAAAGATATACCACAATTAGTTTTGCCTTGCATTCTAGTGCTTAAAAATCAAAGAGCTTGTATTTTACAAAGCTTTCAAGATGATGATAAATTAAGCATAATTTTCCCAGAATTTGAAGGGGCTGCTACTTTAGTAAGTAGAAAAGAAATTGAAGAAGAATATTTAGGATATGCTTTTTATTTAAAGAAAGAATTCGTAATAAAAAACGAAATAAATAATCTTAAAAACAATCCTAACGAGCATTGGTTTTGGGATACTCTTAAAAAGTCAAAATCAATTTATATTGATGTTTTATTAGCATCACTAATTATAAATATTTTTGTTTTAGCAGGTCCGCTTTTTACAATGAATGTTTATGATAGAGTTGTTCCAAATAATGCTATCGAGACACTTTGGGTTCTAGCATTAGGTGTATTTGTAGTATATGTTATAGATATGATTATTAAGCTTGTTCGTGCTTATTTTTTAGAAACAGCATCTAAAAAAAGCGATATTATTATGAGCTCTTTAATTTATGAAAGAGTGCTAGATATTAAGCTTAGTGCAAGACCTGCGAGCGTTGGTTCTTTTGCGCAAAACTTAAAAGAATTTGATACCTTAAAAAGCTTTTTTGCAAATGCTAGTATAGCTGCTATTGTGGATTTACCATTTTGTATAATCTTTTTAGCGACTATTTATTTTCTAGCAGGGCATTTAGTTATTGTTCCTATTGTTGTTATGATTTTAATTTTAATTTATACCTTTAGTATTAGAAAGCCACTTCAAAACTCAATTGAAAGTACATACCAAGCAAGTGCATTTAAAAATGGAGTTTTAATAGAGAGCTTAAACACACTAGAAACTATAAAAACCTTAGGTGCTGCATCATCAAGTCAATGGATTTACGAAGAAGCAACAGGCGAAATAGCAAATAAAAGTATAAAACATAAAATTTTATCAAGTTCTATTCCTATGGTTACAGGCTTTTTGGTTCAATTTAACACAATAGCAATAGTTGTAATGGGTGTTTATATGATTAAGGATATGGAGCTTAGTATGGGTGGGCTAATTGCAAGTGTAATTTTAAGCTCTCGTGCAATTTCACCTATGGGACAGGTTGCTTCACTTATATCAAATTATGAACAAACAAAAACAGCTTATAAAAGTCTTGATGATATTATGCATATGCCAGTTGAGCGTGAAAATGGCAAGAAATTTGTAAGAAGAAATAATTTCTTAGGAGCAATTGAGTTTAAAAATGTTTCATTTTCTTATCCAGAAGCTAAAAAGCAATCTCTAAACGATATTAGCTTTAAG
Source organism: Campylobacter sp. DY7 (assembly GCF_057802535.1). Taxonomy (NCBI): domain Bacteria; kingdom Pseudomonadati; phylum Campylobacterota; class Epsilonproteobacteria; order Campylobacterales; family Campylobacteraceae; genus Campylobacter; species Campylobacter sp. DY7. The sequence continues at coordinate 32,568 of NZ_JBYJAU010000015.1, forward strand.
ATTAATGCAGGAGAAAAAGTAGCAATCATAGGAAAAAATGGTAGCGGAAAAACAACCATTGAAAAGCTAATCATGGGACTTTATGAACCTAGTAAAGGAAGTATTCATGTAGATGGTATTGATATAGAACAAATTGACCCTGTGGATTTAAGAGAGCACATTGGCTATGTTTCTCAAGATATTATGCTATTTAAAGGCACTTTAAGAGATAATATTGTTTATAAAGCACCTTATGCAAGTGATGAAGAAATCATCAAGGCTGCTAATATTTCTTGTGTTAGCGAATTTGTAAATTCTCATCCGCTTGGATTTGATATGCCTGTTTATGAGCGTGGAGAAGGTATTAGTGGAGGGCAAAGACAAGCAATTGCGATAGCAAGAGCATTTATTACAAATACTCCTATTATGTTACTAGACGAGCCTACAAATCAAATAGATACTCAAACAGAAGCAAAAGTTATAAGTAATTTAAAAGAAGCTTGCAAAGACAAGACTTTAATAGTAATTACTCACAAACAATCATTATTAAGCCTTGTTGATAGAATTATTGTAATTGATAATTCTAAAGTGATTTTAGATGGTAGCAAAGAAGAAGTGTTAGCAAAGTTAGGAGCTAGTAGATGAAAAACTATACTAAAGATGATTTAGATTATATGAATAGCTTATCTCAAGCAGTATTATCAAAAAGTTCTCAAAAAACAAAAACAATGCTTTATATAATTATTGCTTGTGTAATAGGTCTTATTGCTTGGATGAGTGTTGCAGAAGTTGATGAGATTACTAGAGGGCAAGGAAAGGTTGTTCCTAGTGGGCAAAATCAAATAGTGCAAAACCTAGAAGGTGGTATAGTTCAAGAGCTATTAGTAAGAGAAGGTGATGTAGTTAAAAAAGGACAAATTTTACTTAAGATTGACAATAAAACCTTTGAGAGTTCTTTAGGTGAGAGTGAAGTAAAAATTAGCGAATTATTAGCTAAAAAAATTAGGCTTTACGCTCAAGCAAATGATAAAGAATTTGATTCAGGAATTTTAGATGAAGATGAGCTTAAAAAAATCTTTCCACTTACTTTAAAAAACGAGCATAGTTTGTATGATACAAATATGGAGCAACTAAAAGAAAAAATCTCACAAAAACAAAGCGAGATTAAGGAATTAAAATCAAAAATAAATCATTTAAATACAAGCTATAATTTGGTTTCAAAGCAAAATAACCTTACTTATAATCTTTATAAAAAAGGTAGCGTAAGCGAGGTTGAATATCTTCAAATAAGCAGACAATTAAACGATATTAGAGGAGAGCTTTCTCAAGCTAGATTATCATTACCAAAACTTGAGGCCGCATTAAATGAAATAAAGCTTAATTTTACAAATGATTCTAAAAAAGAATTAAACGAAACAAACGCAGAAATCGCAAGAATTAATAAAAGCCAAATAGGTCTTGATGATAGAGTGGATAGAACCTTAGTAAAAAGCCCAGTAAATGGAATTGTATCAAAGCTAAATATTCACACAGTTTCAGGAGTAATTAAACCTGGTGAAAATATCGCAGAAATTGTTCCACTTGATGATAAATTAATCGCAGAAGTTAAGGTTAAACCTGCTGATGTGGCATTCTTAAGAGAAGGTTTAAGAGCGATTATAAAAGTTAGTGCTTATGATTTTAGTATTTATGGCGGACTTGAAGGTAAGGTTATGCAAATTAGTGCAGATACAGAGACTAACGATAAGGGCGAGAGCTTTTATTTAGTTAGGGTAGTAACTGATAAAAACCACTTAGGAACAGATGAAAAACCTTTAAATATTAAAGTAGGTATGATAGTAAATGCTGATATTGTTACGGGTAAAAAAACAATATTAGATTATTTATTAAAACCGATTTTTAAAACAAAACAAAATGCTTTAAGGGAAAGATAATGCAAGTAATAATTAACTTAGAAGATAAAGAAATAAGAACATATTTAGAAGATATTTTAAGTGACTTTAGGATTTATTCTACAAGTTACTTAGAAGTAATAGCTGTAAAATATAAAGATGCAGTTGTAATAAGTGATAATGTAGATAATATTAAGGCTTTATCAGAGCAAGGTATTAAATGTCTTGCAATTTCAAAGAACCCTAATTTTATGGAAGCACAATATTTCTTAAATGCTAATGCAAAAGGATATGCAAACGCAAGAATGCAAAAAATCCACTTTAGTGATGCAATTAATTGTATTAATAATGGTGGGGTTTGGATTTTGCCTGATATTATTGATAATATGGTTAAACTAATTAATCAAAGCTATAAAAATGATGATAGTAATTTATTTGATATATTAAATGATAGAGAAAAGATTGTTGCTAATTACATAAAAGATGGTTTATCAAATCTTCAAATAGCAGAGATTTTACAACTTAGCGAAAGAACAATAAAAACAATAACTTCAAGTATATATCAAAAACTAGGCGTAAAAAATAGAATTCAATTTATTATGGCTGTTAAAAATATTGAATAATTCTCACTTTTTGTGGGAATTATTCATAAAATACTTATTTTTTCTGATTTTATTAATAATTATTATTATTTATTAAATAATTTTATCTACACTCTTCGGTTTTAAATAACATTTAGGAAATAATGAAAGAATTTTAGTTTTATTATTAAAAATAATGTAATAGTTTTTATTATATTGTTTTATTCGTAAAGTATTTTGATTTTAAAATATTTTATATTTAATAATAATTTTTACTAAACTTTAACTTTTGTTAAATTGGGGGGGGGGTATAATCAATAATAAAATTCAATTTGTAAGGACAAGAAATGAAATTATCGCAAAAAATTTCTATTTATTTAGCAGTTGTGCTTGTAATAGCATCAGTTATCTTAACTACCTATGAAATTAATCGTGTTAAAGGTATTATTAATAAAAACTACGATGAATTAAATGGTAACGATATAATCATAAAAAGTTTATACATAAACACTTATATAGATTCAAAACTAAATAACATAAAAAAGATAGCAAATAAATTTGAAGAAGCAAAAAACCTAAGCCCTGAATTTATAAAATCAATAATAGAAGATGATAATAAAATACTAGATTTTCAAGGACTTTTCATAGGTCTTGCAAATGGTAATGTTTATAAAGCTGAAACAGATTTAAGCTTTAGATTAATTCCTAATTTTGACGGAAGAACTAGAGCATGGTTTAAAGAAGCTAATGAATTAAGAAAGGCAAGTTTATCATCAATTTATAAAGATGTTTCAAGTGGCAAACAGGCTACAACTATTTTTGCTCCTGTATTTATAAACAATGAAATAGCAGCTGTTGTTGGTGGAAATATTTTAGTTGATGATTTTAGTGATGAAATTACTAGAACAAATTCTTTGAAAAATTCTAGCACAATTATTCTTGATAAAAACGATGAAATTATTTCAAGTTCTAATAAAGATGATTTAGGTAATCCTGAATGGAAAAAAGAATTCGTCACTAAATTACATGAGTCTTATAAAAAGAACAAAAATGGTAATTTTGTTTTCAGCAAAAATAATGAAGATTTTTTAGCTTATTGTGTTGTTGATAATTTAACAGGTTATGATATTTGTGCAGTTATGCCAAAGGCAAATATAGATGAGACAATTCATAAAAGCTTTATGAATTCTGTTATTGAATTTAGCTTGTTTATTTTAGTTGTTATAGGTGTTTTATATTTCTTAATAAAAAGCTCATTAAAACCTATTGAAATTATTCAAAAATCTTTAATTGAAGTTTTTGCATTTATTAACCACGAAACCAAACACGCAAGTAAAATAAACCTAAACTCTAAAGACGAATTCGGAGCAATGGCAAGAGCTATTAATGA
>NZ_JBYJAU010000061.1:0-516 GCF_057802535.1 Campylobacter sp. DY7
TGAGCATCCCGGTCCGTCTCGTGGACGAGCGGCTCAGCACCGTCTCCGCGCACGACGTTCTGCGGCAGGCCGGGCGTTCCCAGCGCGAGTCTCGTAGCATTGTGGACCAAGTCGCCGCTGTGGTGCTGCTGCAGCAGGCGCTCGACGCCGCTGACCGCGTGTGCGGGTGCGTGCGCCGGCAGCGGCGTCGAGACCTGCTGCAGGACCGGCTGCGCCACGGTGGGCTCCTCCGGTGCGGGGGCGGTGTTCTCGCCATCGGGGCGGGTGCGCGTGGCGCTGACCGGCTCGGCGATCGTTGTTCCTCCGCCAGCGAAGTGGGGCGGGCGCACCCGCATGGTCACTCCGCGGTAGCGGCCGGCTGCGGGGCGCGTCATCGCGGACATGCCGCTGGTGATGATGCTCAGCAGGTTCCGGCGTGTAGCCGGGATCCTTCCGGCTCCCCACGCTGCTCCCCAGGACACGAAGGCAGCGACAGGGATGTCGACGATCGGAGAGCCAGTCCCCCACACGCTCTGC
>NZ_JBYJAU010000062.1:0-513 GCF_057802535.1 Campylobacter sp. DY7
ACATCATTAATTATTTCTAAAATAGATTTAACATTATCAGCATCACGGCTTAATTGCTCTATCTTACTAGCTAGTGAGCTTTCTATATCAGCACTATGATTGATTTGTGCTGTTAGAGTATTAATCGCTTGATTTGCTACATTTATGTATTTGGTTGCATTGCTTAATTCATCTTTACCTTTAACCGCACCAACAACTCCACTATCAAGGTTAGCTTTGGTGTTTGTTCCTTTGTTTGCAACTTCATTTACAATAACACTACCTTCTTCTGCACGCTTACCTGTTTGAAGACTTGTGTGGCTTAATTCGTTAGCAATTGATGCGTTTTCGTTTGAGATGTCTTTTGCCTCTGCTATTAATACTCTTACTTTTTCTAAGAAAATATTAATTGCTTTGCAAGCTTCAGCGATTTCATCATTGCCTTTATCAACTAACTTTTTGGTTAAATCACCATCTCCACTGCTAAGTTCTACTGATTTAGCTGTTAGATTGTTTAGCGGGCGAGAGATTTGT
>NZ_JBYJAU010000063.1:0-511 GCF_057802535.1 Campylobacter sp. DY7
GTACGCGCGACCGTATCCACACGCGGTGGCCGTTCTGGGCCTACTCCTGCGAACATAGGTCAGCATGCCCGCACAGGTGCACGCGACGTCGGACTCCCATATCCGGATCGGGCTGTGTCCACCCTCGCTCGGCCAGCCGTCCCTCGTCCTTCTGACCGGTCTGCCTTCCGATCCCCGTGGGCGACTCCTCGAATCGGCCGAGCTTCACGATCAACCGGACGCCGCGACCCACTCACCACGGCACTGGTGGCGTCAGCGTCCCCATCCCCGGTGAACGGGACGCGGCCGTTGGCGGGGCTGGGGGAGTGGCGCACATGCTGCGCCCTCCTCTTCCGCCCACAGCGTGCCCCTCGGGTCACAGCGGAGTACGCGCGGCCGTGAGGCTGCAGCCAGCCGACGTCAGACCGAAGCGCGGTACGACGAGATGTCCCGTCCCCATCCACCAAGGCGTGAGCGGGCTCATTGGCCGGTTCGGCTCGCGATGCACACCGAACCTGAGTGTCGTCGTCGT
>NZ_JBYJAU010000064.1:0-508 GCF_057802535.1 Campylobacter sp. DY7
CATTAAGCGCTCACGCTAATGCTTCTATGAACAATAGAGCTATTGATAGCTCACTTTCAAAGCTAAACTCAGGTTTTAGAATTAATAGTGCTGCTGATGATGCTTCAGGTATGGCAATTGCAGATAGCTTAAGAAGTCAAGCTAGTTCACTTGGTAAAGCTATTATGAATGCTAATGATGCTATTGGTATTATTCAAACAGCTGATAAGGCTATGGATGAGCAAATTAAAATACTTGAAACTATTAAGAACAAAGCTATTCAATCAGCTCAAGATGGTCAAACAACTGAGACAAGAAAGGCGCTTCAAGCTGATATTTCTAGACTTATGGAAGAGCTTGATAATATTGGTAATACTACATCATTCAACGGTCAAAAGCTACTATCTGGAACGTTTTCAAATAAGGAGTTTCAAATTGGTGCGTATTCAAATGAGACTGTTAAGGCTAGTATTGGGGCGACTACAAGTGATAAGATTGGTTTGACTAGGTTTGAGACTGGGCATAATGT
>NZ_JBYJAU010000016.1:0-30674 GCF_057802535.1 Campylobacter sp. DY7
CACTCAAACCACTCAAACCACTCAAACCACTCAAACCACTCAAACCACTCAAACCACTCAAACCACTCAAACCACTCCAACCACTCAAACCACTCAAACCACTCAAACCACTCAAACCACTCAAACCACTCCAACCACTCCAACCACTCCAACCTAGCCTTAAGCAAGAAAGTGTTAGGGTTAAAAATCATAAATATAAAAGTATTAAAAGCCTATGTTTAATTATTAAAAATAAAAAAATTATGAAATTAGAATTTGATTTTTAATTTATATAAGGTCTAAATATTGTTTTAAATTCCAAATTTAAATTCTTTTATTTTTAAACTTTAAATTCTTGCTTGGAGTTTTTTGGGTTTGGGAAATTTAGTAAAGTTTGGTTGGGTTGTTCTTAGAATGTAATAATTATCAATAATTTTGCTTAAACTTTTAAAGAATTTAAAATAGGAATTACAAACTTAATTTATTTTGGATTTTAAAGAAATAAAAAAAGAATTTGAATTAGCAAATTCCTAATTCAAATTCCAAGATTTTAAGCCTTAAATTCATTAAGCTTTTTATTTAGCTTTTCAGTCATATCACTTAAATGTGTTGCAGCACCTGAAATCTCTTCAACACTTCTTAAGTTCTCGTTAGCTGATTGATTTATCAAATCAACACTTGAGATAATTTTGTTTATCTCTTCTGTGCCATCTATATAATTTTGCACTATTAATTCACTATCAGAAATAACACTTCTCATAACATCGCTCATATCATTCATTTTATCTTGCGAAGTTCTTGCTATTTCTGTTAAGCCTTGCATTTGCTTAGAATTGTTATTCATTTGTTCGCTTGCATCTTTTATCTCTTGAACTATAACGCTTATTGTTGCGTTTATTTCACTTAAACTTCTTTGCGTTCTTTCAGCAAGATTTCTAACCTCATCAGCAACTACGGCAAATCCACGCCCATGCTCACCTGCACGAGCTGCTTCAATCGCTGCATTTAAAGCTAAAAGGTTTGTTTGGTCTGCAATATCGTTTATGATTTCTAAAATATTTTTTACATTATCAGCTTCATTGCTTAAATGATTCATCTTGTGTGCAAGTTCATCTTCAACCGATGAAGACAAATCTATATTTCTTCCAAGCTCTTCAATATTCTTTCTCATATCTTCAATTAAGCTTGTAGCACTTGTTAGCTCACTTTTACCTCTATTTGCTTGCTCTATGCCTTGCTCTAATTGTTTTTTAAAGCTTTCTCCTTTTTTAACAACGCCCATTACAACTTCTGAACCCTCTTCTGCTCTTTTGCCTGTTTGCATACTTGTAAAGCCTAATTCGTTTGAAATTGATGCGTTTTCGTTTGAGATTTCTTTTGCTTGAATTATTAATTCTCTAACTTTATCTATAAATAGATTTATAGCCTTACTAGCTTGTGCTATTTCATCATTGCCTTTTTCTTCTAGCTTTTTTGTTAAATCGCCATCACCTACGCTTAATTCTTTTGATTTATCGGTAAGTAATTTTAATGGCAAGCTTACATATTTATATATTACAAAAGTAATAATCGCTAATATTATGATAGATAAAATCACGCTAAAACCTATGGTTTTCATACTTGTATTAGAAATGATTTCATCCATTGCTCTATCTATTTCTTTAATATCTTCTTCAGCTTGGTCTAAATCAACAACACTAACATAAATAAAATCTATATGCGGATCTTTTTTAGAATAAGTTACGATGTGCCTTATTTTATTACTTACTTCATCTTTAAATGCAAATTGAGTAAATCCTCCGCTTTTTGCATTCTTTATAATATCTTGTAAATAATACTTGCCATCAACATCTTTATCATAAAAATAATTTTTGCCTACTTTTTCCTTATGATAATGTGATATAAAATCGCCTTTTGAGTTTGTGATTAGAAAATTAACTGTCTTGTTTTGTAAGTCAATATTTGATAAAAATATTTTCATACTTCTTTCGTATTCATTAATATCATAGCCATCTTTTGCAAAATCTGTATAAATTTCATTTGACATAGATATGGTAAGACTTACGGCAGAAATAGCAGTTTTTTTCGCATCTTCTAGTGATATTTCATTTAAACTTTCGTTTGAAAAAGTATTGATTTTTTCCATTGAATTTAAATTCAAAACAATAATACTAGAACACAAAAGCACTAAGCCAACTAAAATAGATAAGATAATTCGTGTAGTAATCTTCATTTTCCCTCCGAGATAATACCCCCCCCCATTGAACTAGTATTATTTGAAGAAAGAGAGTTTAAAATAAGAACAAATACTAACTAAATAAACTTTAATAAGTCTTAATTATTAATTAAAATAATTTTTAAAAAATTTAAAATATATAATATTTTTATAATTAAAATCTTTAAAATTATTAATATATAGCTAAATTAGGATTTTGATATGTAGTATTAAAAAAGTTAAATTGATAAAGAATTTGAATTCGGAAATTAAAATATTTTATGACTTGAAACTTTTGTATTATGAATTATTTTAAATTACTTTTATGGGTTTTTATTACTTGATTTTATAATGTTTGTAAGCTTTGCTTGTGTAGAAAATAGGCATTTATTATCATCAAGCATAAAGATTAAAAAACATTTATATTTCTTGTAAGAGTTAAATATTTTATGTATTTATAATCATTATCATTAACCCAAGTAACCCAAGTGAGTAAAGTGAGCCCAAAGAGCCGAAAATAACTTCAGTAATTTAAATTACTAAAACACAATAGCAAATAAAATAGCTAAATTATTTGCCTTGAATACTTCTAACTTTATTTAAAATATATTCGGCAAATTCATCACTATCATTAGGGCATTTACATACAGCATATTCGCCCTTATATTGATGTCTATATTCTATATCAAGCTCAAGCACGGTTTCAGAGCAATCAATACAAAACGATAAAGGAAATATTAAAACACTTTTATTATCTAGCGTGTTTAATTCATCGCTTAAAGCAGGTTCAAGCCATTTTATAGGGCCTAGTTTTGATTGATATGCAAGTCTAATTTCTTTAAATTTATCTTTAAAATGATTTTTTAAAATCTCAAAGTGAGCCTTAATATGCTCTTCATACAAATCACCATTTTTAATAGTCTTTATAGGTAAAGAATGTGCTGAAATTATCAAAATATCTGCTTGTTTTTGCTTATTAATTTCATTTATTAAAATATCATTATAAGCTTTATCTTCATAAAAATACTCAACTTTTTTTACCTTATTTTTTAGTTTAAAATGTTTATAAAAATCTTGCAAAGAAGAAGTTGTAGTAGTTATAGAATGATGTGGATATAAAGGAAATAATATAATTTCATCATCTTCTTTAAAATCATATTTTGCTAAAACTTCACCTGCAAAAGGCGGAACATAAGTAGAAATAAAATCAAATTTAAATTCGTTTTGCATTGTGTTTAATTTATCACAAAGAGATTTTTGGATTTGAGTAAGCGGACTTTTTTCGCCGATTTTTTTATAATTTTCTTTCATTTGCTTTATACGAGATTTTCTTATCATAAAAGCAACAAAACTTCTAAGTAATTTTGATTTGATACCTAAAATATTTGGGTCGTTAAACATATTTTTTAAAAATACATCACACTCACTAAGCTGATTTACTCCACCCATATTAAGCAAAAATACATATTTCATTATTAATTCCTAATTTTATTCAAGCTAATTTGCTTGAATAAAATCATTTATCTTCGCTGTAAGAACCTAGCTTTAAGATTTTTTGCATTCTCTTTGCAACTAATTCATCTACATTCAATAGCTTTAGCTCTTCAATTTTTTCTAAGATATAGTTTTGAATATTATTTGCTGTTTGTTCTTTATTTCTATGAGCAATTCCTTCTTCTATAATATCATCAATCAAGCCTTGCTCTAATAAATCATCTGCACTAATTTTCATAGCCTTTGTTGCAGCTTCACTCTTGCTTGGGTCATTCCATAAAATAGCTGCACAACCTTCAGGAGAAATTACCGAAAATACTGAGTTTTTAAGCATTGCAAGTTTATCAGCAACACCTAAAGCTAAAGCTCCACCACTTCCACCTTCTCCTATAACTATTGAAATTATTATAGTTTTTAATGCACTTAATTCATAAAGGTTAGTAGCAATTGCTTCACTTTGCCCTCTTTCTTCAGCACCTACACCAGGATATGCACCTGGAGTATCTACTAAAAATACGATAGGAATTCTAAATTTCTCAGCCATTCTAGCAAATCTTAAAACCTTACGATATCCTTCAGGATGTGGCATACCAAAGTTTCTATGAAGTTTATACTTAGTTCCACGACCTTTTTGCTCTCCGATAAGCATTACTTTTTGCTCTCCGATATATCCTGCATAACAAACTATCGCAGGATCATCTCTAAAAGCTCTATCTCCATGCAATTCATGAGCATTTTTTAATAAAATTCTAACATAATCAAGAGAATAAGGGCGATCTGGATGTCTAGCTAATTGTAATTTCTGAAAATCACTTAAATTCTTATAAGTTTTAGTTAATTCCTTTTCTAAATTCCTTTTAAGAATTTTAACTGCCTCTATATCGCCTTTTATATTAGCATTTACTATATCTTCATCAAGTTGCTGAATGTTTTTTTCAAAATCTAAATAAGCTGCCATTTTTATTAATCCAATTTTCTAAAAATTACCGATGCATTTGTTCCACCAAAACCAAATGAGTTACTCATTGCAGTTTTAATCTCACATTTTCTAGCTACATTTGGAACATAGTCTAAATCGCAATCAGGATCAGGATTTTTATAATTAATTGTTGGAGGAATTATTCCATCTCTCATAGCCATTAGACAAATTACTGCTTCAATTGCACCAGCTGCACCTAAACAATGTCCTGTTTGTCCTTTTGTTGAACTTACTAAAGGCATATCGTCTTTAAATAACTCTTTCATAGCTGCTGTTTCGTTTTTATCATTTGCAGGAGTTGAAGTTCCGTGAGCGTTGATATAATCAATTTTAATTTTATCTTTTCCGCACTCAAAACCTTTTGCCATACACAATGCTTTTTTCATAGCTCTTAATGGACCATCTAATGCTGGTGAAGTTATATGGTTTGCATCTGCACTCTCACCAAATCCTATAAGCTCAGCATAAATTGTAGCACCTCTTTTGATAGCATCTTCATACTCTTCTAAAACTAAAGCAGCTGCGCCTTCTCCCATAACAAAGCCATCTCTACTAGCATCAAATGGGCTACTTGCACTCTCTGGTGTATCATTTTTAGTTGATAATGCTTTCATAGAAGCAAAACCGCCAATTCCAACTGGACAAATAGCTGATTCTGCACCAATTACTAGCATTTTTTTAGCTTGGTTGCAAACGATTGTTTTATAAGCTTCTCCTAAAGCATGAGTTCCTGCAGCACATGCAGTTACACAAGATAAGTTAGGACCTTTTAATTTATACTCAATAGATGCCATTCCCCCTAGCATATTCACTAGAGCTGAAGGTATGAAAAAAGGCGAAATTCTGCTTGCGCCCTTTTGCAAACATACATTAGAATTCTTCTCAATATTAGGTAATCCACCAATACCTGCAGCACTAACTACTCCAAATTCATCTAAGTCAATATCATTTATAACGCCATCAACCATATTAAATTTAGCATCATTTATAGCTTCTTTTGCTGCGTGCAAACCTAATTGTATAAATCTATCAGCTTTTTTTACATCTTTTGCATTTAAAACTGTTAAAGGATCAAATCCTTTTACTTCTGCGGCAATTTTTACACTAGAATCGCTAGTATCAAAAAGAGTAATTTCTCCAACACCGCTTTTTCCATCACAAATCGCCTTAAACGAACTTTCTTTATCAAGCCCAAGGGCATTTATCATACCAATGCCAGTTACAACTACTCTTCTCAATTTAAATCCTTATTGTTTTTTTGCTTCAATATATTTTACGATATCATCAACTGTTGCGATTTTTTGACCATCTTCATCAGGAATTGAAATATCAAATTTCTCTTCTAAAGCCATAATTAATTCAACTACGTCAAGTGAATCAGCACCTAAATCTTCAATAATTTTTGCATCAGGTGTAATGCTAGCTTCATCAGCTCCTAACTCTTCTACGATAACTTTTTTAACATCTTCAAAAATAGACATTGTTTTCTCCTAAAATAAAATTAAACAAGTATTCTTACAAAAAAGTGTAAATAAATTACACATACATTCCGCCATTAACCTTTAAAATCTCGCCTGTTATATAGCTTGAATAATCACTTAATAAAAACGCTACTGCATTTGCAACTTCGCTAGGTTTTCCAAATCTTGCAAGTGGGATTGCCTTATAATAAGTTTGCTTGATTTCATCGCTTAATACATCGGTCATATCGCTTTCAATAAAGCCTGGAGTAATTGCATTAAAGCGAATGTTTCTGCTAGCGCATTCTTTTGCATAAGATTTTGTCATAGCAATAACGCCACCTTTACTAGCTGAGTAATTTACTTGACCTGCATTACCCATTTCGCCAACAACTGAGCTAATATTTACAACCGAACCAAAGCGTTTTTTACTCATTACTTTAAACGCTTCTTTACAACCTATAAAAGTTGAGTTTAAATTAGCTTTAATAACATCGTTAAAGTCTTCTTCACTCATTCTTAATACTAATTTATCTTTAGTAATTCCTGCGTTATTTACTAAATAGCTTAATTCTCCATCACAATCAACAATTGTTTTTATAGCATCGCTAAATGCAGCATCATCGCTTGCATCAAAACAAATAATCGCAGCCTTACCGCCGTTTTGTTCAATTTCTTGTTTTAAATTCTCTGCAAGTTCTGGTTTTGAGCGATAGTTAATCCATACTTTTAGACCAAAACCAGCTAAAACTCTAGCAATTTCAGCACCAATTCCCTTTGATGCACCTGTAATTAATACGTTTTTTCCACTAAATTGCATATTTTCTCCTAATCTTTAATAATAATTTCTGAATGATTTTTTTCTAAAAAATTATCTTCATAATCTTTTAAATCTTTTTGAAAATTCTTTGATTTTCTAATGACTAGAGCATAATACAATATTAAAGAAAACAAAATAATTAAAGCACAAATCATATAAATATTTGAATGTCCGTATTTTGGCTCAATTAATCCTAATAGATAAGGGCTTACTCCCATACCAACATCTAAAGCTATAAAAAAGGTTGAATTAGCAAGACCCAATTTCTTCTTAGGTGCTAATTTTATTGCAAGTGATTGAAGGCTTGAAGTTGCATTTCCATATCCTAAAGCACAAAAAATAGCTGATAAATACATCATAAAAGGATTATTAACATAAGCTAATATCGCAAAACTTGCAACGAAAAATAATAAAGATGGAACTATTACATAATTTGCACCGATTTTATCAAATACTTTTCCTGAAATCGGTCTTGAAAACACCGAAACACAAGCATAAATAATAAAAAATACCGAACCAGCCTTGATTAAGTCAAGCTCTTTTGAATATGAGCTTATAAATGCTAATATCGCACCATAAGTAAAACCTAAGCAAAACACAACATAAGCTACACCTAAAACTGATTTTTCAATATAATTAAATATAGAAAAAGATTTTTTAACATTATGAATATTATGCTTTTTAAAACGCTTTACCTTTATTAATATACTTGAAATTAAAGCTAAAAATATAGTAGATAAAGATATTATAAAACATAAATCAAACTTATTTAAACCAACCAAATAAACAGCTAAAAATGGACCTATTGCTGAGCTTAATACCACACTAATTGCATAATAACCTATTCCAACCCCTCTTTTATTGCTAGGCACAAGTCTTGCGACCGCAGCACCACAAGCACAAGAGCAAATCCCATAAAAAATCCCTGCAAAAAATCTAGCTACTATTAATTCAATATTAGTTGATAAAAACAAATAATATAAATTAGGTATAAAATAAAGCAATGTACTTATAATCATAACTTTTTTTATGTTTATATTATCAATAATTGAGCCAAAATAAAGCCTTGAAAGTAAAGCACCTATTACAAAAATACCATTTGCAAGTCCTGCCATTGAAGTGCTAGAATTAAGAACACTTTTAGCAAAATCAGTGCTTGCAACGGTGCTTATGTAAAATACTAAACAAATTACAAAATTGATAATAAAAACACAAATAAAGTTCTTATTCCAAATATTATACTTTTTGGATAATCCCATGAAAACTCCTTATAATTTTTTATTGATTTTATCAAGTATATTTATAAACATTCCAAATTCAGCATAATCTAAATCCATGCTAACTTGCTTTTCGTATTCGCTTATTAATAGATGTGCATCAAAATATAATTCTTTGCCTTTTAAACTAAGTGAAATTATCTTTTCTCTTTTATCGCTTGAGCTTGAATACTCAATATATTCAAAGTTTTCAAGTTTTTTGCAAACCCTTGAAACAAGCGCTTTATCCATTTGATAAAACTCACAAATTTCACTAAGACTTGCACTCCTAGTAGAACTAAGATAAGCAAATACTCTCCAATCAGTTGCATTTACATTAAATGGCTTTAAAATTTCATTTAATTTACTTACTATTTTTCTGTTTGCATAAGTGATTTTCTTAAAAAACATAAATATTCCTAATAGTTGATAAAGTCAATTAAATGGGATTTTATATTTTCTTTTTTAATTTGTCAATACAATTAGCTTTAATTTGCTAAGCTTAAAATAAAAAAGGAAGTAAAATGATTATATTTTTTGATTTAGATGGAACTTTGATTGACTCAACTCAGCCTATTATCGCAAGTCTTAGAAAGGCTTTAGAAAGCTATGATTTTAAATTAAGCGATGAATATATTAAATCTTTAATAGGAATGTCTACTGAAGGAATGTTTGAAACAATTGGAGTTTCAAAGGATAAGGTAACTGATATTGTTAAATTATATAGACAAAATTATAAGCTTTATTATAAAGATGGAACAAGTCTTTTAGAAGGTGCAAAAGAAGCTGTAAAACTAGCTAGCAAACATGCAAAAGTAGGATTAGTTACTACAAAATCTGTTTATTTTGCTAAAGAAATTTTAAAAGATTTTGATATGTTTGATGATTTTAGCGTTGTTGTAGGCGGGGATGAAGTTAAATATTGTAAGCCAAATCCTGAGCCAATATATAAAGCTCTTAGTCGTTTAAAAGGCTCTGAAATGCTTGAAGTTAGTGAGCTTAAAAAAGAATTTGATTTTAGTAAAATCTATATGATAGGAGATACACTAAATGATACTGAAGCTGCTAAGGCTGCTGGAGTGAATGCTTATGTAACTTTATTTGAATATACGGATATGAATACACTTAAGCAAAGCTGCGATAAAATATTTAAAACCCCACTTGAATGCGTTCAAGATATTTTAAAATAATCCTAATTCCTAATTCAAATTCCAAGATTTTTTTAAAGAATTTGAATTAGGAAAATACTTTATAAAATTTGCCTTTAATTATGTATATCAAAAATATCAAGTAAGGTTGTCGTAACTTCTTCTATACTTTTATTTGTGATATTTAAAAAAGGAATATTGTTTATTCTCATTAAAAACTCTGCATTTTTTACTTCATTTTTACAATTAATTAAGCTTGAATAATTTGAATTAGACATTCTTTCGTTTCTAATCTCGCTTAAGCGATAAGCATCAATACTAAGCCCAAATAATTTATGCTTATAAGGAAGCAAAGCACTAGGCAAAGCACAAGCCTTAAAATCATCAGGGGTTAATGGATAATTTGCAACCTTAATTCCATATTGCATAGCAAGATAAAGGCTAGTTGGCGTTTTTGCCGACCTTGAAACGCCTATTAAAATAATTTGAGCGTTATCTAAGGCATATACAAATTGTCCATCATCATGCTCAAGAGTGAAATTAATAGCTTCAATTCTATTTTGATAGTTTTTATTACTTGAATGCGATAAACCATATCTAATGCTAGGTTTTACATTTAATTTATTTGAAATTAAGCTAACAAAAGGCTCTAATAAATCTATAAAAACACAATTTGAGTTTTTAATATGTTTTGCGATATTTTCATTTATTAAAGTGCTAAATGCCAAAGGAATATCATTGATTGCTAATTCATTTATTTTTTCGGCTACTTTTAAAGCTTTTTCTTCTGTATTAATAAAAGGCTCTCTAATCTGAACGAATTCGTATTCTTCTTCAAATTGTGCTAAAACCGAATGTGCAAAAGTCTCAGCCGTAATTCCCGTGCCATCACTTATAAAAAATACAATTTTCTTTTTTATCATTAGCTTATCCTTACTTGTTAAAATAAAATGATTTTAACAAAAAGGAGTGTGGTTATGGAATATGTTATAGCTTTTTCTAAACTTAGAATGAGTGATGTAGAAATTGTTGGCGGCAAGAATGCTAGCTTAGGAGAAATGATTTCAAATCTTAGCGGAAGTGGTGTTCGTGTGCCTGATGGCTTTGCAACTACTGCTAAAGCTTTTAAAGATTTTTTAGCTTATAATAATTTAGATGAGATTATTAATAACGAGCTTAAAAGCTTAAATCCTGATGATTTAAATGCTCTTGCAAAAAGTGGAGAAAAAATTAGAAATTTAATAGCTAAAGCTAATTTTCAACCTTTATTTTTAGAACAAATTAAAAAGTTTTATAAAGAATTAGATAGCGATGGTTTAGGAACTTTTGCTGTTCGCTCATCTGCTACGGCTGAGGATTTACCTGATGCTTCTTTTGCTGGACAGCAAGAAACATTTTTAAATGTAAGCGGAATTGATGATGTATTAGACAAAATCCGTTTGGTTTTTGCATCACTTTATAATGATAGAGCGATTTCTTATAGAGTTCATAAAGGCTTTTCTCATTTTGATGTAGCACTAAGTGCAGGCATTCAAAGAATGGTAAGAAGTGATAAGGGTAGCTCTGGTGTTATGTTTAGCTTAGATACTGAGAGTGGATTTAGTGATGTTGTATTTATAACTTCATCGTATGGTCTTGGCGAATGTGTAGTGCAAGGTGCTGTAAATCCTGATGAATTTTATGTATCAAAAACTTGCCTAAAAATGGGTCACAAAGCAATAATTTCAAAAAAAATCGGCTCAAAACTTATAAAAATGGAGTTTAAAGAAGAAAGAAAATTAGGCGAAAACGCTGTAAAAGTCGTAGATGTTGAAAAACACTTACAAGATAGATTTAGCCTAAACGATGAGCAAATAAACGAACTTGCAAAATACGCTCTAATAATAGAAGAACATTATAAAAGACCTATGGATATTGAATGGGGACTTGACGCTTTAGATAATAAAATCTATATTTTACAAGCAAGACCTGAAACCGTGCAATCACAAAAGAAAAAAGATGTAAGTTATGAGCTAAAAGAAGAATCAAAAGTATTAATAACAGGTAGAGCAATAGGTCAAAAAGTAAGTGTCGGAGTAGTTAAGGTAATAAATGATATAAGCGAGATTAATCTAGTAAATGATGGAGATGTAATAGTAACTGATATGACTGATCCAAACTGGGAACCTGTAATGAAAAAGGCTGCAGCTATTGTTACAAATAGAGGTGGTAGGACTTGTCATGCAGCAATTATTGCAAGAGAATTAGGAATTGGTGCAGTTGTTGGCACTGGCAATGCTACAAGTGTATTAAAAAATGGCGAAATTGTAAGTGTAAGTTGCGTGCATGGAGATGAAGGTAGAATTTATGAAGGTGCTTTAAAATATGAAATAAAAGAGCAAGAAGAAATTGAAGTTAAAAATTGTGATGTAAAAATTATGATGAATATAGGCAACCCTGCTCTAGCCTTTAAATTCGCTCAAATACCAAATGATGGAGTAGGACTTGCTAGACTTGAGTTTATTATAAATAATCACATAGGAATTCATCCAAATGCTATTTTAGATTATGACAAAATAGATAATGAATTAAGAGCTAAGATTGATAATGCTATGAAAGGTTATTTAAATCCTAAAAGCTTTTTTGTAGAAAAATTAGCTGAAGGTATTGCTACAATTGCAGCTGCTTTTTATCCTAAGCCTGTAATTATTAGATTAAGTGATTTTAAAACTAATGAATATAGAAAATTATTAGGCGGAGAGCTTTACGAAATGCACGAAGAAAATCCTATGCTAGGATTTAGAGGTGCAAGTAGATATTTAGCACCTAATTTTGCTGAATGCTTTAAGCTTGAATGCGAAGCTTTAAAAATCGCAAGAGATGAAATGGGTCTAACAAATATTGAAATTATGGTGCCATTTGTAAGAACTCTTTCTCAAGCAAACTCAGTTATCAATCTCTTAGCAAAAAACGGCTTAAAGCGTGGAGAAAAAGGCTTAAGAGTTATTATGATGTGCGAAGTTCCATCTAATGCTATTTTATGCGATGAGTTTTTAGAATTTTTTGATGGCTTTAGCATAGGAAGTAATGATTTAACCCAACTTACTTTAGGGCTTGATAGAGATAGTGGAATGGATATTTTAGTAGCTGACTTTGATGAAAGAGATGAGGCTGTTTTATTTATGATAGAAAGAGCGATTAATGCATGCAAAAAAGCAGGTAAATATGTAGGCATTTGCGGACAAGGTCCAAGCGATCATATAGATTTAGCAATTTGGCTAAAGCAAAAAGGAATAAGCTCAATGTCGCTTAATCCTGATAGTGTGATTTCTACATATAAACGCTTAATGAGTATGTAAAAAGAATTTGAATTAGGTTAAATTCCTAATTCAAATTCCACAATTTTTTAAAAAATTACGAAATAGGAATTATAAATATTTATTAAAACATAATTTCTAGTTTTATTGCTATAATAAACCTTATTTTTACAAGGTTAAATATGAATATAAATCAAATAATTAATTTTAAATTTAATTTTAAAAAGATTTTATATAAAGCTTTATTTATTATTTTTATAATAATTCCACTTTTATATATTTTAATTATGAGTTCATATTTATTAGGGTTTAATCCACAAAAATACAGCAAAAACCCAGAAGCAAGTGAGAAGTTTTTAACCGGATATTTATTTATAGATATTGCAAATACATTAAATATTGTTTTTAAATACGATAGTTTTATTGTAAGACCTTTTTTAAATATAGCTAAAAATTATTATGATGAAGGTAAAAAGCTCTTGCCAGATGATAGTATTGAAGATGTTATGTGGTGGGTTTTATATTATAAACGCATGTATGGCTTAACTAATAAAACACAAGATTATAGTATGTTAGACAAGCTAAGCTACGATGATTATCAAGAAATCTATGAAATGATAAAAAGAGTGCCTTATGGCAATATTTATTATGATGTAGATATTATGACAGAATATAGACTATCTAATATGCTTGGTTTGGTTGTGATATATATTTCTAATACACCAAGTAGAATTTATGAATATCATTCAAAAGATTATGATAAAGCAAGTGAAATTTATGAGCTTTTAAATATAGCTTTTAATAAATACTATACATATCAAGCAGAGAAAAAATTTAATTATGGACTATACCTATCTACTATAATAGATCTTTTGGGTACTTCTGGATATAAATATTATAGTGAAAACAATTACTACGATGGAACTTCAAAAATAGATGTTACTAATATACCTTTACCTGATTATATTTGTAATGCTACAGATACAATAAAAATTAATGAATACTTTAAAAAAGCTATTTTATTTACAGATAAAAGTAAGCTATACATAAGACATATTTATGAAGATTCTATTTACTATTTATATGCTTTACATAAATATTGCCCAGAAGATAAGGAAATAAGATACAGAATGCTTAATGTTATTGTTAATAAATTTCAACCAATGTATAAAAAAGGAGAATTAAAAGATAAATAAACACTTATATCTT
Source organism: Campylobacter sp. DY7 (assembly GCF_057802535.1). Lineage (NCBI taxonomy): Bacteria > Pseudomonadati > Campylobacterota > Epsilonproteobacteria > Campylobacterales > Campylobacteraceae > Campylobacter > Campylobacter sp. DY7. The sequence goes on from NZ_JBYJAU010000016.1 coordinate 13,857, forward strand.
TTAAAGAATTTAAAATAGGAATTACAAAAAATAAAAAAATTACCTTTAAAACTCATTTAGCTTTTTTGTAAATGAAATAAAAAAAGGTTGTTAGGCAAAATTTCGTTCAATTAGCATTAAAAAGTTTAAAAAAAAGATATGTAAAAACTATCGTAAAGTTTGTCCCTACTTTTTTTTAAAAAAGCTTTTCTAAAAATGAAATTCCTATTTCAAATTCCTTTAAATTTATTTAGAAATTACATTAAAAATTAAAAGAATTACGAAATAAGAAATTAAATTCCTAATCAAACTATGATTTTTTTAATATTTGGATTTAATCTAACTAAGGCTTCATAAGGATTTGTATTAAAATAATTTGCATATTTTAAAGCATCATCAAATACACAAACTTCATCTTCTAAATCATAAGTGCTAAAGCTATCCATTGAAATTTTGCCTAATATCTTGCTTTTATCATCAGCTAAACAAACTTCGCCTTCGCCTTTATAATAAAGCAAACCATCAGCATAACCTAAATCATAATTAGCAGCCACAAATTCATCATCACTAACAAAAACCTCATCATATCCTATGCTGTCATTTTTATGGATTTTTCTTGAGCTGATTTTTTCTGCCCAAAGGCTTAAAACAGGTTTTAAATTAGCCTTAACATCACAATAACCAAATTGAGCTAAGCCAACACGAGCAGCACCATCAATGTCATTTTCGCCTAAAAACAAGGTGCTAGAATTTGCCGAATGAAAGAATAATTCTTCATCATAATTTTGCTCTAAATACTCTTTCATTTTTATATAATTTGGCTTTTGAAATTTTATATTATTCGGGCTTGAATAATGCGTAAATGCTGAAACTAGCTTAAGATTTTTATCTTTAATAAGCTTTAAAACATCTTCAAGATTATGAGTGTTTATCCCACTTCTATGCATTCCGCTATCTAATTTTAGGGCTATTTTATCGCCCTTTTTTACATAATTTAAATAATTGATATCATTTATTGCTAATACATAATTATCTTTTGCTTCATAATATTTTGGGATTTGAGAAAGGATTAAAATGTTTTTAAATTTATCTTTAATTTTTTGTGCTTCTTCTTGATTTTTTACTGCTGCATAAGTTACATTAAACTCTAATGCAAAATCGCTAATAATATTTATATCATGCCCGTAAGCATTGTCTTTTAGAATAATTATTAGCTTATTTATATCCTTAACTCTTTTTAAGCATTCGTTTAAATTATAAAAATAATTATCTTTATTTATCTTAATAAAAGCCATTATTGTTCTCCTTATTTAAACTGTATAAATCTCATTGTTCCGTTAAAATTGACATTTTGTTATTTAGTAATTCAACATATAAAGTTTTTTCTCCGTTAAAATTATATGTTGATGTTGCGTAGTTTTCATAAAATGTAATTTTAAATATTTTTCTTTGCTCTAAATTAGGATATGGAGCTATATTTATATCTTTAAACTTTATTGTTTTTTGCTGATTTCTGCTAAAAATAGCTCTTTTTTGCTCTTTAAATTGAGCCATTTTAACTCCATCGTATTTAATAAAATCATCATTGTAATAACTTAAATATGTATTAACATCATTATTTGTCCAAGCATTTTTCCAATCAAATAAATCAGCTAAAAGAGTTGCTATTTCATCAGCATTTGTAGTCATTATGCCTTTTTCGTTTATTAAAACATAAGTTTTATTTGTCTTTACGATAGCTTCAAAATCAAGAAGCACATCATTTGTCATAACAACGCAGCCCTTTGTTTTATACGCATCATATCTTACATCGCCTTCAAGTGGAAAGCCGTGTATCCAAATTCCTGAGCCAGTTTTTTTACGAACTTTATCATATAAATTTGGATAATTTAAAACAAAAGCCCAAGGCCCATAATAAGTATCAGGTGGAACCATTTTGTTTAATACTTCATAAAAACCTATCGGAGTTTTTAAATCTCCTTCTTTGTTTTTATTACCCATTAAGCCTGTTATTACGCTTTGCTCAAATTTTGGTGTTAGTTTATTATTTTTTTGCTCAAATAAAACTAATTTTTGCTTATCTTTATCTACAACTACTATCATAGAATCATTACTATAATAGCCGTATTTTAAGTCTAATCCTTGTAATTGTGTTTTCCAAAAACTTGCATCAGCTAAACTAGCTTCTAATTTTGCTTCAACTGCTTTGATTCCATCTTTTAAATAAAGTTGCAATAAGTTATCGGCATATAAAGATATTGATAATAATAAAATTATGATTTTTTTCACTATTTGCTCCTAATAAAGTTAAGAACTAATTATAAAAATTAATTTTAAAGCTAAGTTAATATTTTGCATTTTCTTTTTTTGATTATAACTTTCAATTAATATAGCTTATTTATAATCTTAAAAAATTTTTAAAAAAGGAAGTTAAAAATGAAGAAGATTTTATTAGCATTAAGCCTCGGCGCAAGTTTATTTGCAGGTAGTATTGAAGTAAATGAACCTTATGTAAAAATCACACCACCAAATGCAAAAAACTCTGCTATTTTTATGAAGATTAAAAACAATTCAAACGAAGATGTAAAATTAATTGATGCAAAATGCGATTTTGCACAAAGCACAGAAATTCACACTCACATTCACGAAGATGGAATGATGAAGATGATTAGAATACAAGATGCAACAATTCCTGCAAACTCTAGCCTAGAACTTAAACCTAAAAGCTATCATGTAATGCTTATGGGGATTAAAGATAGCGTTAAAGAAGATACAAAACTTAATTTAGAACTAAGCTTTAGCAATGGAGAAAAACTAAAATTAAAAGACATTCCTGCAAAAGCAGTAGTTCCTATGCATCATTAATGAAAAAGATAATTTTAATAGCCTTAGTTTTACTAGGGCTTTTTTTTCTAATTCCTAATTCAAATTCCAAAAAGCGAGAATTAATAAAAGAGCTAAGCCCATTAGCTTGTGATTTAAACCAAACAGAATGCGTTGTAAATTATAAAGGTAAAGATATTTCATTTAATATTGAGCCAAAACCTTTAAAAGTTTTAGAAGAAAGCAAAATAATCATAAAAAATTTAGATGAGATAAAGGATTTAAACGCAAGGCTTTATGGACTTAATATGTATATGGGCGATATTGTTGGAGAATTTGAAAGAATTGATAATGAATATTTAGCAAATATTGTCTTTAGCACTTGTGCTGAAAATACTATGAGATATAGACTTGAGCTATTTAGTAAAGATAAAAGCTTAGGTTTGTTTATTGATTTTGATGTTAGGAGATAAGATGAAAAAATTATTAATAGTTTTATTAACTTTATTTTTAAGCGCTTGTTTTAATAACAAATACGACTTTAGCATGAAAGGGCCAAATGATAAAACTTATACTTTAAATGATTTTAAAGGCGAAAATTTATTAATATATTTTGGTTACACATTATGTGCTGATGTATGCCCTACTTCTATGGCAATTGCTTCGGAAGCTATTAAACAATTAAATAGAAATGATATAAAAATAATCTTTATTAGTCTTGATGTAAAAAGAGATGAGCCAAATGACGCTAGCGAATTCGTTCAATATTTTTATAAAAACTCAATAGCCTTAGTGCCAAGCGAAGATGAGCTTAAAAAAGTTGCAAAAAATTATGGAGTTAAATACGATTATATTTACCAAGATAGTGCTGCAGAATACACAGTAGCTCATAGTTCAAGTTTTTATATTATTGATAAAAATGGCAAATTTAAAGGAGAAATCAGCAATCTTGCTATGTCTAATGTTAAGAAAAAAATTAACGAATTTTTAGATAATAATTAACCTTTTGCCTTTACAATTCGGATTTTAAATATATAAAGGAGAAAAAATGGCTACTAAAAAAACTAGCGAAAAAGAAACCAAAAAAACAACTAAAACAACTGCAAAAAAAGAAAGCACTAAAAAACCTACCACTAAAAAAGAAGAGGTAAAAAAAGAAAGTGCAAAAAAAGAAAGCGTAAAAAAACCAGCTGCTAAAAAGCAAGAAAAAGTTGTAGTTGAAGAGGTTGCAAAATCTACTAAAACAAAGGAAACTACATTGTCAAGTGAAGTAAATAAGATTGAAGATTTACAAAACGAAATAGAAAAATTAAAAGCTGAATTAAATATAATCAAGCAATTTAATACAAATCGTGATAAAAACTCAAGCGATAAGATTTTCACAGAATTAGAAAAATTAAAGCAAGATATCTATGAATTAGGCGATAGAGTAGAAGAGCTTGAATATCAAGTAAGCGAAAAAGACGATTATTAATATTCATTCCGTTTTTCGGAATGAATTACACTTATGTTACTTACATTTATACTTTCATTAATTAGCTTTGTAATTTTAATAAGCTTTAGACAAATTGATTATTTAGAATATTTTAATTTATTATATGAGTTTATAAGCTTTAAAACCTTAGCTTTATTATCTATGTTTATTGCTGTTAATAAATCCTTAGAATTAATCGGTGCGTTTAAATTGCTTGCATTTTTTATATTAAACAAAATCAAAAGCCTAAGAGCAATTATTAGTTCTTTGGTATTTATATGCTTTTTTACTTCAATGCTAATTACTAATGATGTAGCATTAATTTGCTTTGTTCCTTTTAGTATTTATTTATTAAAAGAGCTAAAGGTTGAAAATATAACAATGCAAGTTGTAATTTTGCAAACCCTAGCTGCAAATCTAGGCTCAATGCTAACTCCATTTGGAAATCCACAAAATTTATTTATATTTACGCATTTTAAATTAAGCATAATTGATTTTATAAATACTATTTATATTTATTGTTTTGCTTCTTTTTTATTATTAATATTGTTTATTTTAAAGATTAAAAATCAAAATATTAAAATCAAATCCTTAGAAAAAAATCAAATTAATAACAAAATCTTTTTATTAAATATAATATTTTTTATAATTTCAATTGCTTGTGTTTTAGATATTTTTAATATTTATCTTGGATTTTTAATAGTAATATTAGGCTCATTACTAGCTAACAAAAATTCTATTTTTAAAGCTGATTTTGGAATTATTATTATTTTTATTAATTTATTTATTTTTGTAAAAAATATAAGCTTTTTTATAGATTTTAATAATATTGATATTTTTTATTACAGCATATTTTTATCATGGTTTATTAGCAATGTTCCTGCTTGTGTATTTTTGGCTAATTATACAAATGATTTTAAAGAATTATTAATAGGCGTAAATATAGGCTCTTTAGGAACTTTGATAGCTTCAATGGCGAGTTTAATTTCATATAAATATTATTTGGTTAGTTATAAAAATCATGCTTTTAAATATATTTTTCATTTTACTTGGATTAATATCGTTTTTTTAGTAGTTTTATTAGGTATAAAAGAATTATCCCGACTTTAATCGGGATAAGATTATTTAGCGTTGAATATGAAATCTTCTCTAAAGTCAATTTCAATTTCCGATTTCAAATTCCCTTGCAAAATTAGCTCACTTAGCCTTGAATCTATTTCTTGATAGATTGTTCTTTTTAATGCTCTTGCACCATATTCATCACTATAACCTATATTTAGAAGTTCTAGCTTAGCATTTTCGCTTATTTTAAAACTAATTCCAAGCTCAGCTAATTTATTACTAGTATTTTTTAGCAATATATCAACAATTTGCAAGCATAAATCTTTATTTAAAGCATTAAAGCCTACTATTTCATCAAGTCTATTAACAAATTCAGGCTTAAAGTATTTTAATAATTCTTTATTTATTAATTCATTTCTTTCTTTTTCATCTTTAATTTCTACAAACTTAGCCGCTCCAATATTGCTTGTAAAGATTATTAAAGTATTTTTAAAATCTACTCTAAAGCCTTTATTATCAGTTAAAGCCCCTTCATCAAGCATATTTAAAAATATATTAAATATCTCAGGATGTGCCTTTTCTATCTCATCAAAAAGTAATACCGAATAAGGTCTATTCTTAACAGCTTCAGTAAGTTGTCCGCCCTCATCGCTTCCAACATAACCAACAGCTGAGCCTATTAGATTGCTTACACGGTAGCTTTCAGCATATTCATTCATATCAAAACGAATTAAAGCTTTTTCATCATCAAAAAGTTCTTTTGCAATAGCTTTTGCAAGCTCAGTTTTTCCAACCCCAGTAGGTCCAAGGAATAAAAAGCTTCCAATAGGACGATTAGAATCACTTAGCCCTGCTTTATTTGCCCTAACTGCACGAGCTAAAGCCTTAATAGCCTTATCTTGTCCTACAACTCTTTCTTCTAAACTTTTTTCTAAATTTAGATATTTTTCCTTTTCATCGCTTAATAATTTTGAAGCTTTAATTCCTGTCATTTTTGCCAAAATTAATGCAACTTGTTCATCATCAACTTCATTTTTAAGCAAGGTTCCGCTTTCTTTTAATTTATTCCAATTTTCTTTAGCATTTTCTAGCTCATTTTTAGCTTGTGGGATTTTGCCATATTCAATCTCACCTGCTTTTTGATAATCGCCTTTAGATTTTGCTATATTTGCTTCATTTGTTAATTCATTAATCTCGCTCATTTTTTTAGAAATTTCTGCAAAAACTCTTTGTTCGTTTTCAAATTTCATTTTTAATTTTCTTTCATTTTCGCCTAACTCACTAAGCTCGTTTGCAATTTCTGCTAATCTTTCTTTATTTTTATCTTCACCTTCCATAAGCAATGCTTCTTTTTCAACCTTTAGCCTAACAATATTATTATTTACATTTCTAAGCGCTGCTGGTTCGCTTTCTATTTGCATTTTAAGTTCAGCCGCAGCCTCGTCTATTAAATCAATTGCTTTATCAGGCAAAAATCTTCCTTGAATATAGCGATTACTAAGTTTTACAGCAGCTACCAAAGCTTTATCATTAATGCTAACATTATGATGAGCGCTAAGTCTTTCTTTAAGACCTCTTAGCATTGCTATTGCATCATTTACGCTTGGCTCATTTACAATAACGCTTTGAAATCTTCTTTGCATTGCAGCGTCTTTTTCAAAGTATTTTTTATACTCTTTTAAAGTTGTTGCACCAATAGTTTTGAACTCACCCCTACTTAAAGCAGGTTTAAGTATATTAGCTGCATCCATACTTCCTTCACTTGCACCTGCACCAAGTATAGTATGTATTTCATCAATGAAAATTATAATATTTGGATTTGCTTTTACACTTTCAATTATATTTTTAAGTCTTTCTTCAAATTCCCCACGATATTTTGCCCCAGCTACCAATGCAGCTAAATCAAGGCTTAGGATTTGTTTATTTGCTAAACTACTTGGAACTTTTTTATTAGCAATTGCTTGAGCTAAAGCTTCTACAATAGCAGTTTTACCAACCCCAGGTTCGCCTAATAAAATAGGATTGTTTTTACTCTTTCTAATTAAGATTTGCATTACACGCTCAAGCTCACTATCTCTTCCTGTAATTGGATCAAGCTTACCAGCTCTAGCTAGCTCAACTAAATTAGTGCAATATTTTTCTAATTCTTTATTACTTATATCATCTTGCTCTTTTTCAGTGATTTTTCTATCGCCCCTTAAAGCATTTAATTCGCTTTTTAAAACTAATAAATCGCAATAATCTTTTAATAACTCACAAATACCGCCTTTATCACATTCACTGATAATCCACATATCGGTGCTTAAATAACTATCACCCTTACTTAGTGCATAACCTATAGCCTTTTCAAGTGAATTTAATAAAGCATTACTAGGTTTAATATTATTAGCATTAACTCCATCTACTTTAGGTAAATTGTCTGCTTTGCTTTTTAACATTAGTGATATTGCAGTTTTGTCAATTCCTATCTTATTAAATACTTGATTTAGTATCGAAGTAGAATCATTTGCAATGGTCCATAATATATGAAATGGCTCTAAATTGCCGTTTTTATTAAATACACATAAGCTTACAGCTTGGCTTAGAGTTTCGTTAAATTGATTAGTTAATTTTTCTTGTATATTCATAATATCTCCTTTAATTGATAATGAACGCATTATATAACTTTAGTGTATCATTGTCAAGTATAAAATAAATTTTATCACTTAAATAGTTAAAGTGCTAAGTATTTTATTAAAAATTACAGATTTACGCTTACTTGTATTTAAAAAATTGCGTTAAAATCACAGCTTTATCTTAAATCTTATTGGAGCTATCGTGAAACTTAATAAAAAAATATTTTTATGTATTGCACTTGGAATTTCGTTGTTTGCAAAAACCGATGAAGAAGCAGAAAGACAAGCTTTTTCTAAACTAATTAAAACTTTTAGAATGATAGAGGCAAACTATGTTGATGAAATAACAATAGAACAATTAGTTGATAAATCATTAGAAGGTTTGCTTAGCAATCTTGATGCACACTCAGCGTTTTTAAACGAAAAAAATTTCAAATCTCTTCAAGAAAGCACGAACGGAGAATTCGGTGGTCTTGGAATGACATTATCAGTAAAAGATAATGCAATAACAGTTATTGCACCGATAGAAGGAACACCTGCTGATAAGGCTGGAATTAAAGCAGGAGATGTTATTTTAAAGATAGAAAATGAAAGCACAATAGGAATGAGTCTTGATGATGCAGTTTCTAAAATGCGTGGCAAACCGAATACTAAGATTAATATTACAATTTATAGAAAAGGCGAGAAAAAGCCATTAGATTTTACGATTACAAGAGATATTATAAAAGTTGAAAGTGTTTATGCTAAAAATATTGAAAATACTAATTATTTGTATTTAAGAATTACTAGCTTTGATAGAAATGTTGTAGGAAAAGTAAAAGAAGCTTTAACACTTAATAAAAATATAAAAGGAATTGTAATTGATTTAAGAAACAATCCAGGTGGTTTATTAAATCAAGCTACTGATTTATTAAATTTATTTATAGATAACGGAGTTTTAGTATCTCAAAAAGGAAGAGATGAAAATGCTAAAATAGATACAATTGCAATTAAAAAAGCTGCGATAAACACTACAATTCCTATTAGTATCATAGTAAATGGTGGAAGTGCGAGTGCTAGCGAAATCGTAAGTGGTGCAATGCAAGATAGAAAAAGAGCTATTATTGTAGGTGAGAAAACTTTTGGTAAAGGAAGTGTTCAAATGATTAGAGAAATCAATGCAAAAGAAGGTGTAAAACTTACAATTGCAAAATACTATTTACCAAGCGGAAGAACCATTCAAGCAGTTGGTGTTACTCCTGATATCGTCGTTCATCCAGGAAAAGTTACTATGGAAGAAGAAGGCTTTAGTATAAAAGAAAGCGAACTTAAAAAACATTTAGAAAATGAATTAGAAAAAATTGATGGCAAAAAAGAAAATAAAAACGATAAAAACACAATGACCCAAGAACAAATCAATAATGACGCTCAATTAAAATCAGCAATTGATGCTCTAAAAATATTAGAAATTAAAGGAAATTAATGAAAAAATTAATCTTTTTAATATTTGCTATAACACTTTTTGCAGCTCCTTCTAAGGAGCTTAGCGTAATGGATGCTCAAGTTTATACAAACCTTAATCAAAATGAAGAAGCTAGTAGTTTTAATAGCAATATTAAAGAAGAATTTAAAGATTTTGTTGAACTAGCAATAGAAGCAAATTTTTCAAAAAGTGAAGTAAAAATTAAAGAAGTTTTTTATGCAGATATAACCATTAATTCAAACCATAAAACTAATTTTACTCCACAAATAGAATTTGAAAAAAGCATTGATATGCAAGTTCTTACTAAAGATATAAAATTTAGTAGCGAAAATGGTGTGTATAAAACTCGTGTTTATTTTCAAGCAAATACAGCAAATGCTAAATTAAACTCGATTAGTGCTAAACTATTTAGAAATACGCAAGAAATCGGAAATGCTAAAATTAGTCTTAATAATATCAGTATAAATGAATTAAAATTCAATAAAGATTATTCGCAATTAGTTGCAAGTAATTTAAAAATAACTAATCTAAAATGCACCGAATACGATGAAACAAGCACAATTTGTGGAATGGATGCAAAAGCTGAAAATACAAACTTTAATAACTTTTCTTTAAAAAATGTAAAATCTCAAAGCATTACAAATGTAGGCAAAGATTATGAGAATGCAAAATGCTCTATTGCACTAATTTTTCCAAACAATTTAAAAAGTTTTTCGTTTTCTTATTTTGACCCAATTCAAAATGATTTTATAGAATATTCAAATAATATAGTTGTGGAATCAGAAGAAATTAGCACACAAACTGACTTAAATCCTATTACAAAAGAAATTAATTTTTATTTACAAATAGGAAGCTTGATTTTAGCTATAATTTGTCTTGTAATTGTTGTTATATTTAAAAGGTTTTTTTCTTTAATAGCTGTTGCTTTAGTATTTATTGCTTTTGCATTTATTGATGGTGGAGAATTTAGCAATGCCAAATTAAAAGCAGGTGCTAATGTTAGGATATTACCTACAAATAATTCAACAATTTTTTATAAAAACACAAACTTAAAAGAAGTAAAAGTTCTAGCAAAAAAAGATGATTTTGTTAAAGTTGCTTTAGATGAAGATACGAGTGGCTGGGTAAAAAATGAAGATATTGAATAAAATCATTACTATTTTTTTGGCATTAATTATTGCAATAAGCATTGCTATTGTAATAATTTTGATGTTTTTATTTCCTAAAAAAAATTATATCATTAGAAAAACATGGGCTAAATTTATTAAAAAACTATGCTTTTACAAAATAGAAGTAAAAGGCGAATTTGATAATAACGCTAGAATGATTATTCTAAATCATCGCTCAATGCTTGATATTATCGCACTTGAAGATGTTTATCCAAAAGATTTAGCTTGGATAGCAAAAAAACAAATTGAAGAGATATTTTTCTTTGGAAATATTATTAAATTACCTAAAATGATTTCAATTGATAGAGAAAATGCAAGAGATTTTATAAGAGTAATTAACGAAGCAAAAGATAGACTAGAGTCTAATAGAAATATTTCAATGTTTCCTGAAGGAACTAGAAATGATGGCTATGAATTATTAAGATTTAAAAAAGGTGCTTCAATGCTAGCTACTAAGCTTGATGTTGTGGTTCAACCTGTTATAATTATAGGCTCAAAAGAGATTTTAGATAGCAAAAAACTATCAATTCACTTAGGTAAAAAGCTTACAATAATACCTTTAAAACCTTTGCAAGCTAACGAATTAGACAATGCAAGAGATTTAATGCAAGAAGCTATTAATGAATATTTCAAGGAAAATAAGTGAATATATTAATGGTTGCTTTAGGCGGCTCTTTTGGAGCAGTTTTTAGGTATTTATTAAGCACTTTTATAAATCGTAATTCCGAATTCAAATTCTTTGTCGCAGGAACTTTAATTGTCAATGTATTAGGGTGTTTTTTGATAGGATTATTTTATGCACTTGCTAAAAATTATGAGAGCTTAAGTAATTTTAGATTATTAATAGTTGTTGGTTTTTTAGGAGCTTTTACTACTTTTTCATCTATATCTTATGAAAGCATTGAGCTTTTTAAAAGATTTGGTTTCGTTGCCTTTAGTGCAAATATTATTTTAAATTTAATATTTGGACTAATAGCAACTTATGTTGCTTTAAACTATATTAAATAAGGAGAAATTATGGAATTTAAAACCGAAGTAAATCAATTACTTAATTTAATGATTCATTCACTTTATTCAAACAAAGAAATATTTTTAAGAGAACTTATATCAAACTCAAGCGATGCAATCGATAAGCTAAATTTCTTAAGCCTTAGCGATGATAAATATAAAGGAATTAGCTTTAGTCCTAGTATTAAAATTAGCGTTAATAAAGACGCAAAACTTCTAATTATTGAAGATAATGGTATAGGAATGGATGAAGCTGATTTAAACAATAATTTAGGAACAATAGCTTCAAGTGGCACTAAAAAATTCTTAGAAAACCTAAGTGATGATGCTAAGAAAAATAGCGATTTGATAGGTCAATTTGGTGTTGGATTTTATTCAGCTTTCATGGTTGCAAACAAGATTGAAGTATATACAAAAAAAGCTTTATGCAATGAATCATTTTTATGGAGTAGCGATACAAACGGCTATGAAATAAGCAAAACAAATAAAGAAAACATAGGAACAAAAATAGTTCTTCATCTAAAAGATGATGAGTTTTTAGATACTTATAAAATAGAAAGTCTAGTAAGCAAGTATTCAAATCATATCTCGTATCCAATTTTCTTAGAAAAAGAAGTTAGCGTTGGCGAGGGTGATGATAAAAAAACCGAACTAAAATTTGAGCAAATTAATAAAGCAAAAGCTTTATGGAGAGAAAACAAAGCTAGCCTTAAAAAAGAAGATTATTTAAAATTCTATGAAGGCATAAGCTATGATAGCAAAGAACCACTTTTATATGTGCATACAAAAAGCGAAGGTGGTTCATTAGAATATTCAAGTTTATTTTTTATACCAGCAAGCGCTCCACATGATTTATATAGAGTAGATTATGAAAAAGGCATAAAACTTTATGTAAAAAGAGTTTTAATTAGCGAAAAAGAAGAGATTTTACCAACTTATTTAAGATTTGTTAAAGGTGTGCTTGATGTTGAAGACTTACCTTTAAATGTTAGCCGTGAGATTTTACAAGAAAATGTAATTTTGAAAAAAATTAAAGAAATAAGCACTAAAAAAATCTTAAATGAATTAGAAAAATTACAAAAAAACGATGCAGAAAAATATAACGAATTTTATAAATTATTCGGAGCTGTTTTAAAAGAAGCTTTATTTGACCCAAGCGCAAATAAAGATGAAATATTAACATTATGCAAATTTGATAATAGCCAAGATGACAAGCAAATAACACTTGAAGAATATTGTGCTAATTTGGGCGAAAATAAAACTATTTATTATCTAATAGGCGAAAACAAAGAATTATTAAAACATTCTCCACTACTTGAAAGCTACAAGAAAAACGGAATAAATGTATTATTATTAAGCGATAAGATTGATCCAATTGTAATGCCAATGGTTCATAAATATAAAGATTATGATTTAAAAGCAATCAACGAAGTAAGCGAAATCAAAAAAGATGATTTAAACGAAGAGCAAAAAAGCTTTTGTGAAAAATTAAGCGAAATCTTAAAAAGCGATGTAAAAGAAGTAGTATTATCAAATAGCCTAGAAAGCTCATTATCAAGCCTTGTATATGATAGCAACGATCAAGAATATATGATGGCTAAAATGATGGCTCAATTTAGTGGAGAAAAAATGAATGCTAAAGGCGTTTTACAATTAAATGCAAAGCATGAATTAGTAGAAAAATTAATAAGCAATAATGATGATGAAAAGCTAAAAGATTTAGCATATCTTGCATACGGCACTGCTGCACTTGCTCAAGGATTAGAGTTTGCTAAGGTTGCTGAGTTTAACGAAGCTGTAATTAATCTTGCTAAAAAAGCATTTTAATGAAAGAAAATAAAGCCTATTTAAGCGAACAAATAATTACTTATTTAGGCAACAAACGCTCCTTGCTAGATTTTATTAGCACAGGCGTTGAATTTGCTAAAACCGAGCTTAAAAAAGATAAATTAAGCTCGGTTGATTTGTTTAGTGGAAGTGGAATAGTTGCAAGGTTTTTAAAACAACACTCAAGCTATTTAATAGCAAATGATTTAGAAAGTTATAGCAAAGCAATAAATGAATGCTATTTATCAAATATAAATGATGATTTTTATAAAGAGCTTTTAAAAGAACATGAAATATTAAGCCAAAATATCATAAATAATTTAAACGAAAATGGCTTTATAAGAGAGCTTTATTCTCCAAAAGATGAATTAAATATACAAAAAGTTGATAGAGCTTTTTATACAAATTATAATGCAAGTTTTATTGATACAACTAGAATGCTTTTAGAAAATCATCAATACAAAAAGTATTTTTTAGCTCCACTTTTATATATTTCAAGCGTAAATGTAAATACAAGTGGAGTTTTTAAAGGCTTTTATAAAAACAAAAACGGCATAGGACAATGGGGTGGCGAAGGCAAGAATGCACTTAGTAGGATTACTACGAAAATGACTTTGCCTATGCCAATTTTTTCAAATTACAATGTACCTTTTAGTGTATTTCAAAAGGACGCTAATGTTTTAGCTAATGAACTTGATTGTGATTTATGTTATATTGACCCGCCATATAATGAACATCCTTATGGCTCAAATTATTTTATGCTAAATCTAATTACAAATTATATAAAACCACAAGATATTTCAAAAATCTCAGGCATAGCACAAGGCTGGAATAAAAGTGCTTATAATTCTAGAAATAAAGCTAGTGAGAGTTTTTTTGATTTAATAGATAAACTAAAAGCAAAAATTATTCTAATCTCATACAACAACGAAGGAATAATTAGCGAAAATGAGTTTAAAACTAAACTTTCAAAAATGGGTAAGCTAAAAGTATTAGAGCAAAAATATAATACTTTTAGAGCAAGCAGAAACCTAAATAATCGCAAAATTCATGTAAAAGAACTGCTGTTTATATTAAAAAAATAATTTTCAATTTCCTAATTCAAATTCTTTAAAATTTTCCTAGTAATAGCTAGTTATGGATTATATATTATTGAAATGCCGTATTGTATAAAACTATATTTGCTATTTAAGTAAAAATTAAGAATGGGGGGGGGTATAATAAATATCAAATCCTGTTTTTAATAACGGTTTATAATAAATTTTATTTAAAGGAAAAATAATGGAAACGATCATAACTATGTATAAAACAAAGAAAAAACCTACTACAGAAGTAGATTTTGAATGGCCACAAGATGCTGAGCTAGTAGAATATGGTTATTATATTAGCCCTATATTGCAACAATTTTTGCAAGATCTTTGCAAACGCAAAAATGGTAAAAGTGAATTTAGCAGAATACTAATTACAGAAAACGACTTATTAGAACTTAATGGTTTTCTTACAGATCTTAGCTTTTTTGGGGAAACAAATCGTGATGAAGATATAACAGCAACAGATCTATATCATAAACATTGTGCAGGTATAGATAAAGATATTGAAGCAGCTGAAAGTGTTATAAATAATGGTGGCTATGTGTTCTATCAATTGAGTTAGTTGTTATTAGGCTTATAATTTATGTGTTTTAAACAATATTATAATTAATACTATAAGTGTTTAAAACACTAAAATTTTAGAAAAATACTTATTCATTAGCACCTTATAAAAATTAAAAAAGGAGAAAATAAAAATGGGATTATTTATAATTGTATATAACTTAATATCGGCAATTCCACTTTTAATCAGTGGAGGGATAATGTATGGCGTGTGGCTTCTAGTTAAATGGTCATTGCCTTTATTAGCAGTGTGTCTAATAGGCGGACTTATATGTGCAATATTTACACCAATTTGTGAAGCAAGTACTAGAAAAGATCTAAGAGAAAAACAAAACCCTAATCCTACAAAAAAATACAGTAAAAAACAAGTTAATAAGTGGGTAGATGAGATGGTTAATACTGAACTAATGAAAGTTAGACAAGCTAGACCTGATTTATCTGCTACACAACTTGAAAAAATTAGACAACAAGCAAGAGAATACGCTGTAAATGAATTTAGAAAACAAGGTTATAAAATATAAAAATACATATAATGTTTACATATAAACAATAAACAGATACGCAAATTGAAATTATTTATATTTATATGAAATTTTATTGTTAAATCAAAATATAAAGCATTTTATTCAATATTAACTATATAAAAAATCAATTAAAAGCAAAATTATTTAAACTATTACAATAAGTGAAAATAAATTAAAAAAACCAAACTTAAAAAATATTAGAGCAAACAAAAACCTAAATAATCGCAAAATTCAATACAAGAATAGCTGTTTATATTAAAAAAATATTAATCCAATTTCTATTTCAAATTCTTTAAAATTTTCCTAGTTATATCTAATAATAAACTTCATATTATTTTTTAAATTAGAAAATTATTTACAAACCATGTTTTGCTAGAATTAGATTTTAAAGATATGCTGGTCTAATTGGGGTGACGAAATTTCATTTCCATTTCTTTCAAGCTCTAAATTAAATTAAAATCTTATAAATAAACCATATATTCTATTAGAATAATTATATTTATTGTAATAAGATTAGTTTTGAGATTTTGTTTTTTCTAAAAATAAATTATTAAACCAATTAACTTTTTTTGTAAATCCATCACCCCATTTGTTATTTTTGCTATTAGCTCATAGTTTTGCGTATTATCATAAATTAAAACTTCATCGCATAATGGTATAACCTTTAAAAGATTTCGCATACTTTCATAATATCTTTTATTTATTAAATGCGGTTCTACATCGTGCCCACCCTTACTAACTCGTATCTTTACACGCTCTATTGCTGTTTTTGGACTATCAAGTCCTATAAAATATAAATTTATTTTATAATTATTCTCTTTTAGCTCTTTAAATAGGTTTAATATAGCTTTTCCACAAAGCGTAGTTTCTTGATTGAAATTAAATCTGTCATTCGTATAAACCTTACGCATTGTTAAAGCTATTTTAGAAGCACGAATAAGAGTTTTATTATCTTTATAATCTCCAATACTTTGAGCTATCTCATCCACATTTATACGATAACCTAAATTTATTCCTTTCTCTTGTGCTAAAAAATATAAAGTCGTTTTTCCAACACCATTTACACCAGCAAAAATAGTTGCAGTTGCTTGATTTATCATAAAATTTCCTATATAGTTTTTCAAGCAATTATAATAATATTAAATGATTTTATAAAAATAACAACACTAAAAAAATAAAAACCTACCAACCAACCATAAAAACCAGAACAAATGCAATAAAAA
>NZ_JBYJAU010000065.1:0-508 GCF_057802535.1 Campylobacter sp. DY7
TTGCGTGGTTTCCCCGAGTATCCCGATAGTGGATGACCTAGTCAACAGCATTCACTAACTCGTAACATCAGGCGACGGCATCCGAAATTTCCCCGAAAAAGCCGTGGCTCGGGGCGGGCAGGATGGAACGACGGAGAAGGAGACCCACCATGACCGAGCGCACCAGCGACATCGCCATCGTCACCGGGGCGGGCAGTCCGGAGGGGATCGGCATGGCGTCGGCGCTGCTCCTCGGCCGGGCCGGAATGCGCGTGGTCGTCGCCTCGACCACGGATCGCATCCACGAGCGCGTCGCCGAGTTGCGCGCCGCCGGAGTGGATGCGCACGGCGTCGCCGCCGACCTGACCCGCGCGGACGGAGTGGATGCCGTTCTGGCCGCCGCCCTCGACGCCTTCGGCGCACCGACCGTCCTCGTGAACAACGCGGGCATGACATCGACGTCGAACCCCGACGAGCCGGCATCCATCGACGAGATCTCCATCGCGCAGTGGACCGCCTCGATCGACCG
>NZ_JBYJAU010000066.1:0-504 GCF_057802535.1 Campylobacter sp. DY7
TTGCGCGACGCGCAGAAACCATCGCTCGTCTCGCTGCTGTCGCCCGCGAACGCGGGGAGGTTACCGACGGGCTTCGGCGTGTGCTTGTAGTTCAGGCAGTACGCCTTGCGTTCCTGTCAGCCGACCGACTCGCTTATGCGGAGGGGCGTCCGACACCCGCCGCCGACTCCATCAATATGGAGCAGCTCGTCGGCACAGTGCTCTTTGAAGCCTCGGACCCGCACGGCGAGACCGATGCCGATGAGATGGAATCGGACGATGGCTGACCTGAGCGACGATGATCCGCGCCACGGAACCGCTAACGGGTACGGCAACCATGGCTGCCGGTGTGCTCCCTGCAAAGAGGCCAACCGCGTCACTCATGCTCGATATCTCCGCAAGGTGCTAACCGAAGGCAGTCTCACAGGTAAGAACGTGGTTCACGGAACCTCCTATCGCTACGACGTTGGATGCCGATGCGATCCGTGCCGTGAGGCACACAACGCCAAGTCGCGAGCAACGAAG
>NZ_JBYJAU010000067.1:0-502 GCF_057802535.1 Campylobacter sp. DY7
GACGATGACGAGACCCGCGAGCACGCGCCAGGGCGAGAGGCGCTTGCCGTCGTGCGGTCCCGGGGCGGGTGGGGAGACGTAGCTGACGCGAGAGTTCATCGGATGCCGGAATCGAGCGTCGTCGGGAAGGCAGGGGTCTTCACCTCGAGGCGGGGCGGAGTCGTCCGTGCGGTGGCCCGATCGCCGACCGCCGGGTAGCCGTGATAGAGCGCCGCCTCCCAGTCGAAGTCCTCCCCCGCCGGGGCCGTGCCGGCCCCGCCCGACGCGACCGGCACCCACATCCAGTTCGTCAACCCGAGCCAGATGTCGACGATCGAGTTGCGCACCCCGATGTTCTCGACGATGGCCCAGGCCGCGCAGATCGAGTTGAACCCGGCGAACGCGGCCGTCCCCCAGTTGTGCGCGGAGGCGTTCCACCACGCGGTGACGACCGAGAACACCAGGATCGCCCAGGGGCTCACGACGTACAGCAGCTGCGTCGCGGTGCGATCGCGCACTTTCG